>JAKOTZ010000206.1 GCA_029776995.1 Candidatus Hydrogenedentota bacterium
CGCGTGCCTGCTCGGGATCCCGGATATTCCGGGTAAGCATCACCACAGCCGCCGGCACGGATCAGCCGGAATGTTCCAGGGTTGTCCGGGCGGTCTTGGGGTCTGTGGCGCACAGTTCGGCAACGATGCGGACGGCCCGCTGCCGGAGTTTTTCGTTGGATGGAACTACCCTGACCATGCGGCCCCGGTAGACATAGCCGGCCAGGGTCATGGCGCCGGTGGAGATGATATTCAGCGCCATTTTGGCCGCGGTGCCCGCTTTCAACCGGGTGGAGCCCGGCAGGGCCTCCGGTCCCGTGTCCAGACAGACCACCAGGTCCGCGGCGATTCCGGGATTAGGGTTGGAAGTCAGCAGGGCTGTGAACAGGCCGAGTTCCCGCGCCTGTTCCAGCACGCCGCGCACGTAAGGCGTTGTGCCGGACGCGGCGATCCCAATTACGACATCCCCCGGGTCCGGGCGCAGCGCTTCCAGATCCGCCCTGCCGGCAGACGGGTCATCTTCGGCGTTTTCCACGCTCCGGATAAATGCCTGTTCCCCTCCGGCCATGAGGGCGACCACCCGGTCAGCCGGCACGCCGAAGGTTGGCGGGCACTCTGCCGCGTCCAGGGCGGCCAGGCGTCCGCTGGTTCCGGCGCCCGCGTAGATGATCCGGTGTCCGGACCGGATCGCGTTGGCGGCCCGTTCAACCAGCCGGGCCAGCGCGTCCTCCTGACGGGCCACTGCGGGAGCCACGGCGTGGTCCAGTCGGTTCATGCGCCGGACTAGTTCCAGGGGGGTGAGTTCATCCAGCGGAATTTCCGGACGGTGCTGCTCCGTGGGAGGCAGTGGTCCGGGCATCACCATCGGGGCGTCCGCGCGATCCGCGGCATCCTCGTCCCGGATGACCGCGGCCCACGGGGTTTCTTTTTCCACCTCACGCAGGGCTTCGAAAACGGCCCGGTGTCCGGTGAGCGGACATGCCATAAACTGCATGTCAAGATATTGCCGAACGTTGTCCTGAAAAGCCTCCAGAAACAGCACGCTGTGCCTGAATACCCCGCCGTGGGTGAAGCACCTGACGCCGTCTTCCAGTCCCAGTTTTTCCGCGGCGGATACGGCCAGGGCAGCCAGGCGCCGGGCCTGGTCCTCCACGATGCCCCGGGCGACGAAGTCCCCGCTTTCTGCGCAGGCCGTGACGATTGATGCCAGCGCGGCCACGGTTCGCTTATCGGCGGTCGCGGCCCATTCCACCAGTTCATCCACCCAGCGGACGCCCAGCGCTCCCAGCAATTTTTCACTGAGGACGGTTTCAGGACCGGTTCCGTCCTGCCAGGCGCACGCCGCGCGCAGGGCTTCGGCGGCCATGCGCCACGCGCTGCCTTCATCGCCCAGCAGGGGACCCCGTCCACCCGCGCGCAGAATCCGGCCCCAGCGGTTGCGCGCGAGGATGGCCGATCCGGTACCCGCGATGGCCAGCACGCCGTCTCCTGGGCCGCTGGCGGCCAGCAGCAGCGGGTGCAGGTCCGTGGTTGCCACCACGAGGCGGGCGGAAAGCGCGTCGCGCAGCGCCCGGGCCGTCTGGACCCGCTGGCGTTGGGTGGCAAGCCCCGCAATGCCCGCCAGTACGTGCAATGGACGGGGACCGATTTCCAGCATTTCTGACGCCTGCAGCGCCGCATCCACGGGGGCGCCGGCTCCATAGGCGGCCGAATTGGCCGGCGGTCCTTCCCATTCGGCTGCCAGCGTCCCTTCCGGGGTGTAGTAGCCGAACCGGGATCCCGTTCCGCCACCCTCTACAGCCAGGGTCCACGGTTCGGATATTGGGATCTTATGGGTATCGGGTGGCTGGTTCACGGACGTTTCCTTTTGTGAGGGCTGTGCTGAAAGCGTTGCGGCATGCTGCCGTCCAGCGGAAGGTTTCGGGCCAGGGGGTGCGGGATCCGTCTGAACTGTCTGCCAATACCAGGCCCATGCGGCCGGTCGCATCAGGTGTCCCGGCATGGGAGATAAAGGGGTCCCAGCAGTATCCCAACAGGGTATGCTGGTCTGGCCCGCCGGCGCCGGCCGCGAATTCGCCCAGACAGGCGCAGCGGCCTGCGGCCTGTCTGGCAGCGTCGGCCGGAGAAGCTGCGCCGCGGTCCACAATCATCATCGGGCGCCGCAGTGAAGCAGCCATACTCAGCGCCTCTACGAAAAAAGCGGCGTCGGATCGGTCTGGCGGTGCGATATGGCGGACACGCGTCCAGCTGGAAAACGGGCGGAAAGGAGAAAAACGCACGGTAGTTACCCCTTCCCATACCAGGACCAAGAAATCCGAAAATTCCAGCGACGCGGCGGCATCCAGTTGTTCCCCGGTTTTTTTTCTGGCGACGCGAACATCCCAGGGACTGTCCGGATCGTCCGGCACAAAAACAGCGCAAGGGAACCACAGCCCCAATTGGGATTCGCCGCCGCTGATTTCCCGCAGGCCGGAAGCCAGCAGATTCAGGCAGGAAACCCTCTCCGGATGATCCATATGGGGTGTTTCCAGTATCCAGTGTAACGGATTACCGGACATGGACTGCCGCAGGGCGGATGCGTATTCCAGGGCCTGTTCCGGCTGGGAATCCGGGAACACGCGTACCTTTATAAAAAGTCGTATCCGTTCAGATACCTCGCGAATTCCAGAAAAAGTGTCCCGCTCTCCAGATGAGCGAAAATAATCGGCATCGGCGACAATAAATTGGAGTCCCAGCCGCGCGGCCAGTTCCAGGTCCTGGGTGGGCAGGCTTGTCCGGCCAGCCGCGGCATCGGCGGTCGCGGCAGGGAACACCGCGCCCACCGCGAGATCTTTACAGCCGGAATTGGCTTCGGAAGATGTAGTTTTATCCAGTTTGCGCTGTCTGTTCATGGCGTTTGCCAAACGGCCGCATTACTCCCGGCCAGGGGCAACCGGGCCCCTTCGATTATGGGCTGGCTCTCCGCAACGGCGCAAACGGTCAGGGGAGCAGGGTTGCCGCCGCGCGGTAGTACAGCCGGCTGAGCGCCTGTCCCAGGGACGAATCGCTCAGCACGTTGTCGCGGAACGCCCGCAGGTTTTCGGATGGCGCGCTGTCCTTGCCGAACCACCGGGCGATGAAACACCAGGATGTTTTTTCACAGGGCTCAGTGTCCGTCAGATGGCAGGCGATGCGGGGAAAGAAATCCCGGAATGAGGCGTAGTTATCCAGGTTGAGCAGCGGACTGCCACAAACGTGGGAAGTGCCGTTGCTCAGCATGCCGACCAGGCGCAGGTTCGCGTCCACCAGGAAGAGGCCGGATCCCGAGGACCCGCCCTCCGTAATGCCTTCATCCCAGCGGACTTCATTCTGTTTCACGTACCGGTCGACACACAGCAGGTCCAGGCATTCGGAAACGTTCGTGTCGATGATGGTAGCCACGCCCGTTTTCATGGGGGTGGTAGCCGGATAATGGAATCCCCGCGCGGTCTGCCCGACCTGAAGCGCGCGGGTGTCCCATCCCGCCCAGGCCCTACCGTAGGGGCCGTTGGGCACGCTGTCCAGCATAAGAAAGTGGCCGTCCACCCGTTTATCGTAGGCCACGGAAGTTTTTCCCGAGCTGCGGGGCAGCAGGTTTGGCTCCGGGTCAGGCGCGTTCAGATTGCAGGCGCCGGTACGGTAGTCCCATATCACCTCAACGTCTTCGTAATTCATGCCCGGAGTGTCAAAGCAATGGTGCGCGCTGATCAGCCGGGGCGCGAAATCCGGCGTTCCTGCTTTGTTCAGCAGCGTTCCGGAGCACTGCCCCCATTCTCCTCCGGGAAGCGGGATGATCAGCATGGCTTCAGCGGTGGAGATTTCCCGGGCAGTAGGATCCGTGTCGCAGTCCGCCGGGATGGGGCACAGCGAAAAAACTTTGTCCATCGCGCGGTTGAAACTGGCGATCTGCTCTATTCGCACGGGAGGCAAAGCATCCGGCGACTCCAGAATCAGCAGCGCATATTCACCCCAGACCGTGTTCAGCCAGTTGCCATTAGGTCGGGCATCCTGTCGGGTCCAGGGACCGAACACCCGCTGGCCGGCGGAGTCTGCCAGGTAAACCCGGTCCTCAGCGCCCAGACCGTTCAGGTCCACGAGCAGGCGGACAGCTTCAGAAGACGCCGCGCCCGCGGAGATGATCCATCGGAACGCCCCTGATTCGCTTTTCAGGGAAGCGCGGACAGCCAGGTCCGCGGCATCCCAGCCCGCCGCGACACTCTGGCCGATCCGGGCGGGAAGCGCGGCTTTATCGGAAGAGTCTATCTTGTCCGCCATGCTATCCGGTTCGGCCAGCCGGGGGGAAGGCGCTTCGGCCGCCAGCGCGCGGAGTTCCGCGGCCGGGAGGGGCCAGTCCAGCCAGGCCAGATCCCCCTTGGCCGGGGAAAGATACACGTAGTCCGCAAAAAAATCCTGCGTAAACGCCGGACTGCTCATCAGCATGGCCGCGCATAAGATCAGGCCCAGTTTTCCCGTTTTCATGAGATGCCCTCCGAAGTTGTTCCTATTCAGATTGTACACCCTGAAGGGTGTTGCGTCACGGATTGCCCGACTGAATCCGTTGCAGCCGTTCCCTGCGTTCCATGGATACCGAGGCGCCCAGCCCGGCGGCAAGCACCACCAGTTCAATGGCCCAGAAAAGAGCCAGGTTGAGCCAGATTCCTGACGTGAACCCGTAGCTGTGTAGGCCGACCCCCAGCGCGTTGACGCCCCACCAGGAAAAGGCCACGACCATACCCAGCACCACCGACCCGAGTGACATGCCCCACCCCGCCAGGAACCCGCCCCGTCGGGCGTGGAGCAGGATCAGGCACCACAGTACGATCATCAGCGCGCCGTTTTCCTTGGGATCCCATCCCCAGAACCGGCCCCAGCTGCGGCTGGCCCAGACCCCTCCCAGTACTGTTCCGGCCAGAGAAAACACCAGGCAGAAACAGACCACCCCATAAATTGCCCGCTGCAGGCCGGCAAATTTTTCTCTTCGGGATGGAAACAGCAGGACGCCCAGCATGTGGGCGTGGGCCAGCGCGGCCGCCAGCAGTCCGGCGCCATAACCGATTGTGATGGTCGTGACATGGGTGGCCAGCCAGAAATTGGTGTCCAGCACGGCAATGACCGCCGGCATGGTATCCATGCCCTCGGCGGCTTCGTATCGTCCGGCCAGAAACAGGCCGGCCCCGCCGAGAAGAGCGGCCAGAACCCCAATGATCCAGCCGCGCTGGATCACCTCTATGGTCCAGGCGATCAGGACAGCCGTCAGGGTGGTAAACAGGATGGTTTCGTACAGCGTGGTCACCGGCGGACGGCCGCGGATGATGCACCGGAGGGTGATCGCTGCCGCCAGCAGGAGCGTCGGGGGAATCTGCAGCGCCATGGCTGCCCAGTATCCCGCCTTCCCCCGGGTAAAACTCCACAGCGGCGCGCCGGCCACGAAGGCCAGCACAAACAGCCACTGTGCCCACAGCAGGAGGTTCATCCGGTAATACCGCAACTCCAGCGCGACCTTCGCGTTTTGGCCGGCAGGTTCCGCGCGGTCTGCAGTGTACGATACCAGGTCTATCACGGCTTGACGGAAATCTTTCGGACTCTCGGCTGCGTATAGGGCCTCCCAAAGCTGGACTGACGCAACGGTTGATCGGGCGGATTCGGACATGTCCGGCCGCAGCGCGGTTTCAATCAGGGACAGCGGATGTTTCCAGGCGTCGTTTTTTGGATCCGCAGAGGGAATTACGGCCAGAGTAGGAGCGGTCGGCAGCGCGCCATAAGCCTGATTCAGCCGTTCAAACAGCAGGTCTATTCCCTGGCGGACCTGGTCTGAGTTTTGCGCGGCATCTCCTGTATTTTCACCCAGCGCGCGCAAAATCGCCGGAGCTGTTTCCAGGAAACGGGACAGCGGCACCGATTCCGGACGGTCAAATTTGTCCTCAAACAGGCTTATCCCGCGCAGATCCAGGCGGTTGCGCGCAAAATCGCCGTAATGAATGAGGGACTCAAAAAAGAGCATGTTTTCGGCCAGCCGGACGACCTGGCGTTCCAGCCAGTTCAGTTCCCTGGATTCTTTCCGGCCCATGGCCCGGGCCAAAAGCACGAGCTGGTCCCGGCCCGGAGCCAGTTCGGCATAAGCATACCGGTCCCGTTTCTTCTCGTGGGCGCGCAGTCCCAGCGCGGTGATAATTTCATCGGTATCGATGTTAAAGCAGGGGCGGGTTACTGCCCGACGGGGATAAAACAGGCATTCGCAGAGCCAGGACATGGCGTCCAGCCGAGTTTTCGACCCGTCCGATTCCGAAACAGACAGTGTGGTCCGGGCATTCAGGCGCAGCAGCGCGAACCGGGCAAACGTCGACAGGGGCTTGATGCGTCCGCCTTCCTGTACGGGCATGCCGGCCAGCAGGTCCGGAATATCCGGCGGCAGCTCAAAAGGCAGATCTTCAGGCAGGGACAGGTCCGCGGCCGGATCGGATGGCTGCGGGGGCGTTTCGGCCTGGGTTTTGGATAAAAAGCCGGCCGCAGCCGCCAGGGCGATTGCAAAGGCAATTACTTTCGACAGGCAGGCGGCGCGTGTTCGAACGTGTCTTGCAGGCGTGTTCATGTTGAGCGTTTCCCCGAGGATTTCTGGAGAAAGTCCCGGAACACCTGTCCGTAGTGGATAAGCAGTCCCGCCGTGATGATCAGGGACGCGTACAGTGCCCACTCTCCGGCAGGATTCCGGCTGACAGACAGCACGGAATACAGCTGAGCGCCCGGTTCCGCGTTCTGAGGCCCCCAGGATGCCTGATATAACGTGTGGTTCCGGTGGCGCAGGGGTTCGTTCATGCGGATTTCCACTTCCCGGGTGGCGTCCCCTTCGCGCACCTCGACCCGGCTGCTGAAATGGCTGGGCATGGCCGTGCCGGGGTGTGTCTCGTGGCGGAATTTAAGCAGTTTTATGGAAAAGGGCAGGGGCCACTCGCGCGGGGCGAGATCCAGGCGGTATTGGCGTTCGCCGGCGGTCAGAACCAGCGGCGCCCGCTGTCCCGCCCACACCAGCCCCTTCTCCGGCGCCGCATTTGCCGCCGAAAGGATCAGCCCCGGCAGGTTGCCCGAAGGTTCAGCCGCGGTGGGGCAGGGGACCAGGGTTACCCCGTCGACGCTGTCAGGCCCGGAGTCCGGAACAGGCGCGGCGTTGGGCAGCCACCGGTAAATGGTGACGGAAAAGGGAAGTTGCGGATGCTCCAGCGAGATCGGCTTTTCGGGGCGGGCGCTGTCAAAATCCCGGTGGTGCACCACATATTGTCGGGCAGGTGTGCCCGGATTTCCCAGTTCGGTGATCCGCAGTTCCCAGTCCAGGTAATCTTTGAACGTTGACGCGCTTTCCCCTTCCTCCAGGTCCACATACCCTGTCAGGGAATAGTGGAAGGTCACGAATCCCCAGACTCCCAGCAGCAGCACACCGGTATGGGCGATGAGCAGGCCTGGCCGGCGGAGATGTTTAGGCGCCCGGATCAGCGCGCCGCAAAGAATGTTAATGAAAATCAGGGTAATCAGCAGGTAGCCGCCGGGAAGGGGTAGGGGGATCGAACCGAACAGGGGAAAAACGGCAATGAAAGACTCGAAATAACGCTGTTGCGCCGGATACAGGCCGATGCGGACCTGCTCTATGGTGCCAATAAACACCAAAACCAGCAGCAGGGTCAGGAGTATAACGGACATCGCGTAGGAAGCGAAACAGCGGAAAATAGCCGCCGCAAACTGGGTAAGGCCGGCGTTCCGCGGGATCATGAGCCGGAAGCTTCCCGCAGGCTTTCGCAGAATGCCCGGAAAGCCGCTTTCTGCGCGCGCACGGCTTCGGCGGGTCCGGTCATGCGAATGAACAGGGTCTGGCCGTCCAGGGGACGGACCACCCCCAGGAAACCCGCATTTTCCAGCGTGCTGCCGCTCATATCCCGGTATGTGCCCTCCATTTCCACGAATATCGCCGGACCGTTCAGCACGGTCAGGGTGGGCAGCGCCCCGATCGCCTGGTCTTCCAGGGGATCCAGGCCCATCTGCCGCCGCCACCGGTTGATGTTGGCGGCCGTGCCGCCGCCGTCGCCGGCCAGCACGGAAATATAACATTCCGCGTCTCCTGCGGCAAAGGTGGCCACGCGCATGGGACGGGACGGAAGTTCGCGCCAGCCTTCGGGTAGGGTCCAGGTAAAGGCGGAGCCGTTTGCGGAAGTCGGTGCTGGAGTATTTGCGTCATCCGGAACAACCGTGGACCCCACGGGCGGATGGCCCGGCGGTATATCGGCGCCGGCCGGCGGACCCGGACGGTCCGGTTGAGCCAGCCCCATGCGTTCAGCAGTGGACAGGCCGGACATAACGGCCTGGCTGAATGCTCCATACATTACGCGTACTTCAGCGATGGTTTGCCGGTTGGGGTCACCACATCCCAGCGGTAAGGCCGCCATTCCAGAGATCAAAACCCATACCACGCGTAGGTACTGCATAAACTGCCATCCTTTTTGATTCTATCTTACCATGCGGAAAATCTTTATCAGTAATAAATACTATTATCATTATACGATTTTTTATTTTTTATGGTATACTTTTTTCGGGTGAAGAGAAATAAGCGAGTGTGGGAATGAGTCGTATCCAGAAAAAACTGGTGGTATTTTTTGGGATAATCGGGTTTGGTACCGTTGCTGTGCTGGGGGTGCTCCTGACCTGGGGGCTGGCACAAGAATATGCCCGGATGGAGGAACATTTTTCCAATGACTGCATGCGGCAGGTGGCCGGAGCTTTTGAACAGGAGTTCACTGGGCTGAAAAATAACGTGACCGACTGGGGACGCTGGGACGCACTGTACAGTTTTATGTCCACCCGGGATCCGGCTTTTTTGCGGGAAAATATTCCGGAAGCTGTTGTCGGAAATCTGGACTTGGACCTGCTGGTTTTGGCGGATAAGGGGGGTGAAGCAGTTGTGGTTTACACCCGACAACTGGCGGAGTCGGGTGTCCGTGATCTCCTGGTCCTGTTACGGTCCGGCGGACCGCTGTCGGTTGCGGCGGGGGACGTGAATCCGAAAAGCGGCATCGTCTGGCTGGCGGGTGAGCCGCTGATAGCCGCCGCCCATGTAATCACGTCTGCCGACGGTGCAGCGCCGCCGGCGGGAGTTCTCGTCATGGCGCGGCGGATATCCGAACCGATGCTGAACCGGGTACGCCAGGCGTCCACCCTTACCGTCAGGGTAGTGGCGGATCCCGGCCCGGAGATGGCGTGGCTGGAGCGGGCTTCCCCGGGCAAACCGGTGTTCCATCCACTGAACAGCCGCGTGGCGCTGGCGGGCATGGTTATGACAGATATCACCGGCAGGCACCGGATCGCTGTGGTGGCTGATCTGCCGCGGGACCTGCACTGCCAGTTTCTGCTTACCGTGAGTCGTTTTTTTGCGGGGCTTTTCGTGGTAATGCTGGTGGCGCTGGGGTTGTTCCTTGGATTTCTGAAATGGAACATCATCGACAGGGTGCTTTTTCTGCAACAGGAAATTGCCACCATCGATCCGGAACAGGCTGATGAGAGCCGGGTTACCTGTGACGGAAAGGACGAAATACGCGACCTGCAGGTTTCCATTAATATATTGCTGAACAGGATCAGTGAAACCCGAAAGATATTAGTCCGCGAGCGCCAGGTTTTTGACGCGCTGGTGTCCTCGGCCCGGGAGGCGATTTTTCTCATGGATGACGCGGGGCGGGTGGTGTTTGCCAACCGGGCGGTAGAGCAGATCTTCGGCTGGCGGCCGGAAGAGATTATCGGCCAGGACCTGCACGATAAGCTTGCGCCGGAACGCTACCATGAGGATGTGCGGGCAGGCATGAGCGTGTTTCGGGAGACGGGGGAAGGCCTGGCCATTGACAGCACCCTGGAATTGACTGCCCGGCGGCGGGACGGCTCGGAGTTTCCAGTTGAAGTCTCCCTGGCCGCGCTGCGGATGGACGGGCGATGGCACGCCCTGGGCATCGTTCGGGACATTACCGAGCGCAAGCGGGCGGAACGGTCAGCCCAGCAGACCGGTGAACTGATGCGGACCATCATGGAAAATATCCGATACGGGGTTCTGCTGATCGATCGAAATTATCGGATTGTGCTGGCCAACGCGGCTGCCCGCCAGTACGCGGTCCGGCAGGAAGGTGATATCTGTTACCAGGTATATAACCTGTCTGCTCCTACGGCGCCTTGTGTAACCTGTCCCGTCACTGGGTGTTTCCAGGACGGGCAGGTCCACGAAACCAGGCGGGTGGTGCGGTACCCGGATGGCCAGCAGCGGATTTTCAGGCTCATGGCCTTTCCCGTTCGGAGCAGCGTGGGAGCAGGACCGACCGATCTGGTGGTGGAGCTTTTTGAGGATATAACGGAAGAAGAAAACCGCGCGCGGGAAATGAGCCAGCACCAGCGCCTGGAAGCCGTAGGGCGCCTGGCGGCGGGGATTGCCCACGAGATCAATACGCCGATTCAGTACGTTGGCGACAACCTGGAATTCCTGGGTGAAGCGATTGCCGCGTTCTGCGCGCGGCTGGACGGAGGCGAGTCCGGAACGTCAGCCAGTGATGATGACATCGCGTTCTTTATCGCGGAGGCGCCCAGGGCGGTAACGCAGGCCCGCGAGGGGGTGGACCGGGTCGCCACGATTGTACGGGCCATGAAAGCCTTTTCCCACCCGAGCACCGCGGAAAAGACACTTAGAAACATTAACCAGGATATCCTGAACACGGTGACAGTCTCCAGGAACGAATGGAAATACGTCGCGGATGTCAGGACGGAGCTGGACGAATCTCTGCCGCCGGTTCCCTGTTACCCGGGAGAATTGAACCAGGTGTACCTGAACCTGATCGTCAATGCGGCGCACGCGATCGGAGACAAGGTGGGCCGGAACAGCGAGGAGAAGGGGCTGATCACGATTGCCACCCGTCAGGTGGGACAGCAGGCGGAAATCCGGATCAGCGATACGGGAACCGGGATACCGGAATCGGTCCGGGATAAGATTTTTGAACCGTTCTTTACCACCAAGGAAGTGGGACGCGGGACCGGCCAGGGGCTGGCCATTGCCCGGGACGTGATCGTGAACAAACACGGCGGCACGATTACCTTCGAGACCCGGGAGGGTGAAGGGACCACCTTTATCATACGGCTGCCTCTGGGAGAGCCGGAACCGCAAGATCATGACAGTGAAAAGCGAAGCCGAAAGGAGGAGGGTGCATGAGAACGGTGCTTTTCGTGGATGATGAACAGGGCGTGCTGGACGGATTGCGGCGGATGCTGTTTCCCTTGCGGCGGGAGTGGAACCAGCTGTTTGCCGGGAGCGGCGAGGAGGCCCTGCGGATGTTGGACGAGCATCCGGTGGATGTTATCGTGTCTGATATGCGGATGCCCGGCATGGACGGCGCGGCCCTGCTCAGGGAGGTGCGCCGGCGGCATCCTGAGGTGATACGGTTTGTCCTGACCGGCCAGACTGATGATGAATCGGTATACCGGACCGTGGGCGACGCCCACCAGTTCCTGATGAAGCCATGCCCGCCGGATGTGCTCAAAAATGCCATCGGCCGGGCGCTGGCGCTGCGGGAACGGCTGGCCAATCCGGCTGTGGCCAGCCTGGCCACGGAAATGGGAGAACTTCCCGCGCTGCCTGAGACCTACCGCCAGTTGTGCGATGAATTGAATTCCCCGGAGGGGTCAGTGGCCAACGTCGGGCGGATTATCGAAAAAGATCCCGCCATGACCGCGAAGATTCTTCAGCTGGTCAACTCAGCTTTTTTTGGCCTGCGCCGTCCGGTTTCCACGGCATCCCAGGCGGTGGCCATGCTGGGGCTGGAAACCATCCGGTCGCTGGTACTGGGGGTGGGACTCTTCTCGCATTTCGAGCGGCTCCAGTTTGCCGAAGGGTTTTCCCTTCGTAACCTGTGGGACCACAGCATGGAGACGGCCCGCGCGGTCCACGTGATCAGCGACATGGAAAAGATTTCCCCGGCAGATACGGACGCGCTGTACACGGCCGCGCTCCTGCATGACGCCGGAGAAGCGCTGCTGGCCTCAGGGCCGCGGGAGTATTTTGGGCATTGCGCGGCTTTTGCGGAACTGAACGAGGTTTCACTGGAGGCCGCGGAACGGGAGGTATTTTCGTGTACCCATGCGGAATTGGCGGCCTATCTGCTGGGGATATGGTCTCTTCCGGACATCATCGTGGAAGCGGTGTTGTTTCACCATCACCCGGAGGAAGTGAACGGGGAGGGACTGCACGGGCCATTGGTCCTGTTCTGCGCGGACGTTTTGTGTGGCCATTCAGACCGGGTATGGTCCGCGCATCCGGATATGGAACAGCCGATTAAACTGCTGTGCGGGAAGGGTTTGGAGGAAAAATTCGGGGCATGGCGGAAACGCTGGGAGGAGATACAGTCATGAGCGCCATGGAAGAACGCATCCTGTTCGTCGATGATGATCCGAACATACTGGAGACCTATCAGCGAAAACTGGGGAGGGTGCTGCGGGTATTCACGGCCCAGGGTCCCCATGTGGGACTCAGGACCCTGCAGGAGAAGGGACCTTTCGCCGTGGTGGTTTCGGACATGAAAATGCCCCTGATGAACGGCATTGAATTCCTTAAAAAGGTGAAAGAAATCTCTCCCAACACCGTGCGGATTATGCTGACCGGGAACGCGGACATCAATGACGCCATGGAAGCGGTGAACGAAGGCGCCATTTTCCGGTTTCTGCTCAAACCCTGTCCGTCTGAAATCTTCGCGAAATCGCTGATCGCGGCCATTGAACAGTACCGCCTGGTCGTGGCGGAGCGGGAACTGCTGGAGGGAACCCTGACGGGCATGGTGGCCATGCTGACTGAAATCCTGTCCTGGACCCGGCCGGAAATTTTCGGGCTGGTCATGAACCTGCGCGGTTTCGCGCGGAGCATCGCCTCCCGCATGAACGTGGAGAACCTTTGGGAGCTGGAATTGGCCGCAACGCTCTGCCCGATCGGATATCTCGCGCTGCCCCACGAAATCGTCCACAAAAAAGAACGGGGCGAACCGCTCACGGAGGAAGAAACCCGTTCTCTGGAGAGCGTCCCCAGCATCGGCCATGACCTGATCGTTAACATTCCCCGCATGGAACGGGTAGCCAAGGTAGTGCTGTACCACGATAAAAGGTACGATGAGTCAGGCTATCCGCCCGATAACGTGGCCGGGGAGGCTATTCCCCTGAATTCCCGGATCCTGAAGGTCGCGCTGGATTACACCCGGCTCCGTGAATCGGGCAGGCCGCGTTTCGAATGTGTCCAGGAGATGAAACAGCGTACGGGATGGTATGATCCCGCGGTGCTCGAAGCCCTGGGGGCGGGATCCGCGGAGGCGCCGCGCCGGGAAGTGCGGGTGGCGCAGGTCTACGCGTGCGATCTTAAGCCGGGCATGACGCTGGCAGATCCGATTGTCACGGACAGCGGGCTCAAGCTGATGTCCGCGGGCACCGTGCTGACCGAGCCGATGCTGGTCCGGTTCCGGAAGTATCTGGAAACCAACCGCGTCAAAGAACCCATCGTGATCCGCCTGCCCGACTCGGAATAAACGGAGGCATTACTCCAGATTATATTTCCGGATTTTATACTGCAGGGTAGTGCGTTTGAGTCCGAGATGCTGGGCTGCCCGGCTCTTGTTCCATCGGAAACGTTCCAGCGCGCCCAGGATGAGTTCGCGCTCGATCCGCTCGCGGGTAGACAGCAGCAGGGGCGATTCTTCCGCGTACTGGCTGTCCTGATCTTCCGGAGGCTTTTCCGGTTCCTCTTCCACGAAAGCTTCCGAAATCAGTTCAGGCGGAAGCTCATCGCGGGTGATCCGGTTGGACTCGGCGAGAACCACGCCCCGCTCCAGTACGTTGCGCAGCTCCCGGACGTTTCCGGGCCAAGCGTACCGCATGAAAATCGACAGGACGTCCTCGTCTATGGCATCCACCTGCTTGCCGAACTCCTGGCTGAATCCGCGCAGGAAATGCTCGACCAGCGGCGGGATATCATCAGGCCGCTGCCGCAGCGGGGGAATTTCCACGGAAAACACTTTGAGCCGGTAATAAAGGTCTTCGCGGAACTGGCCGTTTTCAATTGCAGTTTTCAGGTCGCGGTTGGTCGCCGCGACAATCCGCACGTCCACCCTGATGGTTTCGGATCCGCCCACCCGTTCCAGTTCTCCCTCCTGCAGCACCCGGAGCAGTTTAACCTGGATAGGCGGCGGGATTTCGCCCACTTCGTCCAGCAGGAGCGTGCCGCCGTGGGCGCGTTCGAACCGTCCCAGTCGGCGCTCGGTGGCGCCGGTGAACGCGCCCTTTTCGTGACCGAACAGTTCACTTTCCAGGATCCCCGGAGCCAGGGCGGCGCAGTTGACGGCGATAAATGGTTTATCGGCTCGGGGACTGGCCTGATGCAGCGCCCGCGCGAATACTTCTTTGCCCACGCCGCTGGGGCCCGTGATCAGCACGGCGCTTTTAGATGGCGCGATCTTCCGCAGCATCCAGTTCAGGCGCTGCGTGGTTTCGCTCGCGCCGATCAGCCCGACGGGCGCGGCCGGGATTGTGCCGGAACGCTGCGCCTGTTTTTTTTGGATTACCCGGCGGACCCGCGCCTCAATTTCCTCCAGCTTGAAGGGTTTCGCGAGAAAGTCCAGCGCACCGAGCCGCATGGCTTCAACAGCCGTCTGGATGGTGCCGTACGCGGTGATGACGACGACCTCCGTATCGGTGTTCCGGTTTTTGATGGCTTTAAGCAGGTCGATGCCGGACATGCCCGGCATGGCGAGGTCCGTGATCACGAGGTCAAAAGAACGTTTCTCGAGCCATTTCATGGCCTCCTCACCGGAACCCGCGTCGACCGTGTCAAATCCGAGGTCCGTCAAAAAGGATTTCAGCAGCACGCGCATGTTGCGCCGGTCATCCACCACAATCGCGGAGAATCCGGCGGATGCCGCGGAAGGATGGTTTTCCTGTGGAATGCTCATGAATCGCCGCCTTTGAAAAGATCATCCAGCGTTGGACGTTTTGGTTCCGGCTCTCCCAGCAGTTCATAGGCGCGGCGCCGGTTTTCTTCCATATGGCCGGGATCCCGGGTTTCATCCGTCCGGAACGCGAAGTCGTCACAGTAATTGAATTTCCGGCGGTCCCCAACCCATTCCGTGGTCGGGATGCGGCACTGGTTGTGCGCGGCAGGGTCGTGAAAACGGCAGTTGAGGCAGCAGTGCCAGTACGCGCCGCAGCTGGAACAGGTGTCGCGGTAGGCCGGCCGGGGTTTGTCGCCCGGCCATGGCGTTCCGCAGTGGTGGCATTTGGGGCTTCTGGGCACGTCGTTCATGGCATTATGGCGCCGGCGGGGCCGGTTCGGAAGCTCTGGCCACCCAGGGGACATCATTGATTTTTGGGACCGCCTGTTCCAGCAGGACCCAGAGGGCCAGGATGGTGGTGTGGCCGTTGCTGACCAGTTCAGGCGCTTTCAGGTCGTAGGCGTTGGCCCACCCCCCGTCGGGAAGCTGCGCGGCCACCATTTTTTCCACCCATGCCGGCTTGACCCGCCCCGGCACGCGCAGGTAACACAGCATGGCCATGCATTCAATGCCAAGGTCGGTGTCAGGGCCGTTCTGGCTGATCAGTTTCTCCATCGCGCGGATCAGTCTTTCCCGCAGTTCATTCGCGCCCGCCTGATCGGTAACGCATCCTTTTTCCTGAAGCCACTGCAGAGACAATGCCAGGTGGGTATAGAAATAATCCGCGATCATCTTGAAGGTTCCCATCCGATCCTTGGGCGGAAGGGAGTCCACGTAGTTCATTTTGGAAATCATCTGGGCGATGGTATCTTCCGGAATGGGCATGACGTCGCAATACAGGGCCGCGGTCATAAAATCGTCCATGGTATCCAGCTTTTCGGGTATGGTGCCCCGGAAGCGGAAACCGGGTTCCGTGAGCCGGAAATAGCGCTCCTGTTCTACAGGAGTGATCGTTACGCCCAGGTCCGGTTTGAGCTGATTTACCGCGCGGTACCGCTCATGCAGGCCGAACCGGCGCTGCAGGAAATCCAGGATGGCAATGTGGGTCCAGCGCGCCGCGGCCCGGTCGTTCAGCATGAACCAGAGTGCCCGGTCAATGTGGGACGCCCAGCGGCTGTCGCCATACGGGCGGGGATCTCCGGGCCAGGGGAAATCGCCCGGCATTTGGGGAATCCGGCTTTTGTAGTTTGGCGGGACGCTTCCGGCGTTTTCGGCCGGCGGCGCGACATTGCCGCTTTTGGCATTTTCAGCGGCCGGGGCAGCCGGCGCGCTGTCCTGCGCGTGAGCGTACGGCAGGCCGGCCAGCCCGGCGGCCAGAACTGCCAGCGTCATTAACCGAATGTACTGCCGTGCCATGTCAGCATCCTCCAGCGGATTTTTCTGTTCACCAGTAAGTATATACAGCATCCCGGATTTTATAAAACTCATGCGGGAACAGAGGCGCCCGTATCTGTGTTTCTAGGGCAGAACGTTTGATGGCCATGAGAGGAAAACCCATGCTCAAGAAAATTTTTTCCGCGTTAACCCTGTTCGCGCCGCTTCTGGGCTGCCAGACCCATACCCTGGCGGTGGAACCGCCTGCCGTGGGCAGTCCGCTGGACCTGACGGTGAAAGACATCGACGGGCGTGACGTAAACCTTGCGGACTACAAGGGACAGGTTGTCATGATCGTGAATGTCGCGTCCAAATGCGGGCTGACCCCCCAGTACGAAAAACTGGAGGCGCTTTACCGGAAATATAAGGACCAGGGCTTCGTAATCCTCGGGTTCCCCGCGAATAATTTTATGGGACAGGAACCGGGAACTAACGAGGAGATTAAACAGTTCTGTTCCACAAAATACAACGTTACCTTCCCGATGTTCAGCAAAATTTCGGTGAAAGGCGATGATATCGCGCCGCTCTATGCCTGGCTGACCTCAAAGGACACCAATCCGGAATTTTCCGGAGACATCGAGTGGAACTTTGCCAAGTTCCTGGTCGGGCGGGACGGCAAAGTGAAAGCCCGGTTCAGTCCGCGAACTGCTCCGGATGACGCGTCGGTGACTGCGGCGATCGAGAAAGAACTGGCTGCTTCAGCCTCCAAGTAAAGGTTATGTCGGTGGCGGCTTAAACAGGTCCCCCTGGGTGGGTCCGGCATGTTCCAGCATCCCGCGAATCGTGTCTTTAGAGAGCGCGTCAGGCCCGGAAAAAACCAGCCACGGGATTACGTTTTTAAATGTATCCGGCGGCCTGTAACAGGCGACCGGCCTGTTCAGTCCGGCGGCGATCCGGGCGGTGCGGATGCTGCCGCCCTCCTTGCGGGGCTCCACAACCCAGACGGCCTGAGCCATCGCGGCGATCAGCCGGTTCCGCTGTACCGCGGCGTGAGTCGTCCAAAGGGCGCCCGGTAAAGATTCGCTGAGGAAAAGCGCGCGCCCCGAGATTGCCGCTTCAATCCAGGCCGGACAGTAACCCAGGATGTCAGCCGGCACGATGAATATTGTATTCCCCCCTGATTCCAGCGCGGCGTTGTGGGCGGCGGCATCTATTCCGGCGGCGCCCCCGCTGACCACCGCGCAGTCCAGCGCAACCAGCGTTTCCGCGCAGCGGGTGGCAAAACGGACACCGTCCCCGGAGGGCGCGCGCGTGCCGACAATCCCGCCCCGCCAACGCGCGTTGGCCAGATCCGTATTCCCCAGGGCCAGCGCGAATGGGGGCATGTCACTGTCCAGGCTTTCCCGCCACGCTGCCGGATAAGCCTTGTCCTCTGGGAGAAGCATCCGAAGTCCGCGCGCGCGGATGCTGTCGTGATGGTGTTGAGCCTTCGCCGCCAGTTCCGCCAGGGAGTCCAGGGGAAGCGCCAGCGCGTCCGTCGCGAAAATCCCGGCCGCTTCCCGGATGGCGCCTTCGCGCAGAATGCTCCAGGCCCGCTCGGCGTCTAAATGCGGCCGGGACATCACGCGGTTGATGCGGACACGCCCCCAGCCCGCGCAGAGCGACAGGCACAGCGCGAGCAGTTCACGGGCTGTTCTCCGCGTATCCTCAGTCATGCCTGGTGTATCCGGTCGGGAAGGGTGATGGGGGCCGAACCCGCATTCTGACGGAGCTGATTTCCGCCCGGCCTGTTCAGCATACCAGAAAAACTGGTATGATACCCCCTGTGGGAGGGGTGCCATAGGACTGTACCGTCGTGGATACCAGGACATTGTGCGAAAGATTGGCCCGTGAATCGGGATGCGAGGTGCGCGGCGATGATCTGATCCGCGCGCTGTATGCCACGGATGCCTCTATCTACCAGGTAATGCCCACAGGGGTGGCATTCCCGCGGACAGCCGCGGAAACGGCGCGCCTGGTTCGGGCCGCCGGAGAGGCGGGGATATCGCTCATCGCCCGCGGCGCGGGAAGCGGTCTGGCGGGCGGCGCCGTCGGGGAGGGGATCATCGTTGATTTTTCCCGGCACATGAACCGCATTATCGCGTTTGACCGGGATCGAAAAACAGTGCGGCTGGAACCCGGGGTAGTCCTGGATGCCCTGAACGCGTATCTGCAGCCTTGCGGCCTGCAGTTCGGCCCGGATGTGGCCACCAGTTCCCGCGCCACCCTTGGCGGCATGGTCGGCAACAACTCATCAGGCGCCCGGGCTTCCATTTACGGGGCAACATCCGAACATGTGCTGTCCCTGGAAGTGGTGGACAGCTGGGGAGAAATCACAGAGACCGCGGCGGGTCCCGCGCCGGATACTGCTTTTGCCCGGGCGATGAATCTGGCGGAAAACATTATGGCAACCGCGGCCGGTCAGGTCCGTGCCCGGTTTCACGCGCGTATTCCCAAACGCTGGCCGGGTTACGGACTGGACCGGGCACTGCGAAAAAAAGAACAGCTGGGACGGTTCGATCCGGCTATGCTCATTACCGGAAGCGAAGGCACGCTGGGACTGGTTACCGCGGCGACCTTAAGCCTAGTGGACCTTCCGCGGGAAAAGGGGCTGGTGGTATTGTTTTTCCCCTCCGTACAGGAAGCGCTCGAGGCGTCCGTTCGGCTGCTTCCCCTGAGGCCGGCCGCGATCGAACACATGGATCATGTCCTGTTTGATCAGACCCGGGGGCAGTCCGCTTTTGCGTCGGTCCGCGCGTTCCTGGAGCTGGATGAAAAGCCCTGCGCCTCGATTCTGATGGTGGAATTTGAGGATGAGGTGGCCGATAAGACCCGCGAGACCGTGCGGGCGGTTCCGGAGGGAAGGGGTAAAATCTGTTCTTCCGGGGATGCCGCGCGGGTTTGGGCGCTGCGGAAGGCCGGGCTTTCGCTGCTGACCGGATGCCCCGGTCCCGCGAAACCTACAGCGGGCATCGAGGACGTTTGCGTCCCGCCCGAACGGCTGGCGGATTATGCCGCGGCGCTGCGGGAGATTTTAAGCCGGGAGGGGCTTCAGGCGTCTTTTTACGGTCACGCCGGGTCGGGGCTGCTGCACGTGCGGCCGGTGGTAGACCTGCACAGACCGGAAGACATCCGGAAGTTCCGCCGGGTAGCGGTAGCGTGTTTTGAGCTGTCCCGCGCGTTTGACGGCTCTCCGGCGGCGGAACATGGGGTGGGAATTGCCCGGACGGAATTTCTGGCGGAATGGCTGGGGCCTGAATTGCGTCAGGCGATGGCCGGAATAAAAGAACATTTGGATCCCCGTGGCATCCTGAACCCGGGGAAAATTATTGACACGGGCCGATACCGCTTTGACCGTGACCTCCGGCAGGGACCGGGCGCTTCGATACCCGTTCCCTTTGAACCCGTGCTGGCCTACGCCCTCAAGGACAAATCCTTTGTGGGCAACCTGGAACAGTGCAACGGATGCGGCGGCTGCCGGAAGAGCGGTCCCACCATGTGCCCGACGTTCCAGGCGGTTGGGGATGAGTGGCTGTCCACCCGGGGGCGGGCGAACATCATCCGGGCAGTGCTGGAGTCCCGGCTGGGCAATCCGGACGCCCCCCTGCTGAGCGATGAACTGGAGCTGGCCCTTGAGAATTGCCTGTCCTGCCGGGCCTGTGCCACGGAATGCCCGTCCAATGTCAACCTGCCGTTGCTCAAAGCTGAACTGCTGCACGCGAAACATTTGCGGCATGGCGTGCCCCTGAAAGCGCGCGTGCTGAGCCGGGTGGACTGGCTGGGCTGGCTCGGTACCCGGGTTCCGGGCATGGCCAACCGGATGCTGAACCGCCCATGGGTGCGGCGCGGCATGAAGTCGGTGCTGGGCCTGACGGATAAACGCCCGCTTCCGGCTTTTGCCCCGGAGACCTTTGACCGGTGGTGGCGTCGCTACATTAAAAGAAGGCCGTCAGGTAAAACGGCAGGTCCGACTTCCCGGGGACCGGTGCTGCTTTGGATAGATTGTTTTTCCCGGTACTATGAGCCGGAGATCGCCCGGGCCGCTGTGGTCGTGCTCGAATCGGCGGGTTATGAGGTTATTATTCCGGAAGGGACAGTCTGTTGCGGCAGGCCCGCTTTCAGCATGGGACGGCTTGACCTGGCCCGGTCCATGGGAGCCCGGAATATTGAAGTCTTGAGGCGCTGGCCGTGGGATGTGGTATTTCTGGAACCCTCCTGCGGTTCCATGTTTCTGGAGGATTACCGGGAGCTGAATCTTTCTGGAGCGGAGGATCTGGCGAAACGGGCGTATTCTTTTGAACTGTTTGTGGACCGTCTGCTGGAGCAGGATTCGGCGGCGTTGAGATGGAACGGGCGCGCGGGGCGTTGCGCGATGCACGTGCACTGCCATGCCAAGGCGGCGGTACCGCCGGAGCGTTTTCGCCGGGCGGCATCCAAAGTTCCCGGCGCGGAGGTTACCCTGCTGGACACCGGCTGCTGCGGCATGGCGGGAGCTTTTGGGGCCATGGGAGACAAGTACAGCCTTTCCGTACAGGTGGCACAGCCCCTCATTGATCTGGTAAACGGCCTGGCGGAGGATGTTGACCTGTTAGTCTCCGGAACCAGCTGCCGTCAACAGTTAACGCACCTGACCTCCAGAAAACCGGTGCATTTCGCCCAGTGGCTTGCGTCGCGGATTGATATTCACGGTTTTCTTGACTGAAAGCGGTCATTTCTGATACAATAATTTTATCTGGCCATTGGAGAATGATCTGTGACGTCGATGATCGGGCGAAGTTTATGCCACAAGGGGGAGTAGTCTGTCTTGACTCAGGGCATTATTTTTGCTATAGTATTCCCTCCATTTTCGCAAACGCTGAAAAACCCTGATTTTTAGGTCGGGAGGATAGCGGCGTCCCGTCAGAATCGTGAGTTAAAGCCTTAGAGAACAAGGCTGTCGCATCAAGGAGAGTACGCATGGCTGTCGCGCATCAGATTGAACGGCTGAATCTGGGCAAGCTCTCGGAGACGGTGGAACTTCCAGACCTGATAGAGATCCAGACGAAATCCTATTCCGATTTTCTTCAGTGGGACGTACCCCCGGATGAGCGGAAACTGATCGGACTCCAGGCTGTATTCCAGGAAATTTTTCCTATCGAATCCAATAACGGAATGGCCCGGCTGGAGTTCGTCAGTTACAGCCTGTTTCCTCCGAAGAATACGGTTCAGGAATGCCAGGATCGGGGGCTGACTTATGCCGCCACCCTCCGGGCTGTTTTGCGTCTGGTGCAGTTTGAAGAAATGCCATCTTCCTCAGAGAAGGTGGTGCGCAATATCGTTGAAAATGAGGTTTACCTTGGCGAATTGCCCGTGATGACCCCCAACGGCACGTTTATCATCAACGGCGCCGAACGTGTCATCGTGAGCCAGTTGCACAAATCCCCCGGAGTATCTTTCGAATACAAGCAGATGGTTACCGGGAAGAAGGTGCTCAGCGGAAAAATTACGCCTTACCGGGGCGCCTGGCTGGAATTTGACTATGACATGAACGACCACCTCTGGGTGACCGTCGACCGTCGGGGAAAGATTCCGGCTACCACGTTCCTTAAAGCGCTGGGCTATACGGATCCCGAGGCCATACTGGCCATGTTCTACCGGATTGACACGCTGTCCCTGCAGGCGCGGGGGCGCCAGCGCTCCATGCGCCTGAATGACCAGCCGGTCAAACTGGAAGACGTGCTGGGAGGATGGATCGCGGAAGACGTTATAGACGAAGAAACCGGTGAAATTTATGCGGATGCCGCGACGGAACTGACCCATGATGTACTGGAAATGCTGTTTCAGAAGCGTGTTCCGCGCCTGAAATTCATATCACCCCAGTCAGTAGCCCTGGATCCATCGATTGTGCGTACGCTGCACCACGACCAGATCATGACTGAAGACCAGGCGCGCCAGGAACTCTACAAGCGTCTCCGGCCCGGCGATCCCGATACGACCGCCAGTACCTACCGCAACCATTTTGAGCGGCTGTTTTTTGACCAGGCCCGCTATGATCTGGCCCCGGTGGGACGCTACAAGATCAATCGTAAACTGGGGCTGAAAGTGGACCAGTCCATTCGGGTGCTTACCAGGGAAGATGTGGTGGCCACCTTACAGTATATGCACCGCCTGCGCCTGGGAGACGGGGTCGTGGATGATATTGATCACCTCGGCAATCGCCGGGTGCGTGCCGTGGGCGAGCTGCTCGGGAACCAGATCCGGGTAGGTCTTGCCCGCATGGAGAGGACCATCAAGGAAAGGCTGGGATATTCTCAGCAGGATCCCGCCCAGATGACCCCCCAGAGTATCATCAATCCGAAACCGCTGCAGGCCGTTATCAAGGAATTTTTCGGGCGGAGTCCCCTGTCCCATTTCATGGACCAGATCAATCCCCTGGCTGAGCTGACCCATAAGCGCCGACTCAGCGCCCTGGGGCCGGGCGGACTGTCGCGGGATCGGGCCGGATTCGAAGTCCGGGACGTCCATCCAACCCATTACGGCCGGATCTGCCCCATTGAGACACCGGAAGGTCCGAATATCGGCCTTATGGCCTCTCTGGCGACGTATGCCCGGATCAATGAATTCGGGTTTATCGAGACGCCGTACCGCAAAGTGGAAAAAGGTCGGGTTACCGATACGGTGCACATGCTCTCCGCTTACGATGAAGACAACTACACCGTTGCCCAGGCCAACGCGGAAACCGACAAAAAAGGCCGGTTCGTGAGTCCCCTGGTGCTTTGCCGCCGGCGCGGCGACTTTCCCCGGGTGGCGCCGGAACAGGTGGATTACATCGACGTGTCCACCCGCCAGATGGTGAGCGTGGCCGCGGCCCTGGTGCCGTTCCTGGAACACGACGACGCCAACCGCGCGCTGATGGGCTCCAACATGCAGCGGCAGGCCGTCCCGCTGCTGCGTACCGAAGCGCCCCTGGTAGGCACCGGCCTGGAGGCTGTCGCCGCCCGGAACTCCGGCGCTGTCGTGATAGCCGAACGGGACGGCGTGGTCGAATATGCGGACGGGAACCGCATCCTGGTCCGGGTGGAGGAGCACACAGGGAATCCATTCCGTGCCGAAGTGGACGAATACCAGCTGCGCAAATACCAGCGGTCCAACCAGAACACCTGTATTAACCAGCGTCCCCTCGTGATGGCCGGCGACCGCGTGAAGAAGGGGGACGTGATTACCGACGGAACGGCCACGGATCAGGGCGAACTGGCGCTGGGCCGGAACGTGCTGGTGGCGTTCATGCCCTGGGAAGGGTACAACTTCGAGGACGCCATCATTCTCAACGAAGACCTCGTGAAGGAAGATGTCTTCACCTCGGTGCACATCAATGTGTATAAATTGGAAGCCCGCGAGACCAAGCTGGGACCGGAGGAAATTACGCGGGATATCCCCAACGTGGGAGAAGACGCCCTGCGGAACCTCGACGAGCGCGGTATCGTGTATATCGGCGCCAAAGTGGGGCCTGACGATATTCTGGTCGGCAAAGTCACTCCCAAAGGCGAGACCGATCTCGCGCCCGAAGAAAAGCTGCTTCGGGCGATATTCGGCGACAAGGCGGAAGATGTCCGGGATGCCTCCCTTCGCATGCCCACGGGCGCGAGCGGGGTCGTTATCGACGTAAAAATCTGCAGCCGGCGCGACAAGGCGCTGGATGCCCAGGCCAAAAAGCAGTTCAAACAGGAGCAGGAAAAACTCGAGCAGTACTACGAGGAACGCATCAACCGGATCCGCGATACCTTTGAACGCCTGGTTCGTGAAGACGTAATGGGGCTGACCATCCTGGAAGACGTGGTGGATTACAGCTCTGACGAGGTCGTGCTCGAAAAGGGCCGGCGCGTCATGGTCAAGCATATCAAGTCGCTTCCCTACAGCGTGCTGGCGCGGCTTAAAGTGTCCGATCCCGCCGTGCAGCAGAAATTTTCCCGGCTGGTCAACATGGCGGCGCTGGAAGAGGCTACCCTTACCGCCCAGCGGGACGCGCGGATAGAACGGTTGCGCAAGGGGGATGAGCTGCCCGCCGGGGTGCTCAAATCCGTCAAGGTGTACGTGGCCAGCCGCCGGCGCATGTCGGTGGGCGACAAGATGGCCGGGCGCCACGGAAACAAAGGCGTAGTATCCCGGATCGTGCCGCGGGAGGACATGCCGTTCCTTCCGGACGGCACGCCGGTGCAAATCCTGCTGAATCCCCTGGGTGTGCCCTCCCGAATGAACGTGGGCCAGCTGCTGGAGACGCATCTGGGATGGGCTGTCCAGAAGCTGGGGCTGCGCGTGGCATCCCCCGTTTTCAACGGCGCGTCGGAAAGCCAGATCCGCGAGCTGTTGCGCAAGGCGGGACTTCCGGAGAACGGAAAACTTCGGCTGCGTGACGGTAAAACCGGCGAACCCATGTATCAGGACACCTGCGTGGGATACATCTACATGATGAAACTGAACCATCTGGTGGATGACAAAATTCACGCGCGGGCTACGGGGCCCTACTCGCTGGTGACGCAGCAGCCGCTGGGCGGCAAGGCGCAGAACGGCGGCCAGCGGTTCGGCGAAATGGAAGTGTGGGCGCTGGAAGCCTACGGCGCGGCCTATACCCTTCAGGAAATGCTGACGATCAAGTCCGATGACCTGCAGGGCCGCACGTGGGCCTACGAGGCGATCGTGAAGGGAACCCGGGAAATCGAACCGGGAACGCCCGAATCGTTCAACGTGCTGGTACGTGAAATGCAGGCCCTGTGCCTCGATGTCATCAAACTGGTGCGCAAACAGGGTATCGGCACGGACACGGATGAAGAAAACGAGGAGGAATGACCCTTGGCCACATACATCCCCACTACTGGCGAACGGTTTGACGCCCTGCAGATTCGGATTGCGTCTCCTGAAGAAATCCGGAAATGGTCCAGGGGCGAAGTAAAACGTCCTGAGACCATTAATTACCGCACGTTCAAACCTGAACGGGAAGGGTTGTTCTGCGAACGCATTTTCGGTCCGACCAAAGACTGGGAATGCGGCTGCGGGAAATATAAAAAGGTGAAACACCGCGGAATCGTCTGCGACCGCTGCGGCGTGGAGATCACAGAGGCCCGGGTGCGGCGCGAACGGATGGGGCATATTAACCTGGCGGTGCCCATCGCCCACATCTGGTTTTTCAAAAATAACCCGAGCTGTATCGGAAGCCTCCTGAACCTGCCGATCCGTTCCCTTGAACGCGTAATTTATTATGAGCAGTACCTGGTGCTGGATCCCGGCAGCGTGCCGGAGCTTTCCCGGCTGCAGCTGCTCTCCCAGGACGACTACGAACATGTGGTGGATAAGTACGGGGCGGATGCGTTTGAAGCGGAAATGGGCGCGCCCGCCATCCAGAAAGTCCTGATGAACATGGATCTGGATCAGCTGGCTTCGGAGCTGCGGGTGGAATTCCATGAGGCGACTTCAGCCCAGGTCAAGATGAAACTGGTGAAGCGGATGAAGATCGTGGAGTTCCTCCGCAAATCAGGCAACCGGCCAGAGTGGATGATCCTCGAAGTTATTCCAGTCATGCCGCCTGATTTGCGCCCGCTGGTTCCGCTGGACGGCGGACGTTATGCCACCAGTGACCTGAATGACCTCTACCGCAGGGTCATCAACCGGAACAACCGGCTGAAGCGTCTGATCGAACTGCGCGCGCCTGAAGTTATTCTGCGGAATGAAAAGCGCATGTTGCAGGAAGCGGTTGATGCGCTGTTCGACAACGGCCGCCACGGCAGGCCGGTTACCGGGTCCAACAACCGGCAGCTGAAGTCGCTCAGCGACATGCTGAAAGGCAAGCAGGGCCGCTTCCGCCAGAATCTGCTGGGCAAACGGATAGACTATTCCGGCCGCTCGGTGATTGTTGTGGGGCCTGAACTCAAACTCCATCAGTGCGGCCTGCCCAAACGGATGGTTCTGGAACTGTTTGAGCCCTTCATCATTAATCAGTTGCGTGAACGCGGACATGCCAGTACGATCAAAGCCGCGAAAAAGATGATACAGCAGGGGCGTACGGAAGTGTGGGACGTGCTGGAAGACGTAATCCGCGACCATCCGGTGCTGCTGAACCGCGCGCCTACGCTGCACCGGCTCAGTATCCAGGCTTTCCAGCCGGTGATGATCGAAGGAAAGGCGATTCGGCTGCATCCGCTGGTCTGCCGCGCGTTTAACGCGGATTTCGACGGCGACCAGATGGCGGTGCACGTGCCGCTCTTTCCGGCCGCACAGCTGGAAGCCCTGCTGCTCATGATGTCAGCCACGAACATTTTCTCTCCTTCAGACGGTTCACCTATTGTAACCCCCACCCAGGATATTGTGTTGGGGATCGCCTGGCTGACCAAGGCCAAGCAGGGCGTCAAAGGAGAATGGAAAAAAGAGTGGTCCAGGTTTGAGGACGGCCGGGAAATTATCCTGAAACCGGGGAAGGTATACCCGGACTGCGAGTCTGTTGTGTTGGCCCACGAACGGGGCGAAGTGGATATTCACGCCGAGATCCGGTTGCGCTCTAACGGAAAGGTTATCGCGACGACAGTGGGGCGGGTCATTCTGGCCGAACATCTTCCCAAAGAGATCACCATCGAGGACGTGAACAGGTATCACGACCAGGCCAGTATCGGCCGGGTGATTGCCGAATGTTACCGCCGCCACGGACACCACAAAACCATCGAACTGCTCGACGCGCTGAAAGCGGTCGGCTTCAAATACGCCACCCGCTCGGGGCTTTCTATTGCCATAGACGACCTCATCATTCCCCAAGAAAAGGAAGAGATGATACGCAAAGGGGAACAGGAAGTCAGAAACATTGAATCCCAGCACGCCCAGGGTCTGTGCACCACACAGGAACGGTACTCGCGTATTGTGGACCTCTGGACGGAAGTGTCCGACCAGCTGGCCAGCAAAATGGTCGATGAAATGAAAAACAACGACCAGGGATTCACGGGCGTATACCTGATGTTCGAGTCCGGAGCCCGAGGCAGCAAAAAGCAGATTCGGCAGCTGGCGGCCATGCGCGGACTGATGTCCAAACCCAATGGCGATATCATCGAATCGCCAATCATCTCGAATTTCCGGGAAGGCCTTACCGTGGTCGAATACTTCATCTCGTCCCACGGCGCGCGGAAAGGATTGTCGGATACCGCCCTCAAAACAGCTGACGCGGGCTATCTTACCCGCCGGCTGGTCGACGTGGCGCAGGATGTCGTCATCGAAGAAGATGACTGCGGCACCCTGAATGGTATCTGGGTGGAACCCCTCAACGTCGGACAGGATACCACGGTTACCCTGGCGGAACGTATTGTCGGGCGCTATCCGCTGAGTGACATCTATATATCCGGTGAACCGGAACCGGTGGTCCGGGAAGGTGAAGAAATTGACGAAGAAAAAGCCAAGCGGATCATGGATGCGGGCCTGCCGGGCGTAACGATCCGGTCCGTTCTGACCTGTCAGTCCAAAAAAGGCGTCTGCGCCAAGTGCTACGGGCGCAACCTGGCTACGGGCCACCTGGTAGAACTGGGCGAAGCCGTGGGAATTATCGCCGCGCAGTCCATCGGTGAGCCCGGCACCCAGCTGACCATGCGGACTTTCCATATCGGCGGCACCGCATCCCGCAGGGTTGAAACGGGCGATGTACGGGCTCCGGAAAGTGGTACGTTGCGTTTCCTGAACATCAAGACAACTCCCGGGAAAGATGGCGCGGAAATCGTGCTGAACCGGGGCGGCGAAATTATCTTGCTGAACGCCGAGGGTAAGGAAATTCAGCGGATCCCGCTTGGCCCGGGCTTCCAGCTGCTGTGCCAGGAAGGCGCTAAAGTGCGCAAAGGCGCTTTGCTGGTCCGGCGCGACCCGTACAACGACCTGGTGGTGGCTGAAGCGGATGGCGTGGTCTCCCTTGAAGGTATGGAGAAGGGGGTAACCATCCGCATGGAGATCAATAAGGAGACCGGGCTGGAAGAAGTGGTGGTCACCGAGCACCGCCACGATAAACATCCCCAGATTACGATCAAGGATCCGGAAACCGGACATGTGCTGGCGTTCGTAACCCTGAGGCCGGGAACCCACGTCATGGTGGCAGACAATGCCAGGGTGGAGAAAGGTGAAATCCTGGCCAAAACGCCGCGGGAAATGGAGAAAACCAGTGATATCACCGGTGGTCTGCCCCGCGTCGAAGAGCTCTTTGAAGCCCGCCAGCCCAAGAATCCGGCGATTATCAGCCCCATCGAGGGGATTGTCTACCTCGACACGGCGGCGAAAAATATGCGGCGCATCGTGGTCAAGCCTGAGGTCGGCAAGGAATGGGACAGGCTGGTTCCCGTGCACAAGCATATCAACGTTCAGACCGGAGACAAGGTCTATCCCGGCCAGCGCCTGACCGACGGACCCATCAACCCGCAGGATATCCTGGACGTGCTCGGTGAAGACGCGCTGCGCAAACACCTCCTGGATGAAATTCAGAAGGTATACCGGGCCCAGGGCGTGCGCACCAACGACAAGCACATCGAAGTGATTATCCGCCAGATGCTTCGGAAAGTCCGCATCAAGGACGATCCGGGGGATACGCCGTTCCTGGCCCAGGAAGAGGTGGACCGCATCCGCTTCGAAGAGGAGAACAGGAAAACGGCCATGAACGACGGCCGGCCGGCGGAAGCCGAACCCATTCTCCAGGGTATTTCCAAGGCGGCGCTCAGCACCAGCAGCTTCGTGGCGGCCGCATCTTTCCAGCTGACCACCCGCGTGCTCACGGAGGCTGCTATCAGCGGGAAGATTGACCAACTGACCGGCCTCAAAGAAAATGTTATTATCGGACACCTGATCCCGGCGGGCACCGGCAGCCGTTTCTATCGCGATTCCCGGCCTGTGGTTCGCGAGGAAAATGTCGAGGACCTGCTGGACATAGAGGACATGGGAGTAGGCGCGACGGAGTAAGGAATCGCGAACCGTTAATCGCTCTCCCCAACCGATATGGAAATCTCATGCGCGCGGTCGCGGCTCAGTGCTGTGCCCGCGCGCGATAGTTTATCAGCGCGTTGGCGGTACCGTGATTATGGCGCCGGATTCAGACCGGGAGGATTTGTTTGCCGTCACGCAATCTGTGTCCGGAAGTAACCTTCCCGCTTAAAGCCTGTCTGGTGGTAGAATACCCGCGAGCGCAAATTCGTTTTAAGAGGGATATGAAAAGGGACGTTGCATGTGCGTGTTATGCGGTCTGTTGCTGAATGTGATGGCTGTTCTGAATACCGGCACAATGGTGGACGGTGTGGCGGCCGCTGTAGGGCGTGAACCGATCCTGCAGAGCGAAGTGATTGAGGAAGCCGGCGCGGAACTGCAGTCCCTGCGGGACAGCGGACTCTCTCCGAGCGAACTGGAGCGCCAGGCGGACGCAGCGCTGCGGCGCGCGCTGGATCGTCTGATTGAATATAAATTGGTCTATCGCGAAGCAGCCGGAAAGAAAATCGAGATCCCGGAAAAACAGATTGAACGCCGGGTCACCGCCATTCGCAGGCAGTACCCATCCCAGGAGGCGTTTCTTAAGGCATTGGCGGACTCCGGCCGCACGGTGGATACCCTGCGGGACGAAGTGCGGAAACAGATGACGGCGTTGCTGTTCGCGCGGGCCAAGCGCCGGCAGTTCGAGCAGGAAGTCACGGTTACGGAAGAGGATATTCGCCGGTACTACGAGGAAAATACAGAACAGTTTCATCACGGTCCCCGGGTTAGGGCAAGGCGGATATTCATTGCCGCGGGACGCGATCCCGAAAGCCGGCAGGAGGCCAGAAAGCGGGCCGAGGACATCCTGGACCGACTGCGGAAGGGAGCGGATTTCGCGCAGACTGCCCTGGATGAATCGGACGGACCGGAAGCGGAAGACGCGGGAATGATGGGATGGATACAGGGAGATTCGCTCGTTCCCGCGTTGCGCGATGCCCTGGCGCAGCTGGAGCCCGGACAGCTGAGCGATATTATTGAAACTGACTTCGGATACCATATCCTGCTGCTGGAGGAACGGCAGGAAGCCGGAGAGATCAGCCTCGAACAGGCCCGCGCTGAAATTGAACCGCTGGTGCGCCGCCAGAAATCCGACGAGCGCTATCAGCGGTGGGTCAACACCCTGAGGCAGCAGGCGGATGTCCGGCTGTTTGTCCAGTGAGGCGCGTGATGAACCGCAGTGCTGAACGGTTATTCCTCCGCTGCCAGGCTGTGGTAAAATAGCCCCGAATGATGAACGGTCTTCGCGTCTGATGTGTTTCAGTACAGGGCCTGATGCTTACATCAGGCAGGCGCGGAAGTGGCGAGGTCGACCAATATAAAGGAATCAATCATGACCAGAATTACCGATGTCGTAGCGCGTGAAATCCTTGACTCCCGCGGCAATCCCACGGTGGAAGTGGACGTGCATCTGTCCTCGGGATTTATGGGGCGGGCGGCTGTCCCGTCCGGAGCCTCCACGGGCGAAAACGAAGCCGTGGAGCTGCGGGACGGGGATAAAAAACGGTATGGCGGCAAGGGGGTAACGAAAGCCGTACAAAACGTTAACGAGGTGATTGCGCCCGAACTGATCGGCATGGACGCGTTGAATCAGCGGGAAATCGACGCCACCATGATTGCCCTGGACGGGACAAAAAACAAAGGCAAACTGGGCGCCAACGCGATTCTCGGCATTTCCCTGGCTGTCGCCAAAGCTGCCGCGGAAACCCTTGAACTGCCGCTGTTCCGTTACCTGGGAGGGGTTAACGCATGCACCCTTCCGGTTCCCATGATGAATATCCTCAATGGCGGGAAGCACGCGGATGGCACAGTGGATTTCCAGGAATTCATGGTGATGCCGGTCGGAGCGCCCAGCTTCCGCGAAGCGCTTCGGATGGGCACCGAGGTGTTTCATGCCCTGAAAAAAGTGCTCAAGGAAAACGGCTACAACACGGCCGTCGGTGATGAAGGCGGATACGCGCCGTCCCTGAAAAGCAATGACGAGGCCCCTGAGTTGATCCTGAAAGCCATCAAGGACGCCGGCTACAAGGCGGGGAAAGACATCTGGATCGCCCTGGATCCGGCAGCCAGCGAATTGGTCAACGAAGCGGAGAAACGGAAAAAGAAGGGTTACTGCTTCTTCAAATCCAATCCGGACCGGATTGCCACCAGCGAAGAGATGATCGCCCTGTGGTCGGAATGGGCGTCCAAATATCCGATCATCAGCCTTGAAGACGGGCTGGGCGAAAACGACTGGAAAGGCTGGAAAGCGCTGACGGCCGCTCTGGGCGAGAAAGTGCAGCTGGTTGGCGATGATATCTTTGTCACCAACAAAGAGTATCTTTCCCGGGGAATTGCCGAGGGGGTGGGTAATTCCATCCTGGTTAAACTGAACCAGATCGGCTCCCTGACGGAGACCCTCGAGACCTGCCAGATGGCTCACCGCGCCGGTTACACCACGGTGGTGTCTCACCGCAGCGGTGAAACGGAAGACGCCACGATCGCGGATGTCGTGGTGGCGATCAATGCCGGCCAGATCAAGACGGGTTCCGCCTCCCGGAGCGACCGCATCGCGAAATACAACCAGCTGCTTCGGATTGAAGAAGCCCTGGGCAGCCAGGCCGTCTACGCGGGACGCGACGCTTTTTACAATATTAAAGCGTTCTGATTTACGCAAACATCGGAGCGGGAGAGGCGGTGCCTCTCCCGCATTTTTATATCATGGGATACCTGTCAAAAAAAGCCATCATAATCGCGCTGATCCTGACGCTGGTCATCGGGTTCGGGTACCATCGCGCGCGCCGGTTTGAACAGCGGCGCCAGGAAATAGACCGGCTGAACCGTTCCATCGAAGACGCCAGGCGGAACGTTGAGGAAAAGGAACGCGAAGCAGCCGAGTTGGAAGATGAGTTGAAAGTGATGGAAAGTGAGCCGGCCGCCCGGGAATCAGCGGTTCGGGAAGGTTTGCGCTGGCACAGGGAAGGCGAGCGGATTTACATTATTGAAGAGCCCTGGGCAGTGGTTCCCGCGGAACGGGCAACCGGTGGAAACGCGGAGCGTGATCGCCCACCCGAGAATCCGGGAGGCAGCGGAGGGGAGTTGCCTGCGGGATCCGGACAGGATGCCGGTCTCACGCCGATGGTGCCTCCTGAGTCCCCGGATGATTCTGCCGCGGTTCCCTGATCGGATTGTGGGGAAAGCGGCGCAGGATAAAATAATACTTGATTGTTAAAAATTTTTGACAGGAGTGTCTGTATGGATGCACTGGAAGCCTTGCGTACGCGTCGCAGCGTGCGTCAGTATGACACGGAACGGGGTGTTGCTGACGCGGATCTCGAGACGCTGGTGGACTGCGCGCGGCTTGCGGCCAGCGCCCGGAATGCCCAGCCGTGGGAATTCGTCGTGGTTCGTGATGCCGCTACCCGGGCGGAATTGGCCCGCGTGGCCACCAACGGATCCTTTATCGCGGACGCGCCTGCGTGTATCGCGGTCTTTTGCCGAAAAAGCGATTATTTTCTGGAAGACGGATGCGCGGCCACCCAGAATTTGCTGGTAGCCGCCCGCGCTTTGGGCCTGGGATCCTGCTGGGTGGCCGGCCATCGGAAACCCTATGCGGACACGGTTCGTAAAATCCTGGGCGCGCCGGATGACATGCTGCTGATCAGCCTGGTTGCGGTCGGGTATCCTCTTGCCGTGCCGTCGCCTGTCAAACGGCCGCTTGCGGATGTGCTGCACTGGGAAAAATTTTAAGTTGAACTCCGCTGGCATTCAGATGTGTCTGTCCATCCCGCCGGGGCCTTGGGCGCCATGAATCACGCGTATGTCTGGATGACCCTGGGCGCGGTCGGAGGCATTTTGTTCTATGGCCGGTTTTATGTGCAGTGGCTGGCTTCCGAACGGGCGGGCAGGGTCGTCGTGCCCATGGCCTTCTGGTACATGAGCATGGTCGGCGCGCTGTTGACTTTTGCCTATTCCGTCTGGCGCCATTCACCGGGAGCGGCCTTTGGGTTATGTTTCAACGTGATTGTTTATGCCCGGAACCTTGCGCTGCGGTGGCGGGAATCCGGACGGTTGACACCGTCCCGGAATGTGCTGGCCCACGCGCTGGCGGGTGCAGTAACCGTGGCGGCCGTGATCCTGACCGTCTGGGTGTGGCGCGGCGAATGGGTTCGGAACGCGGAGCTTTCCCCTGAGGAAGCCGCGCGGAACTGGTTCTGGCTGGGGCTCTGGGCGCTCGGCCAGGCTGCGTACTTCGCGCGTTTCGGCGTGCAGTGGGCATTATCCGAGTGGCTCGGAAAAAGTGTGATTCCCAGGGTGTTCTGGCTGCTGAGCGGTATCGGCGCGCTGTGCCAGGCCCTGGGCTTTTTCATGCGGCCCGAACCGGACTGGATCAACGGTTTCGGCCAGGGCTTCAACCTGCTGATCTACGCGCGGAACCTGATACTTTCCGGAAAAAACGGCGCGGCGGATGGAGGCGCGGCAAATGCCTGAACGTTGGGTGATAGCTGGGTTGGCCGCGATGGCGGCGGTGCTGTTTTTCTGGAATGTGGGCGGTTACGACCTGTGGCCGGCGGATGAACCCCGGTTTGGGCAGATTCCCCGGGAGATCCTGCAGACAGGCGACTGGCTGGTGTTGCAGTGTAATGGGAAACCCTATAAAGAAAAGCCGCCGCTGCTGTTCTGGGCGATTGCCGCGGTATCCGCGCCGTTCGGCGACGTATCAGAATGGACGGCCCGTTTTCCGTCGGCTTTGGCGGGGATCGTAACGGTTCTGCTGACTTTTCTTTTGGCTTCCCGTCTGTACGGCCGCCGCGTGGGATGGTGGTCGGCCGTAATGCTCATGACCATGGCCCTGTTCTGGTGGGAAGCCAGATCGGTCCGCACCGATATGTTGCTGACCTGTTGCATGACGGCCTTCCTGTACGCTTTTTACCTGTGGCACACCACGTTTTCACGGGCGGCGTGGTGGGGCATGGTGGCTGCCCTGGCGTTGGGGCTTTTGACAAAAGGACCACCCGCGCTGGTTTTTCCCGCGCTGCTGATCGCCGTGTTCTACTGGAAGCGGGTGGAGCGGGAGAATCTGCGGTGGGTCTGGCTGTTTGGCCTGGCGCTGATACCGGTCCTGTGCTGGCTGATCCCGGCGCGGTGGTCGCTGCCGCCCGATCCGGATGCTGGAACGTTGCGGGATGAATTCATGCGCCAGGTGGTCGGGCGTTTTTTCCTTGGCGTCAGCAAAGCGGCGCCCCCATGGGCGTACCTGATTGATATTCCCATCGGTACGCTGCCGTGGGCGTTGTTTCTCCCCTGGATTCTGCCGTGGGTATGGAAAAAACGCCGCGCGGACGAAGGGATGCGGTTGCTGCTGTCGTGGATCGTTCCCGCGTTTATCTTTTTCTCGATCAGCATCGGCAAGCGCAATGTGTATCTTCTCCCCATTTATCCGGCCCTGGCCATACTTTTCGCCCGGTCGGTACTGGACCTGATGGATCGGTCCGAGTCCGCGTGGGCCCGGCGGGTGGGATGGATATGGGTTGTGGCGCTGTCGCTGCTGTCGGCCGCCATGCTGGCTGTGCCGTTTTCGCCTTTCCGGTCAATGTGGAGGCCGGCGTTGGTATTTCTCGCGGCCGCGCTGGCGCTGTGCGCGGGATGGATGGCCTGGCTGATCAGGCGGAGAGGCGGGCGTGGAATTCATGTTGTTATGGCGGCGCAGTTTGCGGTTCTGGCCGTTTTCACGGCCCAGTTCTTTTTCCCCGCGCTGAATGTGTACAAAGGGGTTGGCGCGTTCTGCGCTCCCCTGCGCGCCCTGTCTGGTCTGGTCGAAAATGGGGAAAGCGAGGATTATCGCCTGTACACCATAGGCTTTTCCCGGGAACAGTACATTTTTTATACCCGTCATTTTCACACCCCGGTACTGACCGAAATGCTGCATATTGATCTGGGGCGCGATGTGGACTGGTTTACGATGGCGCAGGCTCAGGCGACACTGCGCTACAAAGCCTTTAAAGCCGTTCGGGAAGTGCCCGTGCAGGATCTGAACCATCCCACGGAGGCTGAGAAGCGTGCCCTGCTGGAAGCCGTTCAGCAGGCGGTTCGGGACGCCGGGGTGGACCAGGAACTGGCGGAAAAATTCTACCGGGCGCTGCTGGAGGAAATGGATCGGTTTATGGCAGATTTCAACGCGCCGGGACCGGCTTATGTCCTGATTCAGAAACCCGACTGGAAGTGGATTATGGCCCTGTGCCCCCAGTTGGACGCGGCCACCGTGATCAAAAGTGACGCCATCGGACAGCGGGAAATGACCCTGCTGGCCAACCCGGATGGCGTAAAGGCGCTGAACCGGTTGGGGTATACGTTTTAATGGGCAGAAGCAGCGTCCGTTTCTGATCCGGTTGGAGAGACCGTGTCTTCTGCCTTCTTGATCAATTCCACGTGGACATGAGCCGGAGCGCAGGGTTCAATACGTACCCGGTTTTCTCCGTTTCGCGCCAATGACGTGATATCAGCGCGGAACAAATTTTGTCCGACTGGTATCGCGTCGCTGTCATTGACAGTCACGGACATGTTATCGCACGCCGTGTCGACCACCAGCCAGGCCTGAACTTCCGGATCGGGAGAGGGATGGGTCCAGACGCCCAGGAATGGCCCCGGGCCCGGTATGGATGCCGGAACCCGGTTCCAGGGAGCCTGCCCGAAAGCAACCAGCGGCTCCGCGCTTACGGTAATTTTGGAAATATTGCGGCGCGCTTTCCAGTTGCGGTCGACTTCGCCGGTAATCACGGCGCCTGATGTCATCCGAACCCGCCAGCGTCCCGCCAGGCCGGCCGGCGTGGACGGCATCGTGTTAATCACCCGGATGGATACCTGGTTGATCCCGGGTTTCAGCAGGGAGGTAATATCCGCGTTTACGGGCAGGGGGAGGGATGGGGGCGCGGTCTCTTCTTTCGGTTCAGGTTGTTTTTCCGGGTTGGGGATGAGGCCGTTCAGACCGCCCTGTCCGGCAGGCTGGCCGTTGACCATCAGGGTAAAGAGGTCATCCGCGTGCAGCAGGAATTCTCCCCGCGCGATCCGGTCATTTTCAGGGAGGGCGATTGTCCCCGTGAAAATGACGTGGATGGTGGGCGCGGCTACAGTAGCGTTATCTCCCGGATGCCACATCCAGTAACAGCCGTACAGCGACAGCGGCTGTTCCCCCGCCGGCACGGACTCCAGGGGTTGCACGGCGATTACCGACTGGGGCGCCGTAACAGGTTCCTCAGCGGATCGCGCGGCCGGATGCGTGAACAAACACAGCAGCAGCCCAAACCCTGCCGTCAGATAAGCGCGTTTAAAAGTCATGATACGTTTCCCTCGCTGGCATTGTATCATTAGCCTGTGAGACGTTCTTTATTTTACAACTTTCATGACATTAGGTGCTCCCGGGCGGCGTGCTTTTCCCTGTGCTTTTTCTGCGTTGCCGGGGCGCTGGTGGGTGGTGCGTACGCGGAGCCGGTGCCTCCCCATCCTGCTGTGCCCCGGGTTTACCGGGAGGGGCTGTTCACCGTGTTCCATGCCGAGCGGGACGCGGAGCTGGCCCGGCGCGTTGCCGCTTGGCTGACTGATACGGCTGAGGCCATGCAGCCGGTGCTGCCTACTGGAACGGATCCGGTTAACATCGTTTTGGCGCCGGACATCAACGTATTTATGGCCTTTGCCCGGAGCTGGCGCGCGGGGCAGGTGGTAGGCATGGCCATGCCGGAGAAGGGATGGATTGTGCTCATGTCGCCCCGGGACCGCTCCGCGGGAAGCGACATCCGGGCCACGGCAGTACACGAGCTGGTGCATGTGCTGCTGGCCCGAAACACCCGAGAATATTACCTGCCGAGATGGTTGAATGAAGGGGTATGCATGCTCGTGGCGGGGGAATATGCCATCGCGTCGCCCATTACCGTGGGGCGCATGTTTCTGGAAAACCGCATCATCCCCTATCACGACCTGGATTTCGCGTTTCTGAATCCCGGCGAGGAAATGGTATTCAACGACGCCTATGCCCAGGCGCTTTCCATGACCCGTTTTCTGAAACGGAAACTGGGCGGTGACCGGTTCTGGCTGGTGGTTCGCAAAACAGAAGAAATGGCGTTTGCGGATGCTCTGAGCCGGTTTGGCGGCCTGACGGTACTCGAATTCTGGGATGCCTACCGGCGTTCACTCTGGCTGGTGGCCCTGATTGGAGTTCTTGCTTCGGGGTCATTGTTCGCCCCGGTGGCGCTGCTGTCGCTGGTGGCATGGTGGAGGATACGGCGGCGCAACCGCAGCATCCTGGACCGGTGGGAGGAGGAGGAACGGAACGACCTCGAGGACCGGAAGCGCGGGCTGCCGCCCATCATGACCTGGGAAGAAGCCGTCAATGATCCCGACAGTTATATTCCGGGAATTGACGACGAAGAAGACTGAATCCCGGTTTGCCGATCAGGAATTCACGTATTCGTCGATGGCCTGGCGCAAGGTCTGGAAAATCCAGCGCCGTTTCTCATCGTTGGACTCGAGCAGCGTGATGCGGAATCCATCGTGCCGGCAGTGGAATCCGGTCAGCGGTACCACGACGATCCCCGTGGCGCCCATCAGGTAATACACAAACCGCTTGTCCGCGGGCACGTTTCGCACGAGGTCCTCGATCTGTGCCCGGATGACCGGATTTTCAATGTGCAATTTCTGGTGCCCGTTCAGGACGCCTTCCCGGAACATGACCGTCAGGTAGAAAGCCCCGCCCGGTTTGTTCACGACCACCGCGTCACAGCCCTCGAACGCCCGGACCGCCTCTTCGGCCCGCTGTTCAAAGATCGATGCCCGGTGCTGGAGGTGGCTTTTGTACCGGGGGTCGCCAAAAACCCGGGGAATGGACATCTGAGGCAGGGTCGTCGAACATACTTCCAGGCGTTTGGCCGCCAGAATGCTGTCCACGTAATCGCTGAAATTGCTGTCCTTTTTCCGGTTGAGGATCTCGATCCACCCGCAGCGCGCGCCGGGCCACGGGTATTCCTTGCTGATGCCCCGCATGGCGATAGCCGGCACATCCTGTACCCACTGGCTCATGTGGAGGTGGGGCTGTCCGGGGAACGTAATGTGGGCGTATATTTCATCGGCGATCAGAAACAGGTCATGCTCCTGCGCGATTTTCACGATCTCGTCGAGAATTTCCCGCGGCCAGACCACGCCCGTCGGGTTGTCCGGAGACAGAATCAGGATCCCCGCGATGGAATCGTTATATTTGACCTTGTTCCGGATGTCATCCACGTCCGGAAGCCAGCCGTTGTAGGGGTCCAGGTCGTAGGTTACGTGATTGTATCCCGAGTGTGCGGCCTCGGCCGAAGAGTGGGTGCTGTAAGCCGGTGAAGGACCCAGCACCCGCGCTTCCCGTTTCAGAAATCCATACACCTTTTCGACCGCGTCTCCCACTCCGTTGAAAAAAATGATGTCGTCCGGGCTGATCTGAACGCCACCCTTCCGGCGGTTTACGGATTCCGCCAGAAATTCCCGGGTCGAGATCACGCCCGCCGTGTCGCAGTATCCATAGCTGGCAGGCTGTTCCAACAGGTTATGCAGGATTTCCCGTATCCACTCCGGAGGCACTTCCCCCTTCTCGATCGGGTCCCCGATGTTTTCCCAGGTGATGTGCTGTCCCAGCGCGCGGATCTGTCGGGCCGTGACGACGATTTCCCGAATCTCATACCGAAGATTGCCCGCGCCTTCATGAACGATATTCCGCCGCATTGAAAAAATTCCTTTCCCGTACGGATCCGTTAATTTCCCCGATTCGCGCCCCTACCCGTGACGATTGCGTTTCTTCAGGCACGCCCGTTTGCTCACCTCCTTTATGATACGCTTTTTAAATCCGGTCGGTCAAAATGGCATGGGTTCGCGGGGTTGAAAACCCCGGGCGGTATCTGGTAACATATTCCCGCTGAAGCCAAAGGTAAGACGCCCGGCGGGTGCGGGCGTATTTTTTTCGGAGCTGACAGTATGGCTAATATCAAATCGCAGATCAAGCGGATCAGAACCAATGAAAAACGGCGCCTGCGGAACCAGTCTATCCGGTCCCGGATGAAGACGATGGTGAAGAAGGCAATTACCGCCCAGACATCCGCCACCGAAGATGCGGCCCGGCAGGCGGCGCTGGTCGCGGCCATCTCCGCCATTGACCGCGCGGCGGCCAAGGGCGTCATTCACAGGAACGCCGCAGCCCGTAAAAAATCCAGCCTGATGCGCCAGATACAGAAACTGACCGCGGGCGCGGCCGCATCCTGATCTGTTCGTGTAACAGGAGGGCCGCCGGTCGGGTGGCCTGTATTTTGATGGAACAATTATTCAGTGGCCTGACGAGCGTCAGGCCATCTTTTTTTCTAAGGGTCTGTAAGCGATTCCCGAATCGGGAAGGGTATACTGAACACATCTGCTGTGCGGCAGGGAAAGATGGGAACAGCGTATGCGCGTAATTAGAATGGATCGGCGGATGAAGGGCGGAGCTCTTTTCTCCGCGTTTGTTTTCCTTATGCTGGGATATGCCGGTGGCGTGACCGCCTGGACGGGGAACCTTCCGGTGGGTCCAGGCTTATGGCTTACCGCGGCCGCGCCGGCGCAGGGCGCGCAGAGCGAAACGGCTCCGGCGTCGTCGCCGCTCGCCGCGGACCCCAAAACGGCCGGCATGGAGGCTTATGAGAAGAATGACCTGAAAAAGGCGGCCCAGCTGCTGCGTGAAGCGGCCGCGCTGGATCCCAATGATATGGAAGTGGCCCGTCGGCTCGGTTTCGCCCTGAAAGAAACCGGCAATTATGAAGAGGCGCTTGCCGTGCTGGAACGGGTAGTCGCCGCGGTTCCGGACGATTACTACCACTGGTGGTGGCTGTCGGACACGCAGCGCCTGCTGGGGCGGTATGCCGAGTCTCTAAAAAGTATGGAACGGTCCGCGCGGCTGGCCTCGGCAGACCTGAGGGAAGAGCTGCAGGAATACGTGGACTACACCGCCCGCCTGGCCGCCACGGACAAAAGCTGGGAAAATGCCGCCGTGCACATGGATTTCGCGGAACGCCACCGGGCCAACCGGCGCGTGCGGCGGCAGATCGCCGAAATGATGACCGCCCTGTCCCTGGCGCCGGAGGTTGCGCCTGATGATCGGGAAGGGCTGGGGCGCAGGGCGCACATCTGTCAGCAGCTGGGCATTCAGCATATATACATTGAAGAACCGGAAGTGGCGGTGGACTGGTTTTCCGAGGCCGCAAAGCTCTCCGAGATGGGAGCTTTTCCCGGTGACCGGCTGCAGGCCCTCAAAGAATGGGCGGGCGCGCTTTGGGCCATGGCGCGGCAGCAGCTGGAACAGGCGGATTCGCTGCTGGAGCAGGCATCCGCTTTATATGCCACCGCGCTGGGGCTGGCTTTGGAAATAAAGGAGATTCCCCAGGAACGGCAGACCCGCGCGCTCCTGTTGCGGACCCGTGCCCGCCTGACGGCTTTTGATGATCCGGACTTTGTCGCGTTGCGGGAGCGCAATTTTATGGAAGTGCCCCGCAAGGGGCCGGTCAATGAGTTCTCCGTGGCGGAAGCCGTCGCGGTGGAAGCGGAGCTCCGCCTTGTGGAAGGCGACTTCGCGGGCGCCCGCATCCTGCTCGAGATGGCGATGCCCTACTTTGAGGAATCCACCTACCTGACCGATTACCACCGGTTTACCGAGCTTCAGCTTCAGCTGGCCCAGGCCTGGCTTCGCCTGTCCCAGCCGGCCGCTGCCTCGGAAAGCATTGAAAAAGCCCGAAAAAAAGCGGAAGAAGCGCGCGCCTTCATTGATTACGACGCTTTCAACCGGGGACAGGGGGCGCTGCTGTTGCGGCGCATGGCGTGCGCCGGCGTGCGCGCCCTGGCGGCGGCAGGCTCCTCCGGGGATATGCTGCTGACCGCGGCGGAACAGGGCGTGGAGCGCGCGGCATATTACCGCATGCGCGGCGTGCTGGCTGATGACGCTTCCCGAAGGGATATCGCCGCGGAGGCGGACGTTATCCGTATGCGGCTGCCCATGCTGGAGCAGCGGCTTCGGGACGCGGAAGAACGGGGCGATGCCCCTGAAGCGGAACGGCTACGGGCGCGCGTCGCGCGGGATCAGGACCGGCTCGCATGGCTGGACGGCATACCCGACGGGAATCTGTCCCTGTTGCGCGATTATCGGCCCGCGCCGGTATTGGGAGGGGACCGGTTTCGGAAATGCCTGGCCGGTAACACGGCAGTGTTGCACCTGCTCTCGGATGAGTATGGGACTGTGGCGGTAATTACCGGTAAAGAAGCTTCCGTCGCGATGGAATGCGTCCTGACAGACAGCGAAGCGGCCCGGCTGGCCGAACAAATCCGCAAGGGAGGGGATGCGGCATCCAAAGCGCTGGAGCGGCTTCGGACCGTGCTGCTTGCTCCGATAGTGGAACGGTTGCGGCAGTTGCCGGCGGATTTTCTGGTCGTATGCGCGGACATCGGGATTTCAGGGCTCCCTCTGGAGGTGCTGCTGGGTTCAGCTGATTCCGGAGGGCCCGCCATCAGGACCACCCGGCTGACCTACGCCAGCCAGCTCGATGCCGTTCCGGCCGTTTCCGGCCAACTTTCCAGCATTGCGGTCGACGCAACTGCTGCGAACGCGCCCGAATTTTCGGATCTTCTCAGGATATGGAAAGACGCGCAGCGGACCGTGACGGATACGCCGGCCCCGGGCTCCGGGTTACTGCTCAGGGTTGTTCTGAACCAGCTGCCGCCGGATCCCCTTTACTGCCGACTGCGGTTCGGATCGGATGCCCCCCCCGCGGAGCTGACCGTGTCGCAGCTGCTGCGGGATAAACCGTGGCAGGCCGGGGAAATACTGATGGCCTGGGATGCCGCTGATGCCGCCCAATCCCGGCTGCGTCCGGAGCTGGCCATGCTGCTGTGGGAAGTGGCGAGGCTGTCGGGCGCTTCCGCGCTGCTGATGCCCGCATGGGCGCAGGATCCGCAGTGTGCTGCGGCGTTTTTTGCGGCACTCGCACAGCATCTGGATGCGGGTAGCTTTATCGAAGCAGTCGGCCGCGCCCGGGAAGATATGCGTCAAAGCCGGCCTGAGGATCCCGGCTGGATGGCTTTCACGTGCTGGGGTACGGCGGGACTGCCCCGCCCGGCTGAGGAACCGACCGCGAATCCGTCTGTCCCGGAGGCTGAATCCGCGGGGAATGGCGGAGAGCCGTCGGCCGTTTCCCCCTGAAACGGATGGACTGATACAGGCATGCCCCGTTTTCCGGTTACACCGATCAAACAGCAGGAGTTAGAGGATCGCATGGCCGCCTGCGGCATCCGGGAGAGCGATCTCGAGGAACAGTTCATTGCCGCGCGCGGTCCCGGCGGCCAGAAGGTGAACCATACCGCAACCGGCGTGCGGATTCGACATGTGCCCTCAGGTCTTGAAGTAAAATGGGATCGGGAACGGTCCCAGGGACTGAACCGGTTCTTTGCCCGGCGCCGGCTGTGTGAACTGCTGGAATCCATGCGCCAGGGCAGGGAAGCGCCGGCCGCGCGGCGCGCTGAAAAAATCAGGCGTCAGAAAAACCGCCGCGCCCGGCGTTCCAAATCCCGGCAGGCCGGCGCGGACCGTGAAAATGCTGGCCGGATAGCAACCGGGATTGACGGGGAGGCGTCAGCAGTGATGGACCCTAAGGAGATCGAACGGTGAATCAGCGTTTTTTGTTTCTGCCCAGGCTCGGATGCCGGCTGGCGTGCGCAGGTCTGGTGTTTGGGGTTCTGGCGGGATGCGCCACGCTGGGACAGCCTGAACGGGCCGTACTGCGGGCACGGGAGCAGGTTTCGCCCGCGTTGGTGCATATCCGGCCGGTCAAGGAAGTGTTTCAGACCGGGAAACGCACCGAAATGCTGGCGGTCGGAAGCGGTTTCATCATTTCGCCGGACGGGTACGTGGTCACGAATGAGCACGTCGCGGGAGACAGCACTTCCGTGCAGTGCGTGCTGAGTGACAACCGTGAGCTGGATGCCCAGGTGGTGGGCGCTGACCCCGATACGGACATTGCCGTCCTCAAACTTCAGGGGGACGCGCCGTTTCCCTACGTTAAATGGGGACGTTCGGACACGGTGCAGGCCGGCCAGGTGGCCTTGGCGTTCGGGAGTCCGCATGGGCTGTCCCGGTCGGTTTCCATGGGCATTATCAGCATGACAGACCGAAATCTCGATGATGAGGGCGCGTCTCCTGCCCCCTACAATAATTTCATTCAGACTGACGCGGCCATCAACCCCGGCAACAGCGGGGGGCCTCTGGTGAATATCCGCGGTGAGGTGATCGGGGTGAACGCCCGCATGCTGCGCGGCGCCGAAAACGTAGGGTTTGCCATTCCGGCGGACATCGCGCGCGCCGTGGTTGAGGCCATCATCCGCGACGGGCGGGTGCGGCGCAGTTACTTTGGTTTTGAGCTGCAGGAGATGACCGCCAGAAGCATCGATCCCGGGAAACGGGGCGTGCTGATCGCGGGGGTGGACCGATTTTCTCCCGCCGCGGAGGTGGATATCCGCCCGGGCGATGTCCTGACTGCGGTCAATGGTATACCGGTCAATGCCCGGTGGCGGGAGGACCTGCCCGCCGTGCGGCGCCTGATGGCCGAACTGCCGGTGGGAGAGCCGGCCCGGCTGACCATTGAACGCAATGGCGAACAGCGGGATGTGGATGTGGTGCCTGAAGAGAAAACAGCGGCGCGGGGCAAACAGGAAGCCTTTGAGGCGTGGGGGCTCAGCGTGGCGGAGGTTACCCAGGAAGTGGCGCGCCGCGCCCAGCTACCCAGACCGGCCGGCGTGCTGGTAATCGGTGTTTCACCCGGAGCGCCTGCCGGATGGGCGGGGCTTCAACCGGGGGATATCATCCTGACCATGGACGGCGAAACCGTTGTGGATTTTGCCGTCTTCAGGAAGCTGTACGATCAGCGGATCCAGGAGAATCGCCGCCAGATCATGCTGTTCGTGCAGCGGGGCGCCTTGACCCGTTTTGTTCTGATTAACCTGGAACAGGCTCCCGCAGAGCAGGAGGAGGCGCGCGGCCATGAATAATCAATCCCGGTTAAGCCGAAAAGCATATGGATGCCTCGGGCTTCTGGCCATACTGTTCGCCGCGCCGCGGGTCGCGTCGGCGGAAGCGTTTCCCGCGCCGGTCATCCGCCAGGCGTACAACCAGTGGGCCCGCGCGCTGTGTCTCGTGACCTTTTCCCAGGAGCTTACCGATCCGCGTTCCGGTGAATCCCGCCGGCGCGAAGGTACCGCGTTGGGGTTGCTGGTTCGGTCGGACGGCCTGGTGATTACCCATGGCCACCTGCAGACGGACACCAGCCGGATCACGGACGCGCGGATCCGACTGGAATCCGACGGAAAAACGGATGAGTTGCCGGCGGTGGTGCTTGGAAAACCTGATGATTTGAACCTGCTGTTTCTGCAGGCGCAGGCGCCTGAAAAGAAAACTTTTCCAGCGGTGTCTTTTGCCGATGTGCCACTGCAGCTGGGCGATCCGGTCCTGGTGCTGGGACGCATGAGCGAAACGGTTGACTATGTGCCCGGCGTGGTACTGGATCATATTGCCGCCGTGGTGGATACGCCGCGCACGGCCTACTGTCTTGCCGGCGGCCTGAAAATGGGATTTTTGTCCGGACCGGTGCTGAATATCCGCGGCGAAGTGGTCGGCGTGACGGGCATTGAACTGAGTGAAGAAGAAGGGGGAGGACTGTATTCCCGAAGCGGTGTTCCCATGGTATTTCAGACGGCCCTGCTGGCGCCCTATATTGCCTCTCCGCCCAGGAGCGGGGCCGGGGAGCCCAAGGTTTCCGGAGAAGAGGCCTGGCTGGGGGTCTTTACGCAGCCGCTGAAACCCGAGTTTGCGGCATACTGGGGATTGCCGGAAGCCGGGGGTCTGATCGTCAGCACGGTGGTACCGGATTCTCCCGCTGCCCAGGCCGGCATACAGCCTGGTGACATCATCAAATCCTTTGACGGCAAACCGCAGCGGGCGACGCAGGATCGGGAAGTGCTGAATTTTTCCAGGCTGGTTCGCGACACCGGCCCCGGAAAAACGGTCCGGATTGAACTGCTCCGGAACGGTCAGCCGCTGACGCTGGAGGTTACCCTGACGACCCGGCCCCAGTCCGCGCAGGATGCCGAGGAGTATGAAGAAAACGTCCTGGGGCTTACGGTCCGCGAGCTCACTCGGGATATCCGCATTGCCCTGAATATCGCCGAAGATGTTCAGGGAGTCATTGTCCGCCGCGTGGCATCTGGAAGTCCGGCCCAGGCCGCGAAAATGCGTCCGGGAGTTATCATCATGGCGGTAGGAGACTACACCGTCACCAATCTTGAAGAATATCGACAGGCCATCGAAAAACTTCGGGAAACCAGGCCGGCTGAAGTGCCCCTGTTCGCCAGGGTTGGATCGGCCACCGGATTCTTCCGGGTGCGTCCGCGGTGGTAACGCCATTGCTTTTCAGTGGCGCCAGACGGGGGATTGCCGCAGCCGTGGCGGGGATGCTGGCCGTGTTGCTGCTGCCGGCCTGTTCCGGGCAGGACGACCAGCTCCGCCGGCGTTTTGAGGCAGCCTGGGCCGCCTGCCTGGGGGGAGAATGCGCCGCCCAGGAAAAAATAGCGCGGGAATGGCTGTGCCGGCATCCGTCCAGCGTGGCGGGGCATTATCTGCTGGGGAAGAGCTATCTGCACCGCCCCGACGCCAACACCACGATTGCCAAGGGCGAATTCGAAACGGCGCTCATGCTGCTGGATGAAGGTATCCAACCGGACCTGCCGGAAAACGCCCCTCTTTCCGAGGATATCCGCGCGGTTCTCCACCGGGATACCGCGCTCGCCCTCATGCGCGCGCTGTACGATGGCGCGGCGCTGGTGCCGGATGCCGTGGCACTGCCCGTAGCGGAGCTGGCGCTGCGGCACGTGCGTGCAGGGCTGAAATATAACCCGCAGTCCGCCTACCTTCGGGAGATGGAAACCGCCCTGATGGACATTCTGATGCCGTCGGGCCGGGTTGGCGTCTGAATTCAGCCGACCGACAGGGCAAGGTCCAGCACGAACCGGTCTCCCTGTTCTGTTTCGTACAGCAGATTCAGGCAGGGCGTATCCTGTCGTCGGTACACTTCATGGCCCGCGCCGGTAATGATGGTGGGCAGCGTGATGTCAAATTTATAGGGGGTGTGCTGCAACAGGGCTTTGGCGCGTCCGGCGGTCATGTTCACCAGTTCGCCCGCGCCGTCCCGGATATCGGTTTCGCTCACGGGCGCGTTTTCTTCCATCCCCAGCATCCGGCAGACCAGGCGGCGGACCAGGTCGCCAGGCATGGACAGCGCGCAGGTTCCTTTTACTGGCCCGGACAATCCGATGATCGCGCTGACATCCCCGTACATGGCGTGACCGTCCTTGATCCACGCGTCCACGCGTACCGCCCGCACTCCCGCCATGGACTGCAGCGTGTCCTTTACCCCCTGGTCAAACTGCTGAACAATGGATGCGGGAACCATATCCTGGGCCGCTCAGCTGAAATCCGGTTGGATAGTGGACAGGCCCAGCACCGTGTCGAGCATGCCCAGTTTCTGGTAACGGAACCGTTCGGCGGCCTGCAGCCCGCGCGCCGCGCCGGTCTCGGCGCAGTAATTCCGCACGCCCATCTCGATCAGGTCGCGGTACCGGCCGCTTTCCACCACGTCATCCAGGCCCAGGTCTGCGCCTGCCGCGCGCGCCTCCATAGCCAGCGCGTCGGCGGTGAGCACCATCTGACAGTCGTGGGCCAGCAGCGCGGAAATCTTTTTGTCCATCACCGACGATATGTCCACCAGCAGATCGGCGTCCGCCGTGGGATGTTTGGCAAACCAGTACGCCTCGGTAACCGCGCAGGGGGGATGGGCGTGATCGGGGTAGAACCGGGGATTGCCGGCGAAGGAGGCAGCCTCCAGGGTGGCCATGGCCACGCACCGGTGATCCGGATGGTCTTCTCCGGGGGCGAAAGGATCCCAGCTCATCACCACGTCCGCGCGCACTTCCCGGATCTTCGCCATAATCTTGCCCCGAAGCACAGCCGGATTCACCTGATCCAGCTTGCCGTCGGGATACCGCTCAAAAAAAAACGTCCCGGATGCCCAGTATCTCCGCCGCGCGGCGCGCCTCCGCCTCCGATATGGGAATGATTTCTTCGGGGCTCAGCCGGTACGACCCTTTTGAATTATCCGTCAGGATATACTCGTAAACCGTGTGGCCCTTTTCACCGGCCAGCCTTGCCACGGTTCCTCCCGCCATGAATTCCAGGTCATCGGCATGGGCCACAACAGCAAGAATTACTTTTGTGCGGGGAGCAGGCATAACCGGATCTCCATTCAATACGTTTGGGACAAATCACTTCAGCTGTGCCAGGGGAATACCTTCATCAATCAGCATCACCGGGATATCATCCCGAACCGCATACGCGATGGTTCCGTCTTCCCGTACCAGCAGTTCGTGCACCGGTTCTTCCACCGCCTGTCCGGCGCGGTTTTTGAGGGCGCCCGCGGCGATTGCCGCGTTAACTTTCTCCACCAGTTCCGCGTCCGCGCGGCGGACAGGCTGCCGGCTTTCCGGACACACCAGAATTTTCAGAAGTTCATCGCTGACCATAATTCAACCATCTCCAGAAAAAGAGCTTCGTCGCTCCACGCTCGGGAAGAACGTTTTCAGGCAGGAATCATCGTACCACATCAAAAGCTCACGGCGGCGTGATTTTCCCCAAAACCACGCGGTGGCGCGCGCCGGTGGCCTGCGGCACGTTCTGCGGCGTGCCGCACAGGGTTTCATTGCCAAGAATGGCGAAGGCGATGGCTTCCCGCGCGTCATAAGATATGCCTACGCGGTCGCTGATAAAGATTTTTACGTCCGGCAGAGACCGCCGCAGGCCGAGCATGATGGCGTTGTTCATGGCGCCGCCTCCGCCGACGATCATGTAATCGATTTCGTATTTCGGCGCCACGTAGCGTTTGTAAGCGTCGGCAATGCTTTGTACCACCGCCTGGGTTACGGTTGCCACCAGGTCTTCATAGGCATGTTCCCGGCGGTTGGCCAGGGCGTCCCGCAAATATACGTCAACGCCGAAACGTTCCCGTCCCGTGCTCTTGGGAGGATCTTTCAGGAAGTAGCTGTCGCTGAGCAGGTATTCCAGGAATTCCGGAATGACCTTACCGCGCAGCGCGGCCTCGCCGTTCTCGTCGTACATCCGCGTTCCCCGCGAAAGCAGCCGCACCGCGCCGTCAATGATAATGTTTCCCGGCCCTGTATCAAAGGCCAGGATATCTTCGAAATTCGGGGTGACCACCGTGAGGTTGGCAATGCCGCCAATATTCAGGCAGACCGTCGTGCGGCCCTCGCGGCGGAACAGCAGCCAGTCCGCGTAGGTGACCAGCGGCGCGCCCTGGCCTCCGGCCGCCATGTCCCGGGGACGGAAATCCGACACCACAATGCATCCGGTCCGCTCGGCAATTACCGCCGGTTCTCCGATCTGCAGCGTGCCGATGTGGTCGGTCCCCGCGCCGGGCGGGAAATGGGCGATGGTGTGGCCGTGGGACGCGATAAAATCCACTTCCACCCCCTCATCTTCGGCGATATCTTTCAGCACCAGCGCCGCCTCGGCCAGGCGTTCTCCCAGGGCAAAATTGAGCAGACATACGTCCCGGGCGGTCATATGTTCCGTCAGCAGCAGGTTCCGGAAATCCGCCTCATAAGGAAAGGTCTGATGGGCAATTACTTTGATGACCAGGCCGGGACCAGTGCCCTTGATCCGTACCAGCGCGGCATCTACGCCGTCGCACGAGGATCCTGACATCAGCCCGATCCCAAACCGGGCGCGTTTGGCGCGAATTTCCTCAAGGTTCATGTCATGCTCTCCGGACCTGTGGATTTCCCGATCCCGGGAAACCCAATCCCCACACTCATGTCCTGATCGCCCTCACTTTGCAGACCAGTGTCCTTTTACGGATATTCTATTTTAGCACTTTCCGAATTAAGTATACACTAAAACGACTTAGTCAGCAATATTTTTTTAGACGAAGACCCCGTTTACGTGATGATTTAGAAGCCCGTTTCAGGTCAACATACTTTATATGGTCCAAAAATATTTTTTAACTACAAGATAATGGGCTGTCCTGAAAATTCCGGGACAGGATCAGGAAAAACATTCTTTCGCTCCAATTGTGTCAAAAAATCCATCCCAGCACCGGGAATGTGGAAGTTTTGCCTGTACTGTCCCCGGGCTGGGCGTACGCTGTCCTAAATCTTGCCTTCCCTGTCCAGAACATGCCCATAAACCCCCCTTTTTTCGCACAGTGTTTTTTACGGACAGGTAAGGCATGCTGGGCGCGCCGGCCGAAGCCAGGCTGGAAAACCACAGGAGGAACCCAGCATGCCTTACCGCAAAGAAATGTCCCAAACTCGCCATGCCGCAGACGGTGATCCCGGTTTTGTTCGCGAAGAGCCGGTATCGCCGGAAGAGCTTTCGGAGTTGCCTGAATCCTGCCGGCCGGGATGGGAATCGCCTGAAGAACAGCGCCGCGCGTTCCGTTGGAGCCGTATCCGGCGCGTACTGCTGGAGTGGGTCCGCCGGGCCATGGCGGAGCATCTGTCCGTTCGGGAGCGCGATGCCCTCACGCTGGTGTATTTCGAGGGATTGAACTGCCGCGACGCCGGATATCGGCTGGGCATCCACGCGTCCACCGTGTCCCGGCGCTGCCAGACGGGTATCGAGATCCTGCGTCAGGTAGCCCTGAGGCGCCCGCCCCGTCTCCCGGATGGTTCATTATGGTGTCCGGCCAGCGTCAGCCGCGCGCGGAAAAACGCGCCTCGGACGTGATGACCATGTCCTCGAGGTCTGAACTGTCGTCCAGCGTTGTGCCGGGCAGTACGATGCACCGGCGCAGCCGGACCGGACGGGAAATCCGGACCCGGTCGCCCACAGCGGTTTCTTCGAGCTGTACGCCCTCGGCGAGTTGGCAGCCGCTGCCGACCGCGCAGGATTGGCCCGCGGCGGCCAGCGCCCGGCAGGAACAGTCGATCAGGTCCGCCACCGTGGTGATATTCATGTCATAGGCTACAACCGGCGCGGCAGTTACCGGGCAGCCGAGATCCACCAGGGTCTGCAGGGCGACAGTCAGTTCGAATTCATCCCGGAGGGCGGTTCGGGGCGTGTTTCGGATGGCGTCAAAAATCGGCATGTCAAACAGATAGAAACCGCATCCCTTCCGCGGCGACTGGAGGTAGCGGGGTTTTTCGATGAATCGGCGGACCCTGCCGGTTTCGTCCAGATGCACCGCGAAATCCTGTGCCTGGCGCTCAGGCGGCACCGGTCCGGTCATCAGGGCCACCGCCGCCGCGGCCTGTCCGGAGAAAAAGGACTCCGCCAGGCGTTCGGGGCGGTCAAGCTCGAAGTACAGGTCGCCCAGCATGAGATAAAAAGGCCGGTCCACGTGGTCCTCGAGCTGGCTGACGGCGTGGGCAAGGCCCAGCGGACGTTCCTGTTCCACGTAGCGGATGGTTACGCCAAGTCGGGAACCGTCTCCCAGGCATCTGGAGACCAGATGGCCGAGATGGCCGATCACGACGACCACCTCGCGCACGCCCAGTTCGCGCATCTGGCGGATCTGCCGTTCCGCGAGCGGTTCGTTGGCCACGGGAGCAATGGGCTTCGGGCAGGCCGCGCCGAATGGGCCCATTCGCGCGCCGCGCCCTGCCGCCAGAATAACCCCCAGATCGACCTTTCGGTGTTCAGTCATGGACTTCAAGCCCCCGTGCGCGGGCAGCCTGCGTAAGCGCGTCCGAGAACGTCTGCAGCATATCGGCGCCCCACAGGACGAACCGGATCGTGTCGAATTGCTCAGGAGCGCCGGCAACGGTGTCCAGCACGGTGTTGACCGCGATATCAGCGGCCGGCCGGTGCGGATACCCGTAGACGCCGCAGCTGATGGCCGGAAAAGCGACGGAACGCAACCCGTGCTCGGCGGCCAGGCGCAAGCTCTCCCGGTAACACGACGCCAGCAGTTCAGGCTCGCCGTGGGTGCCGTCACGGTAGACCGGGCCCACGGTATGGATCACGTGGCGGGCCGGTAACCGGTACCCGCGGGTGATTTTGGCGGATCCGGTCGGGCAGCCGCCCAGGGTCCGGCACTCGGCCAGCAATTCCAGGCCGGCGGCGCGGTGGATGGCCCCGTCAACGCCTCCTCCTCCGAGCAGCGTCGTGTTGGCCGCGTTGACAATGGCGTCCACTTCCTGCCGGGTGATGTCTCCCTGGACGGTTTCAATGCGGGTATTTCCTGCTGTTACTGCAGCCATACGCAAGATCCTCCAGCTTTGATGGCGTCGGATGATCGCGGTACTTTACCGGGGTATTATATAATCCCGCAGACTGAAAGCCTTGTGCAGCTTTAACGCTGTTCATGGGGACCAGCCGGGAATATTCCGGGAATACAGGCCGGGGTCTCCATGTTGCCTTAGCGGGTTCAGTCCATTCCGTTTTGGAGAGAGAAGATGTCCGACCCTACGCGTGAAAATAGTTTTCCTGCGGGCGCTTCCCGAAGCGACCAGAGTACCAGGGAACTGGAAGAAATAGCCGCCGGCGGGTACCGCTACGGATGGACCACGGATATAGAAACCGAGATTTTCCCGAAGGGGCTGAATGAAGACATTATCCGCGAACTGTCCCGCCGAAAAAATGAACCCGAGTGGATGACCGCGTGGCGCCTTAAAGCCTATCGGGCCTGGCAGGGAATGGAAGAGCCGCGCTGGGCAAAAGTGACCTACGAGACCCCTGACTTTCAGGACATCAGTTATTACGCCGCTCCGAAAAAGAAGCCCGAGAAAAAATCCCTGGACGAGGTGGATCCCAAATTGCTGGAAACTTTCGAAAAACTGGGGATTCCGCTGGAAGAGCAGAAGCGGCTGAGCGGCGTGGCGGTTGACGCCGTTTTTGACAGCGTGTCGGTAGCCACGACCCACCGGGAAATCCTCGGGCGGATGGGGATTATCTTCTGCCCTATTTCAGAGGCCATCCGGGAGCATCCGGATCTGGTGCGGAAGTACCTGGGTTCTGTGGTTCCGCAGGGAGATAATTTTTATGCCGCGCTGAACTCCGCGGTGTTCAGCGATGGTTCTTTCGTGTACATTCCACCCGGCGTCAAGTGCCCGATGGACCTGTCCACGTATTTCCGGATCAACGCGGCGCAGACCGGCCAGTTTGAACGGACGCTGATCATCGCCGACGAAGGGGCGGAAGTTCGGTATCTTGAAGGCTGCACCGCGCCTATGCGTGACGAAAATCAGCTGCACGCGGCAGTGGTGGAGCTGGTGGCCCACCGTAACGCGACCATTCGGTATGCTACCGTCCAGAACTGGTACGCGGGAGACGAAGAAGGCCGGGGCGGCATTTACAACTTCGTCACGAAACGCGGCATCTGCCTGGAAGAGAACAGCCGGATTTCATGGACCCAGGTGGAAACCGGTTCCGCGATTACCTGGAAGTATCCCAGCTGCATCCTGAAAGGGGACAATTCGGTCGGCGAGTTCTATTCCGTCGCGCTGACGAAAGGGTGCCAGCAGGCCGATACGGGCACTAAGATGATCCATATCGGCCGCAACACGTCCAGCACGATCATTTCAAAAACGATTTCCGCGGGGCGCAGCGACAATTCCTACCGCGGGCTGGTCCGGGTGCTGCCGAAAGCGGAAAACGCCCGGAATTACACGCAGTGCGACAGCCTGCTCATGGGAAACCGCTGCGGCGCGCACACGTTTCCATACATAGACGTAAGGAATCCGTCAGCCCGGGTCGAACATGAAGCGTCTACCTCCAAAATCAGTGAGGACCAGCTGTTTTACTGCCAGACCCGGGGCATCCGGACGGAGGACGCGATATCTCTGGTGGTCAACGGCTTCTGCAAGGAAGTTTTTGACCATCTTCCAATGGAATTTGCCGTAGAGGCTTCGCGCCTGCTGAGCGTGAGCCTGGAAGGGAGTGTAAGCTGATGTTAACCGTAAAAAACCTCCACGCGTCCATTGACGGCGTGGAAATCCTCAAGGGCATCGATTTCGAGGTTAAACCCGGCGAGGTGCATGCCATCATGGGGCCGAACGGCTCCGGCAAGAGCACGTTTGCCCAGGTCCTTGCCGGAAACGAGGCTTATGAAGTGGACGAATCCGTGTCTGAGGTAACCTTCCTCGGGCAGAATCTGCTGGAGCTTTCTCCGGAAGACCGGGCGCGGATGGGCATGTTTCTGGCGTTTCAGTATCCCGTGGAGATACCGGGAATCACGAACGCCTATTTCCTACGCGCGTCGCTCAATGAGATCCGCAAGTTCCGCGGAGAGGATCCGCTGGATCCGCTGGAGTTCCAGGAGCTGCTGGAAGAGAAAATGCGGCTGGTGCAGATGGATCCGGTTTACGCGGAGCGGTTCGTCAATGCCGGATTCTCTGGCGGAGAGAAGAAGCGCAATGAAATCCTACAGCTGGCGGTCCTGGATCCGAAGCTCGCCATTCTGGATGAGACGGACTCCGGGCTGGACATCGACGCGCTGCGCATCGTGGCCGAGGGCGTGAACCGGCTGCGCAGCCCCGAACGCGCTTTCATCCTGGTGACGCACTATCAGCGGCTGCTGAACTACATTGTTCCCGACTATGTCCACGTGCTGTACAAAGGACGTATCGTCCGCTCGGGCGGCCGTGACCTGGCGTTGGAACTGGAGAGCCGGGGTTACGACTGGATTCGGGAAGAAGCGGATGTTTCCGCTTAAGTTAAACCGTCCGGGAGTCTGGCAATGAGCCATATTACAGATCAAAACGCATCCCCGGTGACGGTTGACCGGCTGCCGGAATTGCTGTCGGCGTATTCTCTGCCCGAAACGGATCATTTCTGCCAGACACGGCAACGCGCCCGGGAACTGTTCCCCGAAATTCCGCTGCCCCACGCGAAAATGGAAGACTGGCGGCATTTCAACATTGGCGCGGTGCTGAATGGCCGGTACAGCCCTGTATTTGGCTCCTGTGGCGGTCAGTCGGATCGTCCCACCACGGAAAACCTTTTGTCCGCGGAGGATACGGCCGCGGAGCTGTTTTTTTTGAATGGCGCTTATCGGCCGGACTGGTCCAGGGAACGGACCGTCCAGGGAGTTTACGCGGGAAGCCTGGCCCGCGCGGCGGCTGATCCTGCCACATCGGGTTCGGTCCGCGAACTGCTTGGATCCGTGCTGGATCTGCGGGATCCGTTCGTCTGCCTGAACACGGTGTTCCTGGCGGACGGCGCTTTCGTTCAGGCGGGTCGGGGGGTAGCCTGTGCGGAGCCTGTACATCTAGTGTTCGTGCACACCCATCCGGAAGGGACGGTGACGTTCCCCAGGCTGCTGGTGCATGTCGGTGAGCAGGCCAGCCTGCGGCTGGTCATTACGCATGTCTTTGCGGATAACGGCGAATCCGCCTGGGATAACATGGCTGGGGAGCTGATTCTGGAGCAGGGCGCCCGCCTTGAACTGGAAGAAACAGCCGGCCTGCTGGGCGCGCCGCGCCGTTTCCTGTCGCTTATGGGGGCGCGCCTGAACCGGGACAGCTCGCTGAACTGGCGTGTTTTTACCCTGGACGGGGAGCTGGTTCGACGGGACTGCCGCGCGCTGCTGGACGCGCCAGGCGCTGAGGCTCGTGTTGAAGGATTGTTCATTAACAGCGGAAAAAACATGATGGACCACCCGGTCCGTATTCATCACAGGGCTCCCCACGGCATCAGCCGGATTACGTTCAAAGGTGTCGCCCTGGACGAAAGTCGGTCTGTGTACACGGGTAAAGTGCTGGTGGAACGCGACGCCCAGAAAACCGACTCGATCCAGGTGAACCACAACCTGGTTCTGTCCCCAGAAGCCCGGGTTGAAACCCGCCCCCAGCTGGAAATCTACGCGGATGACGTGCGCTGTACCCACGGCGCGACGGCTGGTCCTCCTCCGCCGGAAATCGTGTATTATTTTCAAACGCGTGGCATAGGCCGGCAGCAGGCCCGACTGATGCTGACCCGGGGATTCGTGGAAGAGATTGCGGATGAGATCACAGTCCCCGCGTTGCGGATGGCCGTGCTCCGCGCGCTGTCCAAACGATTCGGAGAGGAGGAACCGTGAACCGTCCACTTGCCGACGCGCCCGCTGACAGTCCGTCGGTAACGTCTGCAGTTCCCCCGGCCGTTTTATCCGCGAACGGGAACTTTGACGTGAACGCCGTCCGGCGGGATTTTCCCGTGCTGAGCCGCAGCGTTTACGGGAAACCGCTTGTATACCTGGATAACGCGGCTACTACCCATAAGCCGCTGGCAGTGCTGGAGGCCATGGATCGCTTTTACCGCACCAGCAACGCCAATGTCCATCGGGGCGTGCACCGGCTCAGCATGGATGCCACAAACTTCTATGACGAGGCCCGTCGCGTGTTGCATAAATTTTTCGGTACGGCCATCGGCTGCGAAATCATCTTTACCCGCGGCGCCACGGAATCCCTGAACCTGGTTGCGCAGAGCTACGGGGGCTCTGTGCTGCGCGAAGGTGATGAAGTGCTGCTGACCTGGATGGAGCATCACTCAAATATTGTTCCGTGGCAGATGGTCTGCGCCCGTACCGGGGCGAAACTGCGGCCGATTCCCATTCTCGACGACGGAAGCCTGGACATGGATGCGTACCGGTCCATGCTCAGCGAGCGGGTTAAGGTCGTGGCAGTCACCCACGTATCCAATGCGCTTGGCACGGTTAACCCCATTGCGGAAATTTCCCGTCTCGCCCATGACGTCGGCGCGGTGGTTGTGGTGGACGGAGCCCAGGCCGCTCCGCATATGCCGGTCAACCTGCGGGAACTCGGCGTGGACTTTTATGTCGCTGCCGGACACAAAATGTATGGTCCCACGGGAATCGGCATCCTGTACGGGCGCGCGGACCTGCTGGAGCGCATGCCCCCCTGGCAGGGCGGGGGCGACATGATCCTGAGCGTATCCTTTGAGAAAACGGTCTACGCCCAGCCGCCCCAGAAATTCGAGGCAGGCACTCCCCCCATTGCGGAAGCTATCGGCCTGGCCGCGGCGGCAACCTACCTTATGAACCTCGGCATGTCCGAAATTCACCGGCATGAACAGCATCTTCTGCGGACGCTGACGGAACGGATGGCTGAAGTTCCCGGACTTCGCATCCTGGGAACGGCGCCCCAAAAGGCCGGGGTAGTCTCTTTTGTTATGGACTGCGCCCATCCGCACGATATCGGCCAGATTCTGGACGGTGAAGGAGTGGCGGTGCGCGCCGGCCATCATTGCGCCCAGCCCGTGATGCAGCGGTTCGGCATCCCCGCTACGACCCGAGTATCCCTCGGCCTGTACAATACAGACGCGGAGTTTGACGCTTTGATCGGCGCCCTGCACAAGGTGAGGAGGATGTTCGCGTAATGTCGGACACGCGCGCGTTATATGAAGAAGTCATTTTGGACCACAATAAGAATCCGAAGAATTTCGGTTCCATGCCGGATGCGGATGTCGTACAGGAAGGTTACAACCCCCTTTGCGGGGATTCTTTTAAAATATACCTCAAGCTGGACGGAGATACTGTGCAGTCGGTTTCTTTTGAAGGGCATGGGTGTGCCATATCCAAGGCTTCAGCATCCCTGATGACCACACTTGTAAAAGGGCGTAAACGGTCGGAAGTGGAAGAGCTCTTCCACGTTTTCCAGGAAATGCTGAAAAGCGATCCCGAAAGCCCTCTGGACACGGAAAAGCTGGGAAAACTGAAGGTCTTTTCCGGCGTCAGGGAATATCCCGTACGGATCAAATGCGCTACCCTGGCCTGGCACGCCCTGGTAGCGGCGCTTCATCAGCAGGAAGGGCCAGTCTCCACGGAATCAGGCTCCTGATCCGGCTTTAAGAGTGACCTTCCTTTATAGCTTTTCTTCAATCTGCTGGATACGGCGGTCCAGAAACTCCAGCAGTTTCTTATGCAGCTGTGGATTGGCCGCGGCCACGAGAGACAACTGGTTGCTTTCCGTGCTGTCCAGCATGAGCACGTCGTCAAACCGTTTTCCGTAGGCGTCGGTAACGACACACCCGGCCTCTTCGGCAATGAGCAGCGCGGCCGCCAGGTCATACGGGGCCATGCAGACCACCCGGCCGTTTCCCGCGCGCTCGAAGTAGGGCCGGGCTTTATCCGGCATATCCCGGAAAAATCGGTTGGCGATGTCAACGCAAGCGTCCAGCTGGTTGGTGAGCAGGCGGGTAAGGCTGAAAGCGGTGCTGTTGCACGCGAAAAAGCCGCCCCGCAGGCTGGACTGTTCCAGCAGTTTGTAAACAGTCGTAAAAATCAGCGAAGGCGGCCGCCCGGGAACCGTCATAGTCCAGCGCATCTGGTCCAGGTTTTGGTTTTCGGAAAGTTTGGGTCGTCTGGTGTGTCCATCAACCAGGATTTTTACCCCTTTTCCCCGTTCGGCGTAGAAAACCCGGTTCCCCATGATCTCCGCCACGCAGGCGTTGTCCACATCGGCCATGGTGGGGCGCTCAATTACCCGGGTGGTGGCAATCGAAACGACACAGCCTTCAAAACCGCTTCGGGCCGCCCGGGATCCGTCAATAGGATCCACGATCAGCAGATATTGTGGTTTTTCGGTGGAGAAGGTGGAATATCCCGCGTCCTCCGAGTAATAGGCCAGAGGCAGCCCGGAGCGGCGCAGAAAAGCAAGAAGGGTTTTCTCTGCGACCCGATCCAGCGGGAATGTCACATCTCCGCTCTGGGCGATGCCATCCGCTTCAGAGCTTCCCCGCATGTTTCGGGCGAGCGGCTCAACGACCCCGCGGATTTCTTCGGCCAGTTCCAGCAGGAATTTCTGGGGCAGCGGCGCGACTTTCCGGGCAGCCGACCCGGTGGCGCGCCTTGCGGATTCGGCCTCATTCACGGTGCTTTTCCGCGGCCGTCCAGGTTTTTTTTCGGTTTTTTCCATGGTCGGGCTTTCTTTTACTTTTACTGCTATACGCGCCTGTTTGGTTCTGCGAACAGGTTCCAGAGATTTTTCCGATGTTTTTTTCGTTTTTTCCAATGTTGTTCGGGCGGCTTTTGGGGCTGCTGTTTTCTGGTCTTCCTTTTTAACCTTGCCTGGCCGTTTCTGCTGAGGTGTATCCCCCGCCGCGCGGGATCTGGTGCTGCGTGTTTCAGGCTCTTGTTTTCTGGCCATGCCCCGATTCCTTGTTCGCAGTATTCTTATTTCCGGACAGCCCACACCTGTAGACCGCACTATATAATTTACGACATGGCCGCGTGCGGATTCCAACCGCTACTTCCGGGCGATTGAAAGAGCAGATTTCAGGGGATCAGCCTTGCAACAGCCGTTCTACGGCGCGGGGGGCGGATTTCAGGCACGCATCTATGCCCTCGATCCGCTTACCGCCGGCCTGTGCCATGTCCGCGCGGCCGCCGCCGCTTCCCTCTACCAGTGGAGCCAGCTCAGCCGCCAGGGCTTTCGCGGAGATCCGTCCGGTCAGATCTGGGGTCACGCCGATGATCAGCGCGGCTTTTCCTTCGCAGGCGCCGGCCAGTACAATCACGCTTTCCTGCCTCAGTTTATCTTTCAGGCGGTCCATGGCCGCGCGCATGCTTTTGGCATCCAGGTCGTCCATGCGCACGGCCACGACGCGGACCCCGGATACCACGACAGCGTTCCGTTCTGGATCAGCGGCCGTGCCGCCGGTAGCGGCCGTCTGTTTCCAGCGCTCCACTTCCCGCTGGAGCTTCCGGATTTCCTCCTGCAGCGCCCGGACCCGGTCCGGGAGTCCATCCGGAGCGACACTCAGCGCGCGGGCCGCCTGCTGCAGCCAGCGTTCGTGTTCCTGCACCGCCTCTACGGCTTCGGCGCCGCAAACCGCCTCGATCCGGCGGACCCCCGCAGAAAGCGCGGATTCACTGAGAATTTTGAACAGGCCGATTACGCCCGTTTGGGATACGTGGCACCCCCCGCACAATTCCAGGCTGATATCTCCGGTCCGTACCGTTCGCACAATCGGGTCGTACTTTTCGCCGAACAGGGCCATGGCGCCCTCTGCCCGGGCCTCCTCGATCGGCCGCAGTGCCGTGTTCACAGGCAGGTCCTCCCGGATCCAGGCGTTCACCAGCCGTTCTATATCTTCGATCCGTTCCTGGCTCAGCCCTTCAAAATGGGTGAAATCAAACCGGAGGCGGTCCGGTCCCACATATGAACCCGCCTGGTGGACATGTTCTCCCAGCGCCTGGCGCAGGGCCGCCTGCAGCAGATGGGTGGCGGTATGGTGCCGTTCCGTGCTCCGGCGGCGTTCCGCGTCTACCCGGCCGGTTACGCGGTCGCCTTTCGCCAGCCTGCCCCGGGTGGTCTTGACCTGGTGTACCGTCATTTTCCCGACCGGCCGGGATACGTACTCAACGAGCGCCTCGCCGGCGGATCCGGCCAGGTTGCCCGTATCGGCCACCTGCCCGCCGGCTTCCGCGTAAAACGGGGTCCGGTCCAGGATGACCTCTGCCGCTTCACCGGCATCCACGGTGTCTACTTCCTCGCCGTCACGGATAATGGCCAGGATGGTGCCTTCACATTCGAGGGTCTCGTACCCCACGAATTCCGTGTCTCCTGTTCGGGCATGGACCGCCCGGTATACCGGCGGCAGTGCGGCCTGGCCGCTGCCCGCCCAGGCTCCGCGTGCCTTCTCGCGCTGGCGCGCCATGGCGCGTTCGAAACCGTCGCGGTCCACGGTGTATCCCTTTTCCTCCGCCATGTCGGCCGCCAGGTCCAGCGGAAAGCCATATGTATCGTGCAGCGTGAACAGGGTATCCCCGGATACCACTTTTTCCCCGGACCGGGCCATTTCATCGAATACGTTCGCGAGCAGTTCCATGCCCCGGGCCAGCGTTCCGGCGAAACGTTCCTCTTCCAGCCGGATTATCCGGGCAATATGGGTTCGCCCTTCGACCAGTTCGGGATACTGGTGGCCAAAACGGTCTACCACGGCTTCACTGACCCGGTACAGGAACGGGGCGTCCATACCCAGTTCCCGGCCGAACCGGGCGGCCCGCCGCAGCAAACGCCGGAAAACGTATCCCCGCCCTTCATTGCCGGGCAGGATACCGTCAGCCAGCATGAAACTGAGCGCGCGGATGTGATCCGCTATCACCCGGTAAGGGACCGGCCTGGTTTCGTATGGCACACCGGCTATGGATGCTGTGGCGTCAATCATGGCGTACAGGCCGTCCGTGTCGAAAACGGTCTGTTTTCCCTGCAGCAGCATGGCCATGCGCTCCAGGCCCATACCCGTGTCGATGCCGCGGTTTTTCAGCGGAGGACGGGATCCATCCGGCTGCTGGTCATACTGGGGAAACACGAGATTCCAGAATTCCAGAAAACGTTCGTGGGGATCACGGTCCGGCGTAGCTTCCGGATCCACTTCAGCGCCCCGGTCATACAGCAGCTCCGAACAGGGGCCGCAGGCTCCGGTATCTCCGGCCGGTCCCCAGAAATTATCCTTTGCGCCCATCCGCACGATCCGGGACGGCGAGATGCCCACTTCTTTTTCCCAGATTTCCGCCGCCTCGTCATCTTCCGTGTACACCGTTACCCAGACGCGCTCCGCCGGGATCCGCAATACCCGCGTGGTGAATTCCCATCCCCACTGGATCGCTTCGCGCTTGAAATAATCTCCAAAGGAGAAGTTACCGAGCATTTCAAAGAAGGTAAGGTGGCGTGAAGTTTTTCCAACTTCGTCCAGGTCGTTGGCCTTGCCGCCGGCCCGGAGGCATTTCTGGGCTGTGGCCGCCCGGCGGTATGGAACCGGTACCTCGCCTGTGTAATACGGTTTGAACTGAACCATGCCCGCGCTGGTGAACAGCAGGGTCGGGTCATTTTTCGGGACCAGCCGGTCGCTGCGCTCAATTACATGGTCCCGTTCCCGGAAAAATTCCAGAAAAGCTGAGCGGATTTCATCACTTTTCACAACAATCCCTTTCAGTGCCGTATGGATGCGCGTATAGAGTCCTGTACCACCTGATCATCCGGTGTCCTCAAAGTATACCAAACCGTTTTGTTTCCGGACAGCGAAGAATGGCTTGACAAATTTGACGGTATTCAAGTACAGTTTTATTGGTGACGAGGATCCCGTGGTTTTAGGAGGGTGAGTATGTCTACACCTGTGGCATCTGAGGTGCGGGTGAATAAAAAGCTGATTCTGGCCGGGTTCGCGCTGGGAGCTTTCTTCGAGATTGTGGCCATTTCTGTCGCGCCGAGATCCTTTCGCGCTCCGTATGATGAGTTTTTCTCTTTCATATCGTCAGTCTTTGTAGTTGTTACATCGCTGTATTTCACCTACCGGATGACCGACCGGATCTATCTGCTCCCCGTGGCGGCACTCCTGTATTCGCTGACCAAACTGTTCGATTTCCTGGGGTCCCTTCCCGGGCTGATTTACATTTATCCGATCGGCGATAGCTACGGTGTCAGCAACGTTACCCAGTCGGCCATGTTCGTAGTGGCTGCCATGCTGCTGATTTACAGCATGATGCTGTACATCATCGACCTGCGTAAAGCCCAGAACAATCTGCGGGAGAGCAATGCCCAGCTTGAGGCCGAACGCGCCAGGCTGGTGGAAACCAACCGGGAATTGACGTGGATCCGCGCGATGCTGGAACACGTAATTGAATCGCTCCCGGTAGGGCTCTTCTGGAAAGACAGCCAGGGTCGTTACCAGGGGTGTAACCGCCGTTATCTGGAGCTGACGGGCGCGGCTATTTCAGATCCTGCCGACATGATCGGAAAGACAGACCAGGACGTCCCGGGCATGCTTTACCGCGAATCCAGTTTTGGAAACGGAGCGGTAAACGGCACCTGGCAGGTTCAGACGCCAACGGGTAGCTGGCATGTGCTGAGGCGGGTGCCCTTAAAAGATGAAGAAAAGAATGACACCGGCGTTCTGGGGGTTGTTGCAGACATCACCAATGAACGGCTTCTTGCAGAGTCTCAGGCATTGCTGTCCCGGGCCATTGAGCAGGTGGACTCCCTGGTAGCCGTATTCAGCGAACGCGGTACGTTTGTGTATGCCAATCCGGCATTTTGCGCGCTGACCGGCCTTGCTGCGGATGGCCTCTACGGGAAACCATTTTCCGTGCTGACCAACGCGCGGCTGCCCGAGGAGAACCTCAACCAGATCCTGCGTGTTGTCACGGCCAGCAAATCCTGGAAAGGCCGCCTTATGCTGCGTAACGCACAAAACGCCTTTTCCTGCGTGGATGCCACGGTATCGCCCCTGTGGCGAAGTGACGGAACCCTGTCCCACTTCGTGCTGATCGGGCACGACGTGACCCGGGAAGTGATGCTGGAACAGCAGCTGAACCAGGCGCAGCGCCTGGAGGCCATCGGCCGGCTGGCCGGCGGTATCGCTCACGATTTTAACAACATGCTGCAGGTGGTGGGCGGGTATACCGAACTGATGCGGGCAAAGTTGCCGGCGGATTCAGGTTTCCAGCACGCGCTGGAGGTGAATGCCCGGGTAATTGACCGGGCCGCGCGCCTGGTGCGGCAGCTGATGCTGTTCGGGCGGCAGGATCAGTCGGATATTACGGAACGGTTCAGCCTCAGCAGCACGGTCTCGAATTTTTTGAAACTGCTGCGCAAGGTGATCGGCGAACACATCGAAGTGCGCTTCGAATCACACCTGGTCGATGATGTGGTGCTGGGGCAGCCGGAGCAGGTGGAACGGGTGCTGCTGAATCTCTGTGTCAATGCCCGGGACGCCATGCCGGATGGAGGAACCATAGTGATCAAAACCACCCTTTATGCTCCGGATACGCTTCCGGTGGAATGGCCGGAGGGGTTGCGCGCGGAGTCTTATTACTGTCTCGAAGTGGCCGATACCGGAACAGGTATCGAACCGGCGCTGCTGGAACATATTTTTGATCCCTTCTTTACAACCAAAGAAGCCGGTAAAGGGACGGGTCTGGGCCTCTCGGTGGCCTACAGCGTGATGCGCCAGCACCAGGGAGCCATAACCGTAAAAAGCGAGTTAAACCAGGGAACCACGTTCTATCTGCTCTTCCCTCCGTATACCGGAACGGAGGAGAATGCTGATGAAATCAAACAGGAGGGCAGTGCTGCCGATCTGCCCGGAGGCAGTGAGCGGATCCTGCTCGTGGACGACGAATCACATATACGAGAACTGTGCGCGCAGATTCTGCGCGAGCGTGGGTATACGGTAGTGGAAGCAGTGGACGGGGAAGACGGCTGGCGGCTGTTCAGCGCGGAACCTCGGGGATTTGACCTGGTGATTACGGACGTGGTTATGCCCCGACTGAACGGCATTATGCTGCGCGGCAGAATACATCGGGAGCGGCCGGAGGTGCCCGTAATTCTCTGCTCGGGCTACACGCCCGATGTGGTTGGGCAGATGCTTACCCCTGAGGATTCAGCCTCCCTGCTGCGCAAGCCCTATACCATCGCTTCGCTGTTGCGTCGGGTCCGCGCCGAACTGGATGGGGCCATGCGCTGAGCCTTATTCCAGTAAACGTTTTCTTAACCTCACACAGACTTACAGGTAAATCCCAGAATATGTTATAATTAGGTAACAAGTGGCAAAGAACAACAGGAAGGAGGAACCATGGGCAGGCACGCATTATATCGCCTTGCGGTTGTGATGGCAGTTTCGATGGCTGTGGCAGCCGGGGCCGGCGCGGAACTTATTTTTTCATCCGATTTCAGCACTCTTCCAGGTACAGTAACCCTTATCGGCAGCGCCGTGCATACCAGTGGCTATATCCGGCTGACTGATAATGTGGCGAACCAGACCGGTACCATGCTCCTGGCGTCTCCGGGCAAACCCCTTCCGACCATATCCATCAGTTTCGCGGGATATATCGGCAGTTCCAATACCACCGGCGGCCTGGGCATGTGCGTGGCCTACGGTCCCATACCGGATGGCGCCAATTTTGGCAACGACCATTCTTACGGCGGGCTTAAAATCCGGTTCGTGACCGGGACATTGAATCGGTTTCAGGTTTTATACGACACCAGTGTGGTTGCCAATGTGTCCGTTGCCGACGGCACCCTGCGCTATAACGGCTTGCGGCAGTTCCAGGTTACGGTTACGGCTGACGGAAAGTGTTCGGTGTACCAGAACGGTTACATCCGGTTGGCCGGAGGCGTCATCCCGGGGTGGAATCCCCAGGCTGACTGGCGGGTGGCGTTCGGCGCCTCAACTGGGGCTACCTCCACGGATACTCACGGGGTAGACAGTCTCCGGGTAAGTACGTCCGAACCCCGTCTGCTGTCCATTACCCGGCGGGATGCCTCGCCGGCCGGGGGCGCCGTGACAGAACTGGGGTACAACGTTACCTTCACGGAACCGATGCAGAACCTTGACCCGGCGGATTTTACCATTACCGCGCTGTCTGGCAGCCCCAACGCGGAAATTGCGGCGATCACGGATCCTACCTACCTGGTGCAGGAGTCATTTTCCGGGTCCGCCGGGGTTGGAACGCTCACCGGCAGCGCCAACGTGTTAGCCACCACACTGCGCCTGACCAATGGGGGCGCGGTGGAGTCCGGCGGGTGGTATTTTCAGCCGCCCAGCGCGATGCGTTCTTTTTACGCCGCCTTTCGGCTGTACTGCGGAACGGACGGTGCCGGCACGCTGAGCGGAGAAGGGGCATGGTTCGGATACGCGCCTAACGCCAATGATTACCAGTCCATGGCGCCTGCTACCAACCCGGGACTGTATGTGGTAGTCGATACGTATCAGAATGTCGCCAGCCAGATCGCCCCGTCG
>JAKOTZ010000222.1 GCA_029776995.1 Candidatus Hydrogenedentota bacterium
ATGCCTCCAGACCGCGGCACAGGGTCTCCAGCGCGCGCAGATCCCCTCCCCAGTTCACGGCACTGTCCCGCCGGAAACATACGCCTACCGTTAATTTCCCAGCCCGGTGCAGAATGCCGAATGCGTCCCTTTTAGGGGGCATGACGTATTTGGGATTGGCGTCGCGCAGTGGTGGCACATAATCTGAGGTTATGCCGAGAAACCGGTAAAGCATCTGCACGTACGGCGCGCCCAGAAACATTAATGATTCATAGGAGAACACAAAACACCGTGGAAATTCCCGGATAATTTGATTGAGAATCTGCTGAGACTGCGCCATTTCCTGCTCCGCTCTGTCCCAGCTGGCAAAAACGTGCTCCCTGATTTTCGAAAGCTTGGCAACCCACTGGTCCCGAACCGTCAGCACGAAATAAACGTCATACCCGGCCTTCTCTAAAGCTTTACCAAAAGGCACGGGATCAGGAAAATGCCTCGATATTAACGGGTGGTCCGTAACCATTCTCAGCAGGCTGTCATCTTCACCACCATGGGGAAGAGAGCGGCGGGAAACCCGGGAATGATCGCATACGATTTTCGTGGGATCGTCCCACCACTGCTGAACGGTATGGGTCAGATAGGTTGAACGGACATATCCCTCCTCGTTAAGGTGGGTTTCTCCGTCGTCATAGTCAAAGCCGGTTGCCCGCGCCACGGTTTCCGCCGCCAGCCGGTTACCTGAACTCTCATGGCCGATCACAAATATAAATTTTGGGCGATTTCCGTCCATGGTTCATCTCCGAAAAAATTCTTCCGTTAGTATCGGCATAATTCCATCCAGGCTTCAATTTCTTGACAGGAAATAACTAATTTTACCCTGGCATCTCCACAGCAGGGCTGGGGTGAACCGGCATTTCGGGTATACTACTCAGCGCAGCCAGATCACAGGACAACAGCCGGAAAACCGATTTTTGACGATTTGGAGGCTTAAAAATGATTATTGTAATGGCGTCCCGGGAAAAAAAAGATGTGGAACATGTGGTTGCCCGGGTGGAAGAACTGGGATTCAAAGCGCACGTAATCGAAGGCGTGCACCGGACAGTTGTCGCAGCAGTAGGCGATGAGCGCGAAAAAGAACGCCTTCACACGCTCATGGCCCTGCCCCATGTCGAACAGGTAATTCCCATTCTGAAACCTTATAAACTGGCCGCGCGGGAGGTCCGGCCGGATAACTCGACCGTGCACTGCGGACCTGTGGCCATCGGGAACGGTCATTTCTGCGTTATGGCCGGCCCCTGTTCCGTTGAGTCCCGCGAACAGATCATGACCACCGCCCGGCTGGTCCGCGCGGCGGGAGCGGGAGTCCTCCGGGGCGGCGCCTTCAAGCCCCGGACTTCACCGTACAGTTTTCAGGGGCTCGAACTGGAAGGACTTAAACTCCTCTGGGCGGCCAGCCAGGACACCGGACTGCCCATAGTGACGGAAGCGACAACCCCTGAACAGGTGCCAATCGTTGCGGAATTCGCGGACATGATCCAGATCGGCGCGCGCAACATGCAGAATTATGGGCTGCTCCGCGCCGCGGGGAGAACTGCCAAACCGGTACTGCTTAAACGGGGAATGATGTCCACCATTAACGAGTGGCTGATGGCGGCGGAATATATCATGTCCGAAGGAAATGCCAATGTCGTTCTGTGTGAACGCGGGATCCAGACTTTTGAAACGGAAACCCGCAATACCCTGGATCTGCAGGCAATAGCCGTGGTAAAACAGTATTCCCATCTGCCGGTAATTGTGGATCCCTCACACGCCGCAGGGCGCTGGGACCTCATTGAACCCATGGCGCGGGCAGCCGTGGCGGCAGGGGCCGACGGCCTTATGGTCGAAGTGCATCCCAATCCTGAAGAGGCCCTGTCCGATGGCCAGCAATCCCTGAAACCGGAACGATTTGCCTCGATGATGGACAATCTGAAGCCGCTTTTACGGCTGATGGGGCAGCAGCTCAGCCTGCCGCCAACCCCCTCGGAGAAGTAGGATATGAGCAGTGATAAGAATCTTCACGATGGTGGTGTTATCGGACCTGCACCTTTCCCGGAATCTGAATCTGAGGTGCCTGTCGATGAAGAGGTTTCTGACGGCCGGGACATAGCGGAAGAGATTGCCGCCAGTGAGTTGTCTCGGGATGAAGTGCGCCGGATTCTGTATGCCATTCTCTTTATGAGCGATAAACCGGTATCGATCGGTCGTCTGGCCCAGGTATTCGACGATATGGATCCCGATGTCCTGGGAATGATCATGCTGGAACTGAAAGAAAATATTAACCGGAACGGGGATCTGCCGTACCAGCTGGTCGAAGTGGGAGGGGGGTACCAATTGCTGACGCGTCCAGAGTTTTCCCGCCATATCCGAAAATTTTTCCAGCTCCGAAAAAGTAACCGGCTTTCAAAATCGCTGCTAGAAACCCTGGCGGTGATCGCTTATAAACAGCCGGTAACCCGCGCTGAAGTGGAAGCCATCCGGGGCGTCAGCGTCTCGTACGCGTTTGACCAGTTGCTGGAAAAAAAACTGATCCGCGTTGCCGGAGTTTCAGACCTGCCCGGCCGTCCGAAGTTATATCGCACCACCGAGGAATTCCTGGTTACTTTCGGGCTGAACAGCCTCAAGGATCTGCCCTCGCTGGATGAGATGAAACTGTACGAATCATGAACACTTATCGCCTGCAGCGGTACCTGGCTTCCTGTGGGTTGGGTTCCAGAAGATACTGTGAAACGCTGATTTCCGCGGGAAGGGTGTCGGTCAACGGAAAAATCGCGGAATTGGGAGCCGTCATTAACCCGGAGACGGACACTGTCGCGGTGGACGGCAAGTCGGTAACCCTGGAATCCCGTAAGGTGTACATCCTGCTTTACAAACCCGCTGACGTGGTCACCACCGCCAGGGATCCTCAGGGAAGAAAGACTGTGCTGGATTGCCTGCGTGAGATCCGCGAGCGGGTTTTCCCGGTGGGGCGGCTGGACGCGGACGTCGAAGGCGCTCTGCTTCTGACCAATGATGGAGAACTGGCTTATCGGCTTACCCATCCCAAATTCGGAATCAAAAAGGTCTATCACGCCAGGGTGGCAGGCAGCATTTCGCCGGAAGCCATTCAACGCCTGCGTCGTGGCGTGCTTCTTGAGGACGGACCGACAGCGCCAGCCCAGGTACGTGTCCTGAGAAAGTCTGAGGCGTGGTCAGAAATCGAACTGATCATTCATGAGGGACGCAAACGGGAAGTGAAGCGCATGTGCGCGTCAGTAGGCCATCCCGTGCTGTATCTTCGGCGCATTGCATTTGCGGGGCTTTCCCTGAAAGGTCTCCGAAGGGGAGAATGGCGTCACCTGAATACATCTGAAATTCAGGATTTGCGCGTCATTGCCGGTTTGTCAGCCCACCCTCAGTCGATTGCAAACCGCATGGCCGACCCGAATCACACGACGGATGGTTGACTTGCGTCGCATTTTAATGCCAAATCCCGACGCACCGCAGCAAAATCACTGTGTAACAGGTTGTTGCGTTATTACCCTTAACAGGACTGGGCCTCTGCGGCAAAAATTTGATTTTTCGATCGCACATAACCTAAAATAATGGTGGCTGCCGGAGTGGTGGAATTGGCAGACACGCATGGTTCAGGTCCATGTGCTCGCAAGGGCGTGAAGGTTCGAGTCCTTTCTCCGGCACCATTCCAAAAAATGTTTCCCAAAAGGCGGAATTCCGGTAAAGAATTCCGCCTTTTTCGTTATTACGCCTGCTCTTAAGAAATTTGGAATACCTGTCAACCGGATACTAAAATACCTCCGTTATTACATTGACACTTTTTTCACATATCCAACTTCTATTTAAGAGGAGACGCACCATGATTCGGCGTGGGCAGTTTTTTCTGGCTTGTTTATGTGTATTGACGGTCCTGGCAGCAGGTCTGGGATTACAAAGCTGTTCTAAACCGCAGGCTCCCAGTCCGGCTCCGACCACCGGGCAACAGGAAAGCGCGGCAAAGAGTACACCCGCCGCTACTGCGGAATCCCAGCAGGAAAAAGCAGCCCCGCCCGCTGCTTCTGCTCCCGCGGCGCAAAAACCGGAGGAAAAAGCGGCACCCGCGCCGGCGCCACAGAATAATGCCCAACCTGCGGTGGCCCAGCAGGCCGCTCCCTCTGCCGATCCAACCGCAAAACCGAAGATCGTCTGTGATGAACCGACGTTCAATTTTGGCGAACGGGATGCGGATACGGTGGTAGAACACACTTTCGTGTTGCGGAACGCCGGCAATGCCACACTTGAAATTACCGAGGTAAAACCGGGTTGTGGATGCACCACAACCAATCTCGAAACCCGAACGTTAGCGCCAGGCCAGGAAGTAAAGCTGGGCGCCAAACTGGATCTGAAAGGGCGCCAGGGGCTCCAGACCAACCTATCATGGTAATGTCTAATGACCCGGAGACCCCATCTCTTCAGTTGACCATGACGGGTACGGCAATACCGGCCATCGAAGTTGACCCCCAGATGGTCAATTTCATGAATGTAATGGATGACAATCCCCGTGAGCAGACGATCCGAATCGTCGCTAAAAAAGAAGGTGTCACTTTCAAGGTGCTGGAAGTAACAGCCCAGGATCTGGATGCCTTCACCCATGAACTTAAAGAGATCACCCCGGGCAAAGAATACGCTATTGAGCTCAAGAGCAAAGGCGCGTTGCCGGAGGGGTCCAAAAACGGCCGTCTGATCATCCGGACCGATAACCAACAGCGCCCCGCCATCCTGGTCAACGTGGCCACCTACGTTATCGGCGCACTGAAAGTAATGCCCAATATGATCAATGTGCGCGGTTCTGATATCCCCGGTGAAACAGAATCTCAGCAGATCAGTGTCATGCCGGGGCGCGTCGCCGCCTTCGAACTGCTGGAGGCTGTTCCGCCGGTAGAGCAGATCAAAACCGAAATTCGCAAAATAAGTGATAACAATTACGTGGTAAAACTTGAAGGCATCCCCAGAGACAGTTCCATCGAAGGCAAAGAGCTGATCCTAAAAACCAACCTGGCAGAGAAACCGGAAATTAAAGTTCCGTTCCACGTCTTCAATTTCCGGGTACCCGGTAAAACTCCGGCAAAACCGGCGGGACCGGCCACGCCGGCGGCTCCTCCCAAACCCGTCACACAGCAGCCTGTCACGCCGCCTGCAGGAGTTCCCTCGCCGGTAGGCGTGATCCAGCAGTAACCTGAATCAACCCAGATACTGAATAACAGACGGGGTCTTCATTTGAAGATCCCGTTTTGTATTATCACATCGAAACAGGCAAAATATCAGCGCGTAACCTTAGTGCTCCTGAACCAATAAGGTCAAGTTATGTTAACCGTTTGCTGTAATACCGCCCGGATTCCCGGGGAAAAGAAACGTTTCGGACGGGGCTGGATAGCGGAGTGCGATACCCCCTTCGGCGCCACACCGGTGCTGTCCATAGCGGGAGAACCCGAAGAGATGGGGGTTCAGTACGGTGTGTTGGCGGGCAGCCTGGTAAAAAGACTCTCTTCAAAACTGGTGGCCATTTTTGCGTCGGCCGGACTGCCTGAGGCTGTCGTGAGAAATATCCTGGGTAACGCGTGGGAACGCATGGCGCCCTTTACGCCTGAAAGGTACACAATCGAATTCGACGGCATAGTAAAAGGGGCAAATCAGGAAGGAATCCCGCTGACAATAGACGACCTGCGGTGTATCGTCGCGGCCACGAACTTCGACCTTTACAAACGGGAAGAGCGGATTTTTGAGTTCCTGGACCCCGAAATTATTCAACAGCTTCAGGCACAGCCTGATTTGGGAAACGGACCTCTTCAGTGCACCATGCTGGCTGTATGGGGAAAACGCACAGTTGACGGAAAAATGTTTTCTTTTCGGAATCTGGACTGGCTGTCGCAGTCAGGTATGCATGAGGACCGGATTATTACCGTTATGCGCCAGGATGGCGTCATCCCCGTGGTGTCTTGCGGGTATGCCGGTGTTACCGGATGCCTGGCAGGCATGAACGCCGAGGGTATTACGCTGTCAGAGGTTGGCGCATTCAGTGTAAGTGAAGAACTTAACGGAATCCCCTGGACTTTCTTGGGAAGACAGGTCCTGGAAAAATCTTCAAGCCTGGATGATGCCGTCCGCATGATATCCGGGGCCAAACATACCATCGGTTACAATTACTTGATTGCCGATGGCGATCCTGAGCGGTTCGGCACTCCCGATTTTTCGCCCCGCGCGGCAGTTTTTGAAACCAATCACAGCGCCTGTGAAGTGTTTTTCGACAACGACCCTAAAGAAGCAGACGCTTTATGGGTTGCTCCGGACGGCACGGTGCACCGCTACGGATTGCCTGTGGAACATGCCGTTATGCGGGCGGACACCGCATTCGGAAAAACAACCCGCGCTCTGCAGGCATGCGACGATGGGCCCGGTGAACCGGAGAACACCGGCAATCCATGGGGACGGGACTTCTGCGGCAGCACCTATACCACCTGTCACCGTCCCATGTACGATATGGTCCGCGCTTTCGAAACAGGCGATGAATATGTCTTTCCGGTGCGGAACACGCGGGTAATCGACAAAGGGACTCCCCGTAAAATCGGGTTTCAGGAGATCATGGTGATCGCCGCTACGGTTGCCCATAATACCGAATGCCTGGCCGATAACGACTGGAATGTTATGAGCGTGGTCTACGCGCCCACGGACGGAAAACTGGCGGTAGCTTATGAGTCACAGGATCGGCAGGGCCTGTGGAAAAATGCGCCGGATTCCGGTTACGCGCTGTTTACCCTGGGGGATCTTATGGCAGACTGATGTTCTCCTGCGGAAACCCGAATCATGCCCGTTGATGCTGTTCAATATTCACCGTGTCCGGAATATTTCTCATCCTCCTTTACCCTACGAGCCAATCGTTATCGAATTGTTTTCAATGGTTGCTTAGTGCTACTGTACTGCATCGGATATCCGGTCATTACGTCAGCCACTGAACCCGGCCAGAATTGGCTGGCACCGGCTCTCATGTACGCTGTCGCCGACTTTCCGGTACCACCGCAACCGCCTCAAAAAATTATCCCCGGCGGCCGGGTTGGCCGTGATCAAAAAAACACCTCTTTGCCGCTTTGGCAGCTGGATTATGGCGATATGATGCTGCCGGACGATTCCGGCATCTTCCTGTTGGCAGCCTTGTTCCCGGAAAATCTGCTGGGTGCTTCCGAAGAGACACTGGACATCAAAGTCCGGTGGATTATTCAAATCCAGGATAACGATATCATTGAAAACGAGGGTCCCCTTCAGGCTTTTCGAAAACGCGGCCTGGCCATAGAGCCGGCGGCACATCCGCAGCAAAACGTCGTGTCTGCCATAAAAATCAAACTCTGTTTCCCTAATAATCCAAAAAATATTCCCAGGCATTTTTCCGGAAATTGTCTTCCAGCCCTCGCCCTGATACGAATGACACCGGCCGTTACCGCCCTGCCCGGGGCATGCAGCGGACTGGCCTGTTTTCGATTCGCAGCAAAACCTGGCGGCAACATTCGCCTCGCCCGTCCCACGGAAAGCCACGACCAAATTCACGTTACAGGAGAAAATATCTGGATCCTGGAACCCTTTGATCGGCTGGCGGCAATATCCGTGCCGGAAGCGGGGGAGGGGATAACCCTGCTAAACCGGTGGACAGCTGAGCTGAAGGACGTTGACGTTATCAGGGCGCTGTGGAATATGGAGTCTTCCCATGCGCCATGACAGCCATATCCTGCTCCGGGCGCTGAAGGGAGAAACCACCGAACGCGCGCCGATCTGGCTCATGCGGCAGGCGGGCCGGACAGACCCGGCCTATTTGAAACTGCGTGAAGAAGCCGGTATGCCTCTTGAGCGATTATTTCTTTCTCCCGAGTGGGCTGCCCGCATCACACTGCTACCGGCCCGCCTGGGGGTAGACGGGCTTGTGCTGTTTCAGGATATTCTGACCCCCCTGATTCCTCTGGGAATCTCCTTCCGCTTTGACCCTGGTCCGGTGGCGCATGACCTGAATCCCGAATTTCTGATGCGGTTGGCTCAAAATCCATTTGTACCGGATTTTGCCGACGACCTGCCTCATCTGGAAGCGCTGATCCGGCTGGTACGGCAACACGCTCCGGATCTCCCGATCATCGGTTTCGCGGGCGCGCCGTTTACCTTGCTGGCCTTCATCGTGGCGGAGGGGAGCCCCTGGAGCGAAAACGGAAAAAAGGCCCTTCATGAGCTGTTGGCAACGTCGCCGGATCTCGCCCGAAGCCTGCTTACCCTTTTGACGGATGTCTCGGCTGCCTGGCTCGAATGGCAGATTGCGTGCGGAGCGGACACGGTACAACTTTTTGAGTCCGCGGCGTCGCTGGTTTCTCCTGAACAATACAGGAGCTGGGTTCTGCCTTACCAGCAGCAGGTTTTGGAACAGCTTTGCCATAAAAAGGTTCCCCGGATACTGTTCGCTCATTTTTCAGACCGTGTGCCGGATGCCGCGGAACTCCTCACGGCAGGAGCCGACGTGTACAGCCTGCCCTCCTGCCTGAGTATCCGCGAGTTCCGGTACCGTGCGGGCTGCAGCGTACCGGTACAGGGCAATCTGGACAATATCCTGCTTGCCCGCGGTGCCTGGAACGCCGTTGAAGAGGCCATACTCAGATGTCTGGAAGAAGGGAATTTTACCGGGCACACCTTCAACCTTGGACACGGCCTGTTAAAGGAAACGCCACCAGACCGTGTAGTACAATTAATCCGGTTTGTTCGAAACATTACACCGAACCGTCTGGGCAATAAACAGTAACGCTGACCGTGTAACACGACTGTCGGGTCAGGGAAAGGAGAATATCGATGCCTCGAAAGGTTGGATTCGCCATTATCGGCTGTGGCAACATCGGACCGGTGCACGCGGCTGCCATTGCGGCGGTTCCCCAGGCCAAACTGGTGGCTGTGGCGGATGTGGTGGAAGCCACCGCGAAAAAACTGGGCGAACAATATAACGTTCCCTGGTTCACGGATTACCGGAAAATGCTTGAAATGAAGGAAGTGGAGGCGGTCTGCCTCTGCATCCCCAGCGGTCTCCGCATGGATGTCGCCGTCGATTGCGCCGCGGCCGGAAAGCACATTCTTTCAGAAAAACCCCTGGAAGTAACCACAAAAAAGATCGATCGCATCCTGAACGCCACAGCCAAAGCGGGGGTCAAACTGGGGTGCATTTTCCAAAGCCGTTTTGCCGATGGGTCCCAACTGGTGCGTGACGCGCTGGACCAGGGCCGCTTCGGGAAACTGGTGCTGGGAGACGCCTATATTAAGTGGTACCGGTCACCCCAGTACTACGCCAGTGGAAAGTGGCGGGGAACGAAAAAACTGGACGGCGGCGGAGCCCTCATGAATCAGGGTATCCATCAGATCGACCTGCTCCAGTGGTTCATGGGACCGGTCGTATCGGTAAAAGCGCAGTGCAAACGCGCACTCCATGAACAACTGGAAGTCGAGGATCTGGCCGTGGCCCTGCTTGAATTTGAGAACGGCGCTTACGGTGTCATCGAGGGCAGCACGGCCATCTGGCCGGGGCACTCCGCCAGGGTCGAAGTGCACGGTACCCGCGGAAGCGTGGTGCTGGAAGACGGCGCCATTAAATTCTGGCAGTTCGACCAGCCCGCACCGGTAGACCGGAAAGTAAAAAAGCTTATGGCCCGGGAATCTGAGCTGGGAACCGGCGCCGCCGATCCGCTTGCGGGACTCAAAATCGAAGGGCACCGACGCCAAATCAAGGATTTCGCTGAAGCCATTCTCCAGAACCGGCCGCCCCGCATCGACGGCCGGGAGGGAAGAAACGCCGTAGCCATTATTGAGGCCATTTACCGCGCCGCGGCTACCGGAAAAACGGTGCGACTCAAATAAATCGATCCAATCCAGGAAAAACGAAATGGCAATCCGTAATGGGCAGGGTGATGGATGGCGTAAGTTCATCCTGATGTTGTCGTTTACGGCGCTTCAATTCAGTGTCTGCGTGTTTTTTTCTCCGGCATCAGCCCAGGCGACGGCAGTCTCCGCAGACCACACCTCCCAGAATACCGGGCAAAAAGCTGTTCCGCCGGGCGTAGTCGCCCGGGTCGGAAACCGTTTCATATCCGATACGGTTTATGCGCAGGAACTCGGACGCGCGCTGCAACGCGCGGGCATAGCCGATCTGGCGCTGTTATCCCAGGCGGAACAAAAAATAATACGCGCCCAGGTCATGGAAAACCTGGTCAACGGACTCTTGCTGCGCCTCCTGGCCGAAAACCGTTTCGAGATCAGCGCCGCCGAAATTGACCATGAAATTGCGCGGGGGCGCCGAGCCTTTGGCGACGGAGACCGTTATCTGCAGTGGCTTACCCAGAATCACCTGGATGAAGATTCCCTGCGGGACGAGGTGCGGGGGCGTCTTGCCGTTGCCCGGCTGCGCCAGGCCATAGCCGCGGAAATTACCTTGACTGACAGTGAGCTTCAAACAGCCTGCGATAAAGCCCGAAGGGAGGGAAAGCTCTATAGGACCGAAGAAACGGTTGATTTCCAGGTCATTGCGCTTGCCTTTCCGGAGGGGGATACGCAGGCTCAGGAAAAAACAGAACAGCTGGCCAAAGAGATTTTAAGCAAAATTGACGCCGGAGAGGATTTTTCGGCGCTCGTCAGACAGTGGACTAATGACATCCCCGCCATTGAGCGGGACGGCTGGAGTTGGGAAACCCCTTTGTCCAGCCTGCCGGTCCCAGTAGCTGATGCGCTGAAAACGCTTGAGGCAGGATCGGTCAGCCCTCCAATCACAGTGCCCGGATCTGTGTTCATATTACGTCTGGAGAAAAGACACACACCCGGCGAGATTTCATGTAATGATGCGCTTCCTGCTGTTCAATACAAACTAAAACAGATAAAAATAAATGAAAAGGTATCTGAAATGGTAAAAAGTGCCGCATTAACCATGCACGTGGAGCTTTTCCCGGCCATTGCCGATAGCATAAAACCGATACCAATTGAAGCGACACAAACCGATAAAAACAAATGGTAAGGAACGCTTTTGTGACGGAGCCGGTCATAAAAATTGGACTTGTGGGGGCAGGAATGTTCGGTGGGGATGTCCACCTGCGCACCTACCTGCAGTTGCACCGGTATGGCATTGTGCCCTGGCTGGGACGGCTGGGGATGGATTGCCTGGCGCGAGAGCTGAGCCATGTCCGTTTTGAGCTTGCGGCTGTCGCCACCCGAACGGAACAAAGTGTGAAACGTGTCCTGAACCAGGCGCTGCAGCAGGAAGGCATCACTTTTAGCACCTACTTCGGAGATACTCCCTGGGTAGAAATGCTGGAGCATCACCCGGACCTTGATCTGCTGGCCGTGGCTACTCCGGACCACCTTCATACCCCTCCGATCACAGCGGCTCTGAAAAAGGGGATACACGTGCTAACCGAAAAACCCATGGCCCTGGACGCATGGGAGGCTGACGCCATTGTGGAGCTGGCCAACCGCACCCAGCGGATTGTGGGTGTGGACATGCACAAGCGGTATGATCCGGATCACCTGCGGATTCGGGACGCAGTTGCCGGAAAAATCGGGGCTCCGCTTTACGGCCGAGCGGTTTTAGAGGAACCCCTTTACGTATCCTCCCAGGTATTCAAGGCATGGGCGGAAAAAAGTGATCCTTTCAGTTATGTCGGATGCCACTGGACCGATCTCTTTATCGCTTATTTCGGGGTAAAACCGGTTTCACTGCATGCCGTCGGACAAAAGAAAAAACTACGCAAGGACTTCGGACTGGACGCCTTTGATGCCGTACAGGTAAAAGTCCAGTTCGACAACGGCATGAGCATTGATTTCATCAATAACTGGATTGTTCCGGATGGATTTGAAGGGGCTGTTAATCAGGAAAGCATGCTGGTGGGCACGGAGGGAATGGTGGAGTCGGATACCCAGTACCGGGGACTGCGGTTCTGTGCCGCTGAGACCGGAATGAAAACTGCCAATACCCATTTTACCCGAGACGTCCGCCGTGAAGACGGCACGCTGGCTTACTGCGGTTACGGAGTAGACAGCATCATCGCCTGCCTGACCGCCGTCGCCCGGCATAAATTTCTGGGCACTTCCATTTCAGCACTGCGCGGAACATATCCCGATGAACTGGAAGGGCGAATTTCCGTGCTGATCGTCCACGCTGCCCGAGAGGTGTGCAGGCGGAACTTTGAATACATGGAAGCAGGGAAGGGGGCGCCCGTCACCGCCGTTTTCGATCAGCAGGGAATCCTGGTGTGCGATCCCTATCAGGGATCCTGCCGCATTTACGACCGACCGGTATAATTCGGTTTTGTACGGGGGCAGGATGGAACACAGGAAAAACAGGTGCTTACACAACCGTTTTCAGGATTCTCTTTTTCAGCGTTTTTTCCACCGGCACTTTGCTTATTGACCGGCGCCTGTCTTTTTAACCGGTCAGGTCGTGCCGTCCGACGAGAGACCGACGACGTTCCCTGGGATGTCATAATACGGGTTTTCCGCTGTCTTTCAGGTGCCGCTTTACCTGGGCAACGAGTTCAGCAGGCAGAAACGGTTTTTTGAGCAGTTCCACCGCCCCCACCCGGAAACAGTGAGACCGCGCTTCGGGCGAATGGGCTGACGATATACACAGCACGGGAATATGCTGGGTTAAGGGATTGGCTTTAATCTGCTCACAGACCTCATAGCCGCTCATCATGGGCATCATGATGTCCAGCAGCACCAGGTCAGGTTTCTCAGTGTTACAGACATCCAGCGCGGTAATACCATCATATGCGGTTACCACATCAAACCCTTCCGCCTTTAGGGTGGTTTCCAGCAGGGCCACAACATCCGGCTCGTCATCTACGACGAGAATTTTGTAAGCCATATCAGTATCTCCACTTTTTCCTATTTTAACACAAATTCACCCAAAAAACATCCCTTGCTACCGGTTTTTACTGCCCCGCCCTTTATTATTTATATAATCCGCTAAGTGCATACGGGTTCCCGGACGGGAAAGAGAGGGCGGTGGGGCAGGACGAATACCTCGACCGGACCGGCTGGTTGGAGATAGCGGTTCCACTACCAGTTCCATGCCGAAATCCATTAATCCGCCCCCAGCCTCAGCGCGGCGGACAACCCGCGCAGTCAACACCCCGGAGAGGGGATATTTAAACTCTTCATCCCGCATCAGTTGGACCGTAACCAGGTCTCCCTCCACGAAAGGGGCAAAACTCCGGATCCGAAACCCGTAGCGATTCAGGTCCAGAACAATTCCTTCCCAGATTTCACGATCCGGATCGCCCCCGGGGCGTCCCACCAGACAGGGACGGAATACTTCAGTGCGGGGAGCCCGGCGATTGCCGCGGTGCACGGACCGCGCATCCGGAGCCACAAACATATCTTCACCTGCCCTGGCTGCGGTCTGTATCAGCCGCCACCATACCCCTGTATTCCCGCCTGGTCTGCGTTTTTCCGGCATCGGTATTTTTCCTCGATTCTTCTACATCCTGTGCCTTCATCTCATTGTCACTATTGTACATGATCCCGACCGCCTGTCACTGAATTCATATCTGGTTCTTTTCGCAGGGGGAAAACGGGCCGTTTGGGAAAGCATACTTCGTCCGCCGGTGGAATAGGGGGGACGCTGTATCTCATACCGCACGAATGTTTTCATTTACCTTTATACGTCCGATAATTTATTGATGGCGTTACTTTTTCATAAAAACACAGCGACACTCGCATACCTGAAAATGGCCTGATTAATAAAAATCTCTGAATGATTTTATAAAATAAAATATTGATAAAAAATCTTTTATAAAGTAAATAATAAAATTTAATTTATGTCATTATTTTATAAAGTTAAAAGGAAAACAATGGCCTCCTGCCTATAAATTGCATTAATTTATAATTGCTTTATTATGAAACATCATCTTTAATTTACATAATTTATATTATCAGACGTTAACGTTGACCGCCGGACCGGCCTTATACGGACTTCAGGTGCATCATCGGGTGTCATCGGGTGGTCCATTTGGTAACAACATCGAGCCCCAGCGTTCCTTAAAAAAGCCCACTTCAGGTAAGCCCCGTCAGCCCATAATACGCAGTCCGTTATCCCAATAATCTGATACAATCCTGTGGCTGGTTTGCACAGAGAAAAAATTACCCAAAACATGAAATCAACGTTCATTCCACTGTCGAACTGAACTTTCACCTGTACCGATATTTTTTCATGTTTTATCTGATCTACGGGAACGCAAAAATAACACATGGCCTCTCCCCCACCGCCAATTCACTGGTCTACCTCATTCCGGAAAATTTCACGTTGAAATATCTGACGTCCGTTTTCCAATATCCCCGCTCTGCCTGTTGCTCCTATCGCCAAATATCTCTGTCCAAATTTGAGTTTTGGGATTCAACGGGGGTACAATACTCCATGTGCGTAGGCACTTGTTATTACGTCAAGGCGAGGATCATATCCGTCAGAGGAATATTTATTTTCATTCCTGCTGAACCCCTACCTTTCTCAATCAATTTTGCGGCAATCATCATGGACAAAGAGCCTCAGATCGTATTCAGTTCCCATACCGTTCTGCTGGATATCGCCGTGCAGGACAAGTGGGAGCTTATCCGACAAATGGTGGGCGTGCTATGCGCCGAGGGGCTTTTATCCCCAAATCCGGGCATAACTGAGCAACAGGTGCTGGATGCGGTAATTCAGCGGGAAAATGAAATGTGTACGGCACTGGGCAAAGGGGTAGCACTCCCCCACGCCCGCATTCCCGGATTCCAGGGCGTGGGCATGGCAGTAGCCCGTCTCCGAAATCCTATCACGTACAACGGAAAAAATGAAGACCACCAGGTCTGGCTGGTGGTACTGCTGGTTGTTCCCTTTGAAGAGCCCCAGCTGGTACTCAAGCTGATGGCGCTGGCCATGCGGATGGTTTCAGATGAGGCTGTCACCAACCTTTTCCGGAGCGTGTCCGATCCGGAGCTGGTAGCGGATCTGGTTTACGACCGGGTTTTCAGGCAGGACACGCTGGTGCTGGCGCGGGATATCATGCGCCCTCCCCTCGTGGAAGTCCGTCCGGACATGCCCCTCCCTGAGGTAACGCGGCTGATGAGTGAACACATGCTGGAGTCGGTTGCCGTGACGGAACCTGATGGTACCCTTGTAGGGCAGATTACCTGTGACAACCTGTTTAAACTGGGGCTGCCGGACTTTTTTTCACATTTAAAGAGTGTTTCCTTCATCCGTGAATTTGACCCGTTTGAGAATTACTTCAAAAAGGAGGCTCATTACCTGGCCCGGGACGTGATGACCTCAGACGTGGCAACCGTTCCGGACGATGCCACCCTGCTGGAGGTTATTTTTGAGCTGGCAGTAAAAAGCAACCCCAAGGTCTACGTGGTTCGGGATGGAAAGCGGGTCGGTGTCATTGACCGCAGCACCGTACTGAATCGAATAATTAATATCTGAAAGCAGATCATTCTGAAAAAGTACACCTATGATCCCGTCTCTGCTGATATTTCTGATTACTTTTATCCTGATTGTAACGGAACGGGTCAACCGCACCGCGGCATCGGTTATCGGCGCCGGCATTATGGTGCTGCTGGGGCTTATTCCGCATGAAACCGCCCTGGAATTTATCGATCTGGACGTTATTTTTCTTCTTATTGGCATGATGCTGGTGGTGGGGATTCTGCAGGAGACCGGGCTGTTTGAATGGACGGCGATCTGGATTGCTAAAAAATCCCGGGGGAATCCTTATTTGATTATTCCCGGCGTACTGGCAGCAACGGCAATCCTTTCTGCCTTTCTGGACAATGTCACCACGGTAGTACTGGTCTCTCCCATCTGCATTCTGATCGCCCAAATTCTGGAAATTCCGGCGGTGCCTCTGCTCTCTTTTCTGGCGTTATATTCCAATATTGGCGGTACAGCCACGTTGATCGGCGATCCTCCAAATATCCTCATCGCGTCGAAATCCGGGCTTAAATTTATCGATTTTATTATTGTCCTGACGCCCATTGTATTATGTATTGCTCTCCTGAATCTGACGTTGACCTGGCTCGCATTCCGAAAAATCGGCCGGGTCTCAGATCACGTGAAACAGCGTTTTGTGAAGGCATCTCCGGAGCTGGCCATTACCGATCCTGCACGGCTGAAGCTGGGATTAATCGTCTTTGGAGGCATCCTCCTGGGATTCACCCTGGGGCAGTGGCTGCATGTCGAACCCGGAATTGTGGCTCTGACCGGCGGTTTTGTAATGCTGGCAGTCTGCGGTGAAAACATTCGCCTCGCACTGGAGAAAGTGGAATGGGAGGTCATTCTGCTGCTTATTGGACTGTTCGTTCTGGTGGGGACCCTGGAACATCAGGGTGTTTTTGCCCTGTTGAACGATGTCTTTTTCAAACGGTTCGCTTCAAGCCCCATGGTACTTGCCCAGATCATTTTATGGGGTTCAGCGTTATTGTCCGCCTTTTTCGGGAATATTCCCGTTGTAATCGCCCTGATCCCGCTGGTTAACACCGTGGTTAACCACATGAGCAGCCTCCCTGTTCCGCCTATTTCCCCCATGGTAATGTGGTGGAGTCTTGCGCTGGGAACCTGTCTGGGTGGAAATGCCACACTCTACGGGGCGGCAGCCAACGTAGTCACCAGCCAGATTGCGTTCAGGAATGGATACCGGATTTCCTATCGTAAATTTCTGCTGTATTCCCTGCCGGTTACATTGCTAAGTTTGTTGACCGGTTCCCTTTACCTGCTTTTACTTGAATATATTCTTTGATTTCTATCGGCTCACGGATATCTTTTCATGATTGGCAGCGTCATACTGTTCTCGATAATCTATGCCGTCATCATCTCCGAGAAGATTGAGCGGACGGTGGTGGTATTCTGCGGCGCCTTCTTAATGATTGTCCTTGGGTTTATTTCCTATGAAAGAGCCCTGCAAACCATCGATATGAATGTACTCTGTCTGCTGGCAGGAATGATGATTGTGGTGCATATTCTGGCGCTAACCGGGATTTTTGAGTGGTTTGCCATCCAGACTGCCCAGCTGGCCCGGGGAAATGGGCTGCTGATTTTTCTGGGACTCCTGAACATTACTGCCGTCACCTCTGCCTTTCTGGATAATGTGACCACCCTGGTTCTGATAGCGCCGGTTACGCTGCTTATATGTCAGCTGTTGGAGTTGGACCCCGTATTGTTCATGATTTTTGAAGCCATTTTCTCCAACCTGGGAGGCACTGCCACGTTGATCGGCGATCCCCCCAACGTATTAATTGGGTCCCAGGGCCATCTTCCTTTCGTTGCGTTTATCGACCACCTCACGCCTGCAGTAATAGCCTGCATGATCGTTATATCGCTGCTCATAATTCCTTTTTTCAGAAAACACCTTCACGTTTCACCGCGATCACGGAATATACTTTATAAAGCCAATCCGGCGAGGGCCATTGTTGATCCCGTTCTGCTGAAAAAAGCCCTTCCTGTTTTTTTCCTGATTTTAGTCGGCTTTTTTGCCGGCCACTCCCTCCACCTGGAGCCGGGATACGTAGCCATTGTAGGCTCCATTGTCATGGTACTGTTTACCGGCAAATCCATACATGCCGCTCTGAAATCGGTGGAATGGGAAACGCTTGCGTTTTTCACCGGATTATTCATTCTGATTGGCGCCCTGGCGGAACAAGGCGTTTTTAAGTGGGCGGCTAATGCCGTTTTTTCGCTTTCTCAGGGTAACCTGCTGGCCGCCACCATGCTGATCCTGTGGTTCTGCGGCACGTTCTCCGCGATAGTAGACAACATTCCGGTGGTGCTGGCAATGATTCCGCTGATACAAGCCATTATTCCTCAGTTTGCGGATACCCTGGGGATAGGGTCCAACACGGCGGCCCTGACAGAAAAGGTCGCCGATCCCCTCTGGTGGTCGCTGGCGCTGGGCGCCTGCCTGGGGGGCAACGGCACGCTTTTCGGCGCCGCCGCAAACATCGTAACCGCCCAGATTGCCCGGAAAAACGGTTACCCCATATCGTTCAAACGTTTTACCGTATACGGCTTCCCCACCATGGTAACAAGCCTGGCGATCTCGTCTCTGTACATTTTTATTCGTTATTTCGTGTTGCGTTAGACGGCCGCCGACAGCCCGGTTCCCGTAGCCAGACGCATAATGGCTTCCTGGGTAATATCCGGCGGATTAAGTTCTCCCTGCAGCTTCCCTTCGTGCATCACCAGAACCCGGTCACACAGTCCGATGATTTCAGGCAGTTCGCTGGAGATCACCAGCACGGCCGCGCCATCCGCGGCCAGTTCGTTTATGATCCGGTATATTTCCGCCTTCGCGCCCACGTCAATTCCGCGGGTGGGTTCATCAAAGATCAGGATATCGCATCCGGTGAACAGCCACTTGGCCAGTACCACTTTCTGCTGGTTTCCCCCGCTTAAATTTCGGGCGTACTGTTCAGAGGACGGGGTTTTAATGGACAGTTTCTGAACCATCTGGTTCGCGACCAATTTTTCCCGGGCAGGGAAGATCAGTCCAAACGGCCCCAGGGCTTTAAGCCTGGCCAGGGTGATGTTTTCCCGAATGCTCATGCCTAAAACAAGCCCCTGCCGTTTCCGGTCTTCGGTCAGAAACCCCATCCCGGCGTCAATAGCCAGGCGGGGAGAACGGAAATAGGCCCTTTTCCCTTTTACCTCGATAGTGCCGGCATCCAATCGATCCGCGCCGAACAACGCCCGGGCCACTTCCGTGCGTCCACTGCCGACCAGCCCCGTCAGCCCAACGATCTCACCCGCCCGGAGGCTCAGGCTGACATTACTGAAAACTCCCCGACGGGTGATATTCGCGGCAGACAGTTTTACTGCTCCCGCAGACCGGGGCAGACGCGGAAACTCCTCTGCCAGCTCCCGGCCTACCATAAGCCGGATGATTTCGTCCCGGGTAATCTCAGTCATATTCCGCGTTGCGACCGTCCGGCCATCCCGCATGACCGTAACCCGCTGCGCGATGGCAAACAGCTCCTCCAGCCGGTGGGAAATATAGATGATTCCCAGCCCCTGTTCCCGCAGCCCTTTCAAGACCCGAAAAAGCGTTTCCAGTTCGTGATCGGTCAGTGTGGCGGACGGTTCATCCAGAATCAGCAAAACCGCCCGGGCGGACAGCGCCTTGGCAATTTCCACCATCTGCTGCTGCGCGATGCTCAGGGTGCCCACAGGAGCCGTCACGTCAAGGGGCATGTTCAGGCGCTCCAGCACGGCAGCGGCTTCGGCGCGAACCTGAGACCAGTCAACACGCCACCTCCCCCCCAGCCTGCCCAGCAGAATATTTTCAGCGACGCTCAGCTTGGGAACCAGATTAAACTCCTGGTGCACCATGCGGATACCGAGGGCATGGGCATCCTGGGGGGATCGAATAACTGCTTCCTGCCCTTCGATCCGGATAATCCCTTCATCTCTCGGAACAGCTCCGCACAGGATCTTCATCAGCGTGGATTTGCCGGCGCCATTTTCGCCGACCAGCCCGAGAATTTCCCCGGACCGAACCTCGAGATCCACCCGGTCCAGCGCGAGCACTCCGGGAAAACGTTTGACTATTCCCCTCATCTCCAGCAGAGGATTTTCTGACCGCATTACGCTATCCTTTGGGCGTTGTATCCGCGAATATATAATAAAGGAAACAAGAAGACGCCCAATAAACAGGAACTGATCATGGCACCATGCAGCGACGCGCAGACGGCAAACCGGCCAAAGTCTGAACAAGACATCCCGCTCATTCAATTGATCCCGGCCTCCGCGTCCCGTGTTCTGGTAGCGGCGGAGCGTCCGACGGTCCTGGCATTTGCGGCAAATCATGCCGCCGCGGAAAAATGGGGCATCGTGAAAACGGCTGAGGATATCGCTGCCGTCCACAGGACTCTGCATTAGGCCATACCGTGTGATTGGAGCCGGCATCTGCCCGATTTGCCCATAAACTATTTTGACTGCGTCGCGGGAGAACATCTGCTGGAAGTAACGGACCATCCGCTGCGTATTTTGAACCGGCTGGCCTGCGCGATCCGCGAGGGAGGGGTATTGATCCTGTCGGTTTTCAACCAGCAGTATCACCGGTGCGCCACCAGCCTGATTTCCGGGAACTGGATACCGGCTGGCTCTGATGTCATATCCAATCCCGGGCCTACACGTTTTTACACGGCGGCTTCTCTGGCATCCCTGGTTCAGCGGTGTCCCATGCTGTACCTGGAAGCCTGCGCGCCGCTGGAAAAGGATCCGCCGGAAGCGTTTCCGATCGATGCTGAAGGCTTTTTCCAGAAGGGCAATCTGCGCGTCGGTCCCCTCTCCCCTGCTGAATATACCCAGTGGCTCACCAGGCGGTACGTATTAGTCTGCAGCCGGAACGGCGTCCCGCCAAAATTACGGGACTGAATCGTCCTGTTGTCACTGCTCTGCCTCCCGATCATCGGCGGCATTGATTGGAGCGGCATCTTCAGCGTTCCCGCGGCCTTCAGACATATAGAACCGCTGCAGGGTCTGTCCAGTTGCCGTCTCCAGTTGATGCCAGGCACGGCGCAGGGCAACCCGGGCGCCGGCCAGATTCCCCTCCGCTTCCACCAGGTTGCGCTGAGCCTGGTTCAGCAGGGCCAGCGAGGTTTGGCCCGCCAAGAACTCCGCTTCAACCAGCTGTCGGTTCCGCGCCACGAACTGGGCGTTATCCCGCTGCAGCAGCAACTGGCGCCGGGCTGTCAGCAGCGCCTCCACCGCCTCGCGCACATCTCCCGCGGCATCGATGCGGGCTGCCCGTTCCTGCTCCCGGGACTGCGCCAGGGCCGCTCTGGCTTCAGCGACCCGGGCGGACCGCTGAAAGCCGCTGAAAATATTCCAAGAAAAATTGATACCGTACGTTGTGGCGAAATCATCCTCTCCAAAACGCGCGTCCTCAGCGCGGGTGCCCTGACGCTGCACAAACGCCGTCAGCGACGGAAAAAAAGAAGCTTTCGCCGCCTTGAGCTGGGCCGAAGAGCGAAGGACGGCATACGCCCGCTGGCTGACATCCGGCCGACGCGTCCAGGCCATCCGGATTAATTCATCCGGCTCCAGCGAGTCTTCCAGCATCTCGCGCGGTTCTTCATCAAGTGGCGTCACATCGTAACTGTCGGGCAGTCCGCTGTCATCCAGTCCCATCACGCCGGCCAGCCCAATCCGCGCCACGGCAAGAACTCGTTTGGCTTCAATAACAGAAGCTTCGGCGGCCCGAACCAGCACTTCGAAGTTAAGCACTTCACTCAGCGCGGCCGCGCCGGCTTCGTAACGGGCCCTGGCCTCTGTCAACAGGCGTTCGTTATACGCCCGGTCCGCTTCAGCAATCCGGACCCGTTCCCGGGCCAGTTGGACCCCATAGTATGCCTGTGAAACCGCTTCCAGCAACAGGCGGGCCGCTTCGAGCCGTCCCAGATCCGCTTCCTTTTTCCCAATGCGGGCGGCGGAAAGCGCGTAATTCCGGGCAAACCCGTCAAACAGCAGGTAATTGGCTGTAAGCGCCACGGTATAGCTGTCCGCAGAATCCGGGACGGCAGCCAGCGCGGCGACGGACCGCGCTGCCGCCTGGGCGCGCGCGAAGCCGGACTGGGCTCCCACCCCGCCCGATGAAAAAGCTGTGCCGCTGCTCCCGGCGGCCTGGGCACGCGCTTTATCAACAGACGCGTCAGACAATTCCGTGTGGGTGGCGCCGGCAGTCAAACTGACCTGAGGCCAGAAAGCCGCCTGGGCCTGGCGAATCCGTTCCGCGGCCTGTTTAACCTGAGCCTCCGCGGCCGCCAGGGTAGGATTGTCCCGCAATGCCCATGCCTGGGCATCCTGCAGGGTCAGTAACACGGGCGTGTTCGTATCGGATACATCCTTTTCTCCTTCCTGAACTTCGGCAGGCTGCAGATCCCCGGAAGGCTGCGTATCGGGAACAGTTTCATCCTCCCCCGCGCCCGCGGTTCCAGCTAACGCGTTCAGCAACAATATAAGCGCACCAAACCAAATCAACCGCATACGATTAGAGCGCATTTTCATGAACTGATGCCCTCCGTAACCGGTAGAGGCCCGTTTCCATCCGAGGCTATCCCAGTGGAAATGTCAGAGTTTAACTCGGATGATTCGATCCGCCTGCGGATCGCGGATTCAACTTCTTCAGGGGGTGGCATTACGCCGGTCAGCAGGAACCTCAACCCGCGTTTGATGTCATTAAGAATCACAAGGAGCACCGGAATAAACAGCAGGGTCAGCAGTGTGGCAAACAGCAGGCCAAAGGAAAGACTGATGGCCATGGGAATCAGGAACTTCGCCTGAAAGCTGCGTTCCAGCATCAGAGGCGCAAGGCCGCCCACGGTGGTGGCCGTCGTCAAAAATATGGCCATCAGCCGCCTGGAGCCTGCCTGATAGATGGACTCCAAAAACGGGATCCGGTCGATAATGTTATGGTTAAAACGCTCAATCAGCACGATGGCGTCATTGACCACGATGCCGGACAGCGCCACAATACCAAAAATGCTCATCATGGTCATGTCATACCCCATGATCAGGTGCCCCAGAATTGCGCCCACAATTCCGAAGGGAATCGTAATCATGATCAGCAGCGGCTGGAAGTAGGACCGGAAGATAGCCGCAATGATAATGTAGATCACCAGCAGTGCGACCGGATAGGAATAGAACAGGCTGCCGAGGGATTCCGTGGTTTTTCGCTTATCGCCCTGGAAGGAGAAAAACAGGTCGGGGAATTGTTTTCTCAAATCCGGCATAAAATTCTGTTCCAGATCATTCATGATTTCCGACGGACTGCTGACCGCGTAGTTGACCTCAGAAGTCACGGATATGCGCCGCAGCCCATTGGTCCGGTTTATGGAGGCATATCCCGGACCGAATTCAATCTCCGCAACCGAAAGGAGTGGCACCTCCTGGCCCTGTGGCGTCCGAATACGCACGCGCTCAAAGTAATCCACCCGCTGCCGCTCTTCCTCCGGATAGCGCACCCGCACGCGTATGTCATCCCTGCCCCGTTGAATCCGGACTGCCTCTTCTCCGAAGTATCCCGCGTTGATCTGCCGCGCCAGTTCCGAAACCGTCAGGCCGAAGGTTCGCGCTTCGGGACGCAGTCTAAGCCGGAATTCATTTTTTCCCGGCCGGAAATCCTGCTTGACCTGGTAAAGCCCCTCATAGGTCCGGAGTTTGTTCTGGAGGACTTCCGAGGCTTTCAGCATAGCCCTCATGTCCTCTCCCTGAATCCAAATTTCAATCGGAGCGCCCGGGGGACCGGTCTGAAGGCCCGAAATGGTCAACGCCAGCACACCGGGCATCACGCCCACCTCTTTCTCCCACAGGGCGGACAGTTCATCGGTCGTAATGCCGCGGACGGCCACGTCTGCCAGTTCCGCACGCACCGCGCCTACATGGCTTCCCGTAGCCGGCCTGGTATCGGAGATAGTGGAACCTACCAGTGTATACAAATTTTTAATGAGGGGTTCTCCCGTGGGAATTTTCGTCCGGTCACTGATACGGCGCAGCGCTTCCTCAAGCTGCCGGACCGCCCGTTCGGTTACTTCATAGGGCGTGCCGTTTGGAAACTCCACAATGGCGGTAATCACATTTCCGTCCACTTTGGCAAACACCAGGAACCGCACAAAACCCCCACCCATTAAGCCAACAGCCAGGATCAGCACGCCCAGAAAGCCGGCCAGCACTGGATACCGCCATTTTACGAATGTCTTCAGCACCGGAAGATAGAGCCGCTGCGTAACACGCTCCAACAGGCGGTTGCAGGAGCGGTGCGCCCAGTTGCTGAACCGTAGCAGAGGATTCCGGGAGGCCGTTTCCTGGTTGGGGTCCGGCAGATGCCCCAGGTGCGCCGGAAACATAAACAGGGCTTCTACCAGAGAAACCACAAGGCACAGGATCACCACTACCGGGAGAATAAAAATGAATTTTCCCATGATCCCGCTCACAAACAGCAGCGGTGCGAAGGCGGCAATGGTCGTGGTAACGGAGCCCAGCACGGGCAGTCCAACTTCCGACACACCTTCAATAGCCGCCTGCGTCGGAGGCAGTCCCCGTTTGCGCGCCGCGTAAATAGCCTCGCCCACCACGATGGTGTCGTCCACCACGATTCCCAGCACCATGATAAACGCGAAAAGAGAAATCATGTTCAGCGTCTGCCCGAAAGCCCACATAATGGCCAGCGCGCCCGCCACGGATATGGGCATCCCCATCGACACCCAGAAACTGAGGCGGGGACCGAGAAACAGCCACAGGATGATAAACACCAGCAGCAGCCCCTGGCGGCCGTTGCGGACCAGCAGATTGATCCGGTCCCGCAGAATGTCCGAACTCCCCCCCCACACGGTCATGGAGAATCCGGGCGGCAGTTCCGCCTGTTTCATCCGCGCGTAGTCCCGAATGCGCCCGTCAATGGCCAGCATATCCTCCTCTTTGGTTTTCAGCACGGCCACCGACACGCACCGGTGTCCATTGAATCTGGATCCTATGCGGTCTTCCGTAAACCCGTCCCGGATGGACGCAATTTTATCCAGGGTGATGATATCGCCATTGGGGCGGGACAGCACGACGATACGGGCAAAATCTTCCGCGACATAGTTTCTTCCAATCGTCCGCAATCGGATTTCCTCGCCGCGGGTGCGCATAATCCCCCCGGACAGGTTCAGGCTGTTGGCGCGGACTACAGAGGCCACCTGGCTGAACGTCAGGCCGTATTCCCGCAACCTTTCCTCCGACACCTCAATGGCGATTTCATAGGCGCGCCCGCCCAGCACCATGGCCTGTGAAATTCCGGGCAGCCTGCGCAGTTCGTCCTTGATGCGCTCAGCCCATTCTTTCAGGTCCCGTTCGTCCGCTTTGTCTCCGGACAGCGCAATCAGCGCCACTTCGCGCCTTAAAAGAAGCTCCTCCGTAATGGGCTGCTCGGCATCCACCGGAAAGGTGGAGATGGCGTCCACGGCATTGCGGACCCGGTCCTTCACCTGGGTCACATCCGCCTTCTCCTGCACCTCCACCACCAGCGTTCCCACATTCTCCGATGCGGTCGTATCAAACTGACGGATCCCGGGTATGCCTTTTACGGCCTCCTCCAGTTTCCGGCAGATCCCTTCCTCCACCTCCTCAGGATCCGCGCCCGGCCAGGGAACCGTTACCGTGATGATATCCAGCGCGAACTCCGGAAAGGTTTCCCGCACGATATTGCGCGCGGCCATCAAACCGGAAATCAGCACCACGGCCAAAAACGTGTTGGCAAACACTTCGTTCCGGGCAAATGACTCCAACAGCTTTCTCATGACTGGCCGGATTCCTCTGTCGTTTCCGGAATGGAGGCCGATTCCCCGGCGTCCGCGTTGCCCGCCCGGCTGATCTGCTCATTCGTGGGGAAAACTCCGGCAGCATCGAACTGCACTTTGGAGCCGGGCAGCGGATTGACCAGTCGGGTAATCACGACCAGATCTCCTTCCTCAATGCCCCGGGCGATGAACGCGAAATCACCTTCATTCCGGACAACCTCTACGTTTCGGCGTTCGATGCGGTTTTCCGAATTAACTGCCCAGACATATCCTTCAAAAGACACCGAGGAGCGCGGAAGGCGGATTACCTTTGTCATACTTCGTCCCGGAATAGATACCCGGCAGAACATGCCGTCCACCAGCGGAAATCCTGGAACGGCCCTCGCCTGATCCGCGGTAATCCGAACCGCCACGGTTACCGTTCGGGTCGCCTCTTCAAAGCGCTCTACCCGGTGCAGCACGGCTTCCCAGCCGGGATGGCCGGCCGGCGCGTCTGTCCAGAAAACCCGGCAGACAGCCGGCGCCAGCGCCGGAAACCAGCTTTTCCCCAGGTTTTCCGGATTGTTTTCATTTTCCTGTCCGGATGGATCTTCTGTCATGAAAGGCAGCCATCGCGCTGCCTCACGGCTGTCCAGGGGAACAGAAATCTCCAGGATGCTGTCGTCCGCCAGCGTCATGATGGGCGCGCCGGGACTGATGTACTGCCCAGCCTTGACGTTCTTATCTTTGACCCGCGCGGCAAACGGTATCCGGATCACGCACCGGTCGAGGTTTGTCTCCGCCAGTTTAACGGCAGCCGTGGCGGCCTCCAGCGCCTGTTCTGCCTCGGCGATCTGCATGGGGTACAGTGAAACGGCCTGTCGGAGCAGGTCATAGGCATCTCGCGCCTGGTTGTAGGCGGCTTCCGCTTTTTCGACGTTGCTCTGGGAACCCACCTGATTGTTTTTAAACAGCCCTGAAACCCGTTCGAATTCATTTCGGGCAAGATCCCGGGAGCGTTCCAGCGTGGCCAGCCGAGCCCGGTCGGATTCCGCTTTCTCGCGCAGCCTGGCCAGCGCTTTTTCCGCCTGATTTTTCTGCGCCTGGGCCTGTGCCAGGGCCGCCTCGTAATTCCGGGGATCAATCCGCACCAATTCCTCACCGGCGGGAATCACCTCACTGGGGTCCAGCCGGGGATGCACCGCAATCACGCGCCCGGATACCTCTGGCGCAATAGCCACTACATCCAGAGCCCGGGCTTTGCCGTGCCCTTCCAGCGTAACCGGAACGTCTTCTATAACCGCCCGGGCAACCTCCACCGCGATGAAACGCTCTTCCGGCGGGGCCTGGGGCGGCGCCTTACGCATGCGGGTCAGGGCAACTGCCCCCGCGACAGATCCGGCGAGGATCACACCGGTCAGCAACAGCGAAAGCAATGCGCGCATAATTCACTCCTCTACTTCTTTTCTGGTTCTTCCGGACGCGCGGGTTCCATGACCGGCGGTGCCATATCGACCTGTTTGGCAACTGCCCGACTGACCTTGCGGAGGGTATCCAGCCACTGCAGCGTGGCCGACTCACCCAACTCCGCCACCACTTCCCGAAGCCCGGAAACCAGTTCCTCCCGGTGAAAAGCGATGATTTCCCGGGCCAGCGGTGTCGGGGTAATCGTGACCAACCGACGATCTGAAGCCGTCGAACCCCGGACGATCAGGTTCATGGATTCAAGTCGGTCTACCATCACGCAGGCCGAAGGCGGCGAAATCCTGAGCTCCGCGGCCAGCTGCTGCAGCGTGGGCGCGCCCAGACGCACAATGGTGTGCAGCGCGCGCATTTGCGGGAAAGTCAGGTCACAGGAGAACCGGGCTTTCTGATGCATAGCCTGGGCCAGTTTTTCCCCAAACGCCCGATGTAAAAACTCCACCAGCAGGATTATTTCGTCAGCTGTTTCCTGTTTCATAGTGCAGTTCCTTATGAAGCAATTATAATATTAGGTAATCTAAAAATTCAAGAGTCTAATCATTAATTTTTTCGTTTATTCTTCAACAAACCTTCTGGAACGTAAAATATGGGCGGTACAAAACCCATTTATTGATATCCAGACCCTTTAAAATACGCTGAAAATCCTGAAATGGCCTTTATACCTTCCTGATAGGCTTTTCTTATGAGAAAAAGTAATAAAAAAGAACTTAAGCCGGAAAACAATAACGCCTGTGGAATACAGGATAACCGGGATGCCGTAATACGCATCCGGGGAGCCAGGCAGCACAATTTAAAGAATATATCCCTTGACCTGCCCCGCAACAGATTGGTGGTCATAACCGGTCTGAGCGGCTCCGGTAAATCCAGTCTGGCTTTCGATACCCTGTACGCTGAAGGACAGCGCCGGTATGTCGAAAGCCTCTCCGCCTACGCCAGGCAGTTTTTGGACCAGATGGAAAAACCAGATGTGGATGCCATCGAAGGGCTGAGCCCTGCCATTGCCATCGAACAGAAAACCACACATCGCAACCCGCGCTCCACGGTGGCAACCGTGACCGAAATATATGATTATCTCCGGGTGCTTTTCGCGCGGGCGGGCGATCCCCACTGTCCGCAGTGTGGACGCCCCATCGTATCCCAGACATCCCAGCAGATCGTCGACGGCCTTTTGGCCCTGCCTGAACAGACCCAGCTTACACTGATGGCGCCAGTGGTTCGGCAGCGGAAAGGCACCTACCAGAAAATTTTTGAGGAGGTTAAGCGCCAGGGATACACGCGGGTGCGGGTCGATGGGGTTATGCGCTCGGTGGAAGAAGACATCGAACTCGAGCGGTACGTAAAACATGATATTGATGTTGTGGTGGATCGCATTCGGATTCGTGACGGAATCAGGCGCCGATTGGCGGATTCTGTGGAAACCTGCCTGAAACTGGGGAGCGGGCTGATCCGCATCGAGGAGATCCGGCCGGATGAAGCTGCCCGCGAGTATATCCAGAGCGAAAAACTGGCGTGTATAGAATGCGGCATCGCATTTGAAGAACTCGAACCCCGCAGCTTTTCATTCAACAATCCGCACGGCGCCTGCCCGGCATGCACGGGCCTGGATTCCGTGCTGGCGGTGGATCCGGAAAAAGTTATCCCTGACGAAAACCTCTCCATAGCGGAGGGCGCCGTGCGTCCCTGGAGCCAGCGGCGGGTACTGGACGCCTGGTTTCGGCATGCCCTGGTGTCAGTCTGCCGGCACTACGGGCAAAGCGCGCACGCGCCGTGGCATACCTTGCCGGACTGGTTTAGAAAAATTGTCCTGTATGGGTCCGGCAAGGAAGAAATAACCTTTTCCTATATAAGCGACTCCTCAACTTATGAAACCCGGCGCCCCTTCGAAGGCGTGATACCAAACCTGGAGCGCCGTTACCGGGAAACCGACTCCGCTTCGGCCCGGGAAATGATTTACGAATACATGACCTCGCGGCCCTGTACTGCCTGTAACGGCGCGCGGCTTAAGCCGGAATCTCTGGCCGTCCGGATATCCGGCCTGAATATCGCCGAAGTGACCCGCATGTCCGTACGGGACTGCCTGCGTTTTTTCCGCGACTTAACCCTGCCCGGCATGAAAGCCAGCATCGCGGAACGGGTGGTGCGGGAAATCCGGGAACGTCTCGGATTTCTGGAAAGCGTCGGGCTGGGATACCTGACCCTGGACCGGCAGGCGGGATCGCTTTCCGGCGGAGAGTCCCAGCGCATCCGCCTGGCCACCCAGGTGGGCAGCAGCCTGGTCGGCGTAATGTATATCCTGGATGAACCCAGCATTGGGCTTCATCAGCGGGACAATAAAAAATTGCTGGCGACCCTGACCCGGCTGCGGGACCTGGGCAATACGGTTATCGTTGTGGAACACGACGAAGACACCATCCGGCGCGCGGACTGGGTGGTGGATCTGGGGCCCGGAGCGGGGGTACATGGCGGCCAGGTGGTGGCCCAGGGAACGCCCGAACAACTCGCGCAGGTGCCGGAGTCCGTCACGGGACAGTTCTTGGCGGGTAAACTGGAAATCGCCGTTCCCACCTCCCGACGCCCGGGAAACGGAAAATTCCTGACCCTTCGGGGAGCCCGCCACAACAACCTGAAAAACATTAACGCGCGGATTCCCTTGGGGTGTTTTGTGGCTGTTACGGGCGTTTCGGGATCGGGCAAGTCAAGCCTCATCAATGAAACGCTGTATCCGGCGGTAGCCGGCCGGTTGATTCCGCAGTTTACGGGCCTGGCCGGCGCGCACGACGGCATCGACGGCCTGGAGTATATCGATAAAATTATTGACATCGACCAGTCGCCCATTGGACGGACGCCCCGGTCCAACCCCGCCACGTACACCGGGTTGTTTACCCCTATCCGCCAGCTGTTTGCCCAGACACCTGACGCGCGCGCCCGGGGATATGACGCGGGACGGTTCAGTTTTAATGTTCGGGGCGGACGCTGTGAAACCTGCGAAGGCAACGGATATGTTGCCATCGAGATGCACTTTCTACCGGATGTTTACGTTCCCTGTTCCGAGTGTCACGGAGCCCGGTACAACCGGGAAACCCTGGAGGTCCGGTACAAAGGTAAAAATATCGCCGAAGTGCTCGACATGACGGTTGAAGAAGCCTGTGATTTCTTCAAAAACATCCCGGGTATTGCCGCCAAACTGATCACCTTGCGGGACGTAGGGCTGGACTATATACACCTTGGGCAACCCGCCACTACCCTGTCAGGGGGAGAGGCTCAGCGGGTCAAACTGGCCACTGAATTGTCCAGGCGGCAGACAGGCAAAACGCTGTATCTGCTGGATGAGCCAACCACGGGTTTACATGCCGCCGATGTAAGGAAACTGCTTGAAGTCCTGCACCGTCTGGTGGATTACGGCAATACCGTGGTCGTCATTGAACACAACCTGGATGTAATCAAAACCGCCGACTGGATTCTGGATCTGGGTCCGGAGGGCGGAGACGATGGAGGAAGAATCGTCGCGGAGGGTACGCCGGAAGCGGTAGCCGCCTGCCCGGAATCCCACACGGGCCGTTTTCTGGCCCCGAAACTGCACATTTCCGCCAACAAGCGCCGCCGTAGCCGCAAAACAGCCTAGTCTCTGTCGCTCTGCCTGTTTACAACGCCGCAGTAGGTGTGGTAACTTAATGAACAGGGAGGAATCGGTTATGGTGGAACGGATCATCCTGCCAACGCCGCCGGCCCTGGTAGAACGGGGGATTCCCCATGCCGGTTTTTTTGAAAAACCATTCCGAATCGCCAATATCCTGGACAGTAAGAAGCCGGGGCGTTTACTGCCTGGACGTCTAGGTTATGTTTTCCGGCTACTGCGCCTGAAATCCTGGATCGGATTTGGACTCGGGCACCCTTCCCTTTACGGCGCCATACTGGTGCAG
>JAKOTZ010000225.1 GCA_029776995.1 Candidatus Hydrogenedentota bacterium
TCGCCTGTCGCGTAGGTTACCTTGCCCAGACGGAATTCTTCGAGGGCTTCAATGGTGGCCTTGCGTCCGTGCGCCGCCGCGCCGAAACCGCGAATATCGGTATGGGCGATCTGGTTGGACCGTTTTGTGGCCACGATCACCAGACGGTAAAGGCTGTCAATCTTGTCTTTGAAATCATCCACACAATAAGGGGTCGGCATGAATCAGGTCTCCTTCAGCGTTCTGTACGGTTTATCCCTGAAGATCTGGCGGCTGTATGGCTGTTTTGCCCGCCCTGATTTCGTCAATCGCCCGGCGCAACGCTTCCGTAGCGTCGTCCAGGCGGTCGTTTACAATGATTATATTATACGAAAACCGGGCATCCATTTCGATTTTTGCCGTTTCCATGCGGCGTTTTATGGCGGCTTCCGTTTCCCCGCCCCGGGCCCGGATCCGGCGTTCCAGCTCTTCCATTGAAGGGGGTGCGATAAAAATGGCCGTGAGATCGGGATACAACTGCCGCAGCGCCCGCATCCCCTGGACATCCAATTCCATGATAACGTCCTGTCCGGAATCCAGGCAGCGCTCCAGTTCCCTTTTCAGCGTGCCGTAACGGTTTCCGTGTACTTCTGCCCACTCAGCGAAGCCCCCCGAAGCAATTTCCCGTTCAAAAGCCTCGGGACTCATAAAGTGGTAGTGAACACCGTCAGTTTCGCCCGGACGGGGAGGGCGGGTTGTGGCTGAAACCGGTTTGACCAGATCCGGCATAAGGGATCTGAGGCGGCTGATCAGCGTGCTTTTTCCCGCTCCGGATGGGGCAGAAATAACGAATAAACGCCCTCTTATTTGTTTGTTTTTGCTTTTATTCAATATTTTGGATCTGCTCTCGTATTTTTTCGACTTCGCTTTTCATCCAAAGCGTTTCCGTGATACAGTCAATATCACGCAGTTTTGCCCCCATTGTATTGATTTCCCGATGGATTTCCTGGATCAGGAACCCCAGTTCTCTTCCAACGGGACCATCAGATTCCAGTAATTCCAGAAATCTGTTCAGGTGCGTTTTCAGGCGGACGGCTTCTTCCGTGATATCCAGCCGGTCGGCCAACAGTACGCACTCCATCGCCAGCCGGTCCTCCCGGATTCCCGGTTCAATCGCAAGTTCCTCCAGTCGCTGGCGCATCCGGTTGAGGTAGGCTTCCTGAAATTCAGGAGACCGGTCCAGGATACTGTTTGCGCTCTTAAGCAGCGTTTCGCACCGGGTCCGCATATCGGCGGCCAGGCATGCGCCTTCCGCCGACCGGGCATGGTCCAGCATATCCAGGGCCTCCGCCATTGCGGCCAGGATGGTTTCGGTGATGGTTTCCTCTCCGCAGGTTCCGTCATCGTATACCAGCACGTGGGGCAGCATCGCCAGATCCCTGAATGTAAGGGGCTGCAGCGGAAGGTCGGCGATGGATGCGATTTTTTGGTATGCCCGCAGATATGAGACCGCCGTATTCTCATCAATCCGGGCTGCAGATGATCCGCTTCCAGCCACGGGACGTATTGAAACCGTTATTTTTCCGCGGTGGATCCGTTGGCGCAAGGTGTTGCGAACCGGATGTTCGGCAAACTGCCACTGTTGAGGGAGCCGTATGGAAAATTCCTGATGGCGGTGGTTCACCGCGCTGATGTCTACGGTCAACTCCTGTCCGCCCGGTATGGCGGCGGTCGCGCGACCGAACCCTGTCATACTGCGAATCATGGCACAGCCTTTTTTTTCAGTTTCCCTGTTATTTTTTTCCGGATTCTTTTCGGGTAATGTTCCGTGGTTTCGCGCAGTTGTTGCATCGGCCGCGAAGAATGATTTCATGGGATTCCATGATGAATCCGGCAGGGAGCATGGATTCCAGCATTTCCGCGCATCCCGCCAGCGCGTACAGATGGCCGCACAGGTTGCAGTGGAAGTAATGATGGTGTTCCGGCGTCACGTATTCATAGCGCGTGCCGACATCGGGCAGATGGATCTCGCGAAGGATACCCTCTTCCATAAACCGGCGGATGCACCGGTAAACAGTCGCGATGCCCAGGGTGGCATGCATATGCCGTCCCCTCTCGAATACTTCCCGGGCAGATACCGGATGGCCGGCTGCCATGAAAATCTGCAGGACAGTTTCAGACGGGCGGGTTTTCCGTTTTTGGCCGGAAGATTTTTCCACAGTATCCACGGATGTGTGTGTTTCCTGATTTCCAATATTCCGTCCGTTGGCGTTTGAGGTTTAATTGACCTCGATGCCCACTTTGGCCAGCGCCCGCCGCAGATCATCCGGAGTGAAGGGTTTCTGGAGCAGCAACGCCGCGCCCAGCTCCACGACCCGCTGTGCCACGTCGCCCTCATAGTATCCGGTCATGGCGATGATTTTGATGTGCTCAGTCATGGGGTTGGATTTAATTCTCCGGCAGACTTCGAATCCGTCCAGACCTGGCAGCCTTAAATCCAGAAAAATTACGTCCGGCCTGAATATGGCGACCTGCTGTCCAGCTTCGAAACCGTCCGAAGCCACCTCAATCTGGAAAGGCGTGGTTGCCCGTTCAAGAAAACGGCGAATTACGGATATGACCGCCTTTTCATCATCAACGATCAGTACCCGGGATCCGGAGTTGTCCAGGTCCTCGTGGATAGGCATGTTATTTTCCCGAAGGAAACGGATGAGGTCTTCCCTTCGGATGCGCCGGTGACCGCCCGGGGTTTTGAATACCTTGATTTTTCCGGCTTCAGCCCATTTCCGTATGGTGTCCGCGGTGACGTGGCAGTACTGCGCGACTTCAAATGTGCTGAAAGACTGCGGTGTTTCCATAGTCAGTTGCCCTCTTTTTGACGTGAAGAAACAATTTGCTGAATTACAGTTTTGTACATTTATAGTACTACAAATTCAATAAAAACGCAAATTTATATGAAAAGAATCGGTCAAAGTATGGCCGTGACTCCATAAAAACCGGATCAGCCGGAGAAAGAATGGCGCGCCATTGATCATTAAAAAGTGATACCCGCATCGATCGATGCGGGTATCCGTGAATTCCTGGAGCCGGAAACCGGGATCGAACCGGTGACCTCATCATTACGAGTGATGCGCTCTACCGACTGAGCTATTCCGGCGGAATTAACAATCCAAACGGCCTCTTCAGGCAATTATTTTTTACCATAAAACACCCGGAAGAGTCAACCTGGCGACCGAGAGGAGGCTCAGCCGGGAAGCTGGACATCGGGGAAATTGTCCATCAGGCGGCTGCCGCGCATGGTTTTCAGCATCTCATGGGCCCGGGCGATATCAACTGAAATTTGGTCTTTGGTGCAGTAACGCCGCCATGTGACTGCCCCTTCCGCCTTCTCTCGGTTGCCGATTACCCAGATGTTGGGGACCTTGCGGGTTACCGCGTTCCGAATTTTTTTGTTAAACGTTTCCCCGGTCTGGTCTACCGTTACCCGGAACAGGTCCTCGTGCAGACGGTCCCGCAGGGCCAGCGCGAAATCCAGCACGTCCGTGTTGACCGGGATAATCCGGACCTGCTCAGGGGCCATCCATGTGGGAAAGGCGCCGCCATAGAATTCGATCAGGAAAGAAATCATGCGCTCATGGGTGCTGAGCGGCGCGCGGTGAATGATGTACGGCCGTTTTAACTGGCCGTCCTGATCCACGTAAGTGAGATCGAAACGGTCGGCCATGACGAAGTCGAGCTGGCAGGTGGATACGGTTTCTTCCCGTCCCAGCAGATTTTTTACCTGGATATCCACTTTGGGGCCGTAGAAAGCCGCTTCGCCCCGTTCTTCTTCATACTGGACCCCCAGATGTTGCAATACTTCCCGGACAGTCGCCTCTGTTCTTTCCCAGGCTTCCCGGTTGTCCACGAATTTGTCGCTTTCCGGGTCATGCAGCGAGAGCCGTACCCTGAAATTGCCGAACCGGAGATGGTCGTAATAGTAATGGTACATGTCCATTACGGCCCGGAATTCCGCTTCAACTTGGTCCGGTGTGCAGTAGATATGCGCGTCGTTCATGGTCATGGCCCGCACCCGCAGCAGCCCCGCAAGGGACCCGTGTTTCTCGTAGCGGAAATCCTGGCCGTATTCCGCCAGACGCAGGGGAAGTTCCCGGTAACTGCGGGGTCTTGACGCGTAGACCTTGTGGTGGTGCGGACAGTTCATGGGACGCAGATAGTAATCCACCTCTTCATCCATGACCATCGGCGGAAACATGCTGTCTTTGTAGTAGGGCAGGTGGCCGGACCTCCGGTAAAGGTCGCCTTTCGCGATGGCAGGGGTAGACACCCGCTGATAGCCCGCCCGGAATTCCACTTCCCGGGCCCATTTTTCCAGTTCATCCCGGATTACGGTTCCGGCCGGAAGCCAGAGCGGGATGCCTGAGCCGACCTCTTCGTCCAGCAGGAACAGTTCCAGTTCGACCCCGAGGCGCCGGTGGTCCCGTTCCATGGCCAGACGCCGGCGTTCCCGGTAGTCGTCCAACTCCGCTTTACTGGCAAAGGCCAGCCCATATATCCGGGTCAGCATGGGACGTTTCTCGTCGCCCCGCCAGTAACTGCCGGATATTCTGTCCAGGGCAAAGCCGTCCGCCGGAATTTCCGCCGTATTGGCCACGTGCGGCCCCTCGCACATGTCGATAAAGTCGCCGCTGGAATAAAAGGAGAGGGTATTTCCGGAAAGCTGCCCGGACTCCGCCAGTTCTCGCGCGTATTCCACTTTGTACACTTCACCCCGCTTTTCAAGGAATGCCAGCGCCTCATCAACTGTCATTTCGCTGCGGACAAATGGCACTTTCTTTTTCAGGATTTTCCGCATGCGGTTTTCGATTTCCGGCAGATCCGCTTCACCAACCGGCTCGCTGCCAAAATCGAAATCGTAATAAAACCCGTTTTCCACCGGGGGACCGAAGGCCAGTTTGGCGTTGGGGCGTATCTGCAGCACCGCTTCCGCAAGCACATGGGCCAGCGAATGGCGTATTTTATAAAGCAAATCACTGTTGGGGTCACATTGGTCGCACATGAAATCCACCTCTTACGATAAAGTTTGCGGCGTAAGTTCAGAAAGTAAGAATCGTATATCATTTTCGCATGTTTAAGCCGTATTCGCCAAACCGTATTGCGTGGCCGCAATGAATCGCCTAAGTCCGGATAAAATAAAAATCAGTGAGCCCGCGCCGGGGATATTTATTTGCCTGCTGGACTGGACATCGGCGGAACCGGATCCCGCGCTGCTTACGGAACCGGAACGCGCGCGGATTGAACAGCCGGGAGATGCCCAGGTTCGCCGTCGGCGGACGGTGGGACGGGCCGGGTTGCGTTGGCTGGTATCTGTACTGTCCGGTGAAGCGGTGGAAAGGCTGAAACAGGCCGGCGAACCGGCAGTGACGCCGGAGGACAACCCGAACTGTTTCTGGCAGGGCAGCATTTCCCACAGCGGTCACTGGATGGTGATTTCTGTATCGGAAAGAATGGTTCCGGGGGTGGATATTGAACAAATCAGGACATATCCTGGTAAAGACTGCGTGTCTCGCCGTTTTTTCAGTGAAACGGAGCGGGAATGGGTAGCAGGAGAGAAGATTTCCCAACTGGAAAATGATCTCCTGGGCGACGAGCGTTTCTTCAGGCTGTGGACCAGGCGTGAGGCTGTTGTGAAATGTCTCCGCCGGGGCGTTCTCAATACATTTTCCCGGTTTTCCGTACCAACGGTTATGGAAATGCCGGTTCCAATTCAAATCGCGGTACGCTCCGACGCGAACAGGATGAATAAAACGGTTTTTCTGATGGATTTGCCGGGTCTGCCTTCCGGATTGGCGGGGGCGCTGGCCTGGTATCCCCGCGGAGGTCCAGAAGAGAGGCTTCTTATTCGGTAGTGTCACGAGCGAGGATTGCGGCAACTTCCGGCCAGCGCCGCTGCAGCGTATCCCCCGCACTTCGCAGCGTGAAAACGTACGCGACACATGATCCAACGGACCACAGCAGCCATACCACAGTTCCATACACGGGCGCAGTTCGCCGCCAGGCATCCAGAACCCATCCCGCGGAACTGGACAGCGCCAGGATGACCAGCATGGTCAGCAGAATGCCGACGGTTCGGTATCCCCGTGAAGCCGTCCTGCCCATTGCCTTTCGGGAGCCCCGTCCCGTCATAGGAAAAGGCATAAGAATCGAGGTCCAGGCCCCCAATGTGAAAAAGGTCAGAAAATAGGGAATGGCAGCCAGGCTGACGAGAAGGATTTCCCAAAGGGAGATACTGCCGATCAGCATGCCCACCAAAAACATCAGTAACATACTGACCAGGGTGAGCGGAATAAGGGATAGGTGTTTCGTCCGAAGCACCCGTATGCCGCTGATTGGAAGCTGTAACAATCCGCGGAAAGCGGCGCCATCCGAGCCGAACATATTCAGGATATGCAAACCAAGAGACGCCGACGGCCAGACCAGCAGCAGGGGCAGCAGAAAAGTTTGCGCCTCATCTCCGTAAACGCCTGACCGGAACAGAACCATCAGAAAAGCTCCCGTGGCTACCAGGGCCACGCCCTGAAGACGGGTGTGCGGATTGCGGGTCAGGTTGGTCAGAAAAAGCCATACCAGCGCGCTCGAATTGTCAGACAGCAGGGGGATATCGCGCATGGTTGCAATAGGGCGCTTTACTGAGCCGTGGTCCAGGGGGTGAGAAGCATTATTGGGGTTATGCATTCCCCCCTGCAGATAATAATTTCTGGTCTGGCGCGCGGCTGCCCGGATCAGCATAAAGCCAAGCATCCACAGGGCGGTTCCGCCTGTCATGGCAACCGCTGGATACCCTTCAAACAATCCCCAGTAACCCAAAGCTCCCCAGAATGGCGGCAGCGCGCATACCCCCGCAAACAGCGCCGGAAACCACGGGCCAAGCATTTCCGGCCGGTCGCGCAGCAAATCGGATCTTAGGGCCAGCGCGACCAGTCCGGGCAGCTGGCAAAGAAACAGAATGCCCAGCGTAATCAGCGCGAATACAAGGCGTTTCTTTCTTGGATTGTCTACTAGAATAGCCAGCGCACCGCGGACATAAAATGCCAGCGAGGCATGAAAAAACAAGAAGCCTCCCAGGATAAGCAGTCCTATTCCGAGGTTTCTGAACCCGCCCTGATTGGCTCCCAACACAAAGCCGAAGCCCGCGGGTAAGGCGACCAGGGTCAGGGGAGTCAGCAGGCTGTAGAAAAAATTCAGCGTCAACAGCAGATCCGGCTGAATAGGCAGATGTAACATTTTGCGCGGATCGATCAGGTCGTTTCGGATTGTGCGGTAAAACAGGCCGGTTAGCCAAAACACCGCGAACAGGCCGGTCAGCAGCACGGGAACCAGCATAGACGCGAATGGCCAGGTAATTTCACCGGATGCAAGCGCGCGCCCCACCCAGTACAGCCAGATTCCAGCCCACGCTGCGACGACCATTCCTCCCGTAACCAGGAAGGCAGTCCAGATCAGGTTGACCAGTTCAGAGGCTCCCCAATTTTTTCTGTACAGCTGCCATCGCAGACGGGTCAGGGCGATAATGTGCTGGCTGGCATGGGGCACGAATCAGGTCTCCAGCCAGGACAGGCGGGGTTCATTTTCCGGCGCGCCCGCCGTTTCCACGAAAATTTCCTCGAGGCCGGCCCGGGCCGTGATCTCAGACATTTTTCCCAGGGCTGCCAGCCGTCCCCGGTGAAGAATGCCCACGTAATCACAGAGCCGTTCCACAATCTGAAGAATATGGGAGGTCAGAAACACCGTTCGTCCCCGGTGGACCGCCTGCTCCAGTACATTCCGTAATGTTTTGGACGCAATGGCGTCCAACCCTTCAAAGGGTTCATCTAAAAAAATGATCTCCGGGTCATGAATCAGTGCCGCGCAAAGGGCCAGTTTTTTGCGCATGCCCTGGGAGTATTCGAAAACCGGGACCTCAGCTGCTTTTTCCAGGGCGGTCAGAGCCAGCAGTTCGTCAATGCGCGCCCGGATAACAGACCCGGGAAGGCCATGGATTCGCCCAACAAACCCCAGGTATTCCAGTGCCGTGAGGTTTTCAAACAGCGCGGAGTCCTCAGGCGCGACGCCGATGCGGCGTTTAATTTCGATGGGATGCCGGACTACGTCCATACCCAGGACCAGCGCCTGTCCGGAGGTCGGCAGGAGCATCCCGGTCAGAATGCGTATGGTGGTGGATTTTCCCGCGCCGTTCGGCCCCAGAAATCCAAAGAAACTGCCACGCGGTACCCGCATGGTCAGGTGGTCCACAGCGGTTACCCGTTCAAAAACACGGGTCAGTTCGATGGTTTCAATACAGTAATCCATGGGCGAAAGGATACGGGAATACAAGGTTGCGGACCAAACCGGATGCTACCCCAGCACTTTATCCCGAATACGGCGGACGGAACGCCACATGGCCAGCGGCATGAGGCACGCCAGTGGTAGCACCCATATAAAAAACAGCGCGAAGGGGCGTTTCCAGCCGGGCAGCAGGCGGACGGCCCGGCAGCGGGTGGCCATATGGGCCCGCATGCCACGCCATCCATACCGGCATTCCGGGCGTTCGGGTTCGCACGAGGCAACCAGAAACTGCGGAACATTCATGACCGGATGGCCTGAAAGGGCCAGTTCCACCAGATGGGCGTAACCGGATCCGTGGCGGTATGCCGCGGGGTAAAGCGCGAATCCCCGCCGGTACATCATGCTGGATTCGCACGTGGGGTTTTCCAGGGGCAGCCACCGGGCGATGTCCGAAGGCGTTTCCGGATATCGCTTTGCCCCAATGATATGGAAGTCCTCATCGATCAGTCGCACCCACGTGCCACAGGCCACGATATCCGGGAAATCCTGGAATGCCAGCAGCTGATTGAGGAATCGATCCGGTTCGGATATTGCGTCCGAAGACAGATTGGCAATAAACGGCGCTTTGCATTTTTCGATGCCATAGTTTCGGGCTTCTGCCGGCGCCAAAGGTTCCGGCAGATTGATGATCCTTATCCGTTCATCCTGGGCGACGCAATCCTGCAGGGTTTCCTGCAAATCTTCAGACACGGGACCGTTGCAGACCACCACGCATTCCCATCCGTCATAGGTCTGCGGAAGCAGGCTTTGCAGGGATTTCATCGTCCGCAGCGGATGGGATGACCGGTCCACCACCAGCACGGCCGATATCAACAGGGACTCCGCGATTCCTCCGCCCAGCATGCCGATATTCAGCATGTCCCGGGAGGTGGATCTTCCGGAGGGATATTGTCCGGGAGCGTATTTCGAGGAGGATCTCGTCATAGCCGTACACCGTACCTGCCGGCGGTTTCAGCCAAATGTTCCCATGGCACCCATCGGTCTGGCGGAACTGCGGATATGCTGCCCGGACGGGATGTTTTGAACAGCTCTGCCAACGGCATGTCCGCAAAAACAGCCGTTGATTGACCAGTGGCGCGGTCTTCAACCACACGGCTATTCCTGAATGTGAGTTTACTGCCAGGTCCGCTTCCTGCACGAAAGGAAAGTGTTTTAACGGCCTGGTCCGCATCTCCTGAAGACGTGGCACAGCGGACTTCACAGCCATCTGAAAAGAGTATACCCGTGATCAGCCCCCCCTCAGCGGCATTTCCGACGGTGTCTATGCGCCGAATAAGATTCTTTTGTCCCGCCAGCATCAGCCACCCCAGAATTTCTGTAAGGTGCCTGGAAGCCAGGGTATGCGGTTCTTCAGTGGCTGAAGAGCAGCCCCAGACAAGCGGCGCTGACCTGGCTCGGAGGCACCCGTAAGCCTGCTGCCACAACGGGCAGCAGACAGTGGCCCACGCATTTCCCCTTTCAGTCACGCACGCAATGATTTCAGGACTGTCCGGTATAGGTATGCCGACAACCAGTGCGGCCTGGTGTTCCCGGATTGCGCGCGTGGCCTGTTCGGAAAAAGGCTGGCTGTCCCGGAACAGTTCAACCACGCGCCATGGGCCGCTGTTGCGCGCGGTATACCGCAGGCGCGCGGTCAGCCTGGGAAACGCGTTCCGCGGCGCAAGCGCCACAACTGTGCCCGGAACCGTATCGCCCCGCGTATTAAGACCGTACAGGTAACAGACACCGACGGCGCCAACATATTTTATAAACTGCCTGCGATGTATCAATGCGTCGGCCACCGGCTATCTCCCCATGGTTAAAGTTATATCTGACAGAGGCAGGAAAAATCCATTTTCAGGTGGAATGAATCCATTGTTCTGTTGCAGAATGATAAAAATGCAGGTAAAAAACAATCAGAGGAGCAAAAAAATGAAAGTGTCACGGAGAGATTTCCTCGGCACAGCCACGACAGTGCTGGCTGCGGGTTCCATTGTGAGCGGACGGGTATGGGGGGCAAATGAACGGATCCGACTGTGCGTCATCGGGTGCAATGGACGGGGCAATGAGCATATAGAAGGCTTTTCCAAGTGTGAAGGGGCTGAGGTGGTTGCCATCTGTGACGTGGATGAGCGGGTCCGTAACCGGGTTTCAGGGAAGATGGAGCGGGAATATAACCGGAAACCGAAAATCTATACGGATCTGCGTGAAGCCATCCAGGATCCGGAGATCGATGCGGTAAGCATTGCCACGCCACACCATTGGCACGCGCTGGCCGCGATTTGGGCGGCCCAGGCAGGCAAACACGTTTACGTGGAAAAACCGGCATCCCACAACCTTTTTGAAGGGCAGCAGCTGGTTGCCGCTGCGCAGAAATACAATTTGATCATTATGCACGGAACCCAGAGCCGTTCGAGCGGGAAATGGCTGCGGGATATTCCGCTGCTGCAGTCCGGGGCAATTATCGGCAAACTTTACATGGCCCGGGCGCTCGGGTACAAGAACGGAAACCGGGGATCGATTGGCAACAAACCGGATGAGGCCGTGCCGGAATACCTGAACTGGGAGCTGTGGCAGGGACCGGCGGAGCGCGGGGCGTACAATCCGATGTACCATCCCTACAACTGGCACTGGTTCTGGCGGTATGGCAACGGAGAGATCGGAAACCAGGGCATCCACCAAATGGACATTGCCGTCTGGGGGCTCAACAAGGGATTCCCGGTAAAAGTCAACAGCGATGGCGGCCGCTATACCTATCAGGATGCCGGTGAAACCCCGAATACCAACGTGGCTACCTTTAAATACGACGACGGCACGATGCTGGTTTTTGAGGTGCGCAACCGGTGGACCAACGATGAGGGCGGAAGGATGATCGGAGACAAGTTCTTTGAAGGTGTTTCCGTGGGCAATCTTTTCTATGGGGAGAAAGGTTATTACGTGGAAGGGCAGGGATTTTTTGATGAGAAAAATAGGCCCATCACCGTAAGCGATGCGGACTATCCTGTTCCCGAAACCCGCGGGTGCTGGCAGAATTTTATCGACGCGGTGCGTTCCAACGACGCGAAAAAGAATTTCGCGGACATGAAAGCGGCCCATCTGGCTGCCGGCCACGCGCATCTGGCCAATATTTCCTACCGGTTGGGACGCTCGTTAACCTTCGATCCCAAATCGGAGCAGTTCGTGGACGCCCCGGATGCCAACGCGCTGCTTACCCGCGCCTATGCTCCGGGATTTGAGGTGCCCAGCATCAGCTGAGTCGGTACGTCCGAACATACTCAAAAATGGCATCCCCCGCCGAGTGATTTCCGGCGGGGGATTTTTCAACGGTTTTACTGCTGGGATCCCTGTGGCAGATCAGTGCAACAATGCCCGCTTGACGACCAGTTGCACGTCTTTCACGTCGACCTTTTTGTCTCCGTTTACGTCCGCGTTGGGCAGGGCCACCAGTTTAAGTATCGCGTTGGTGGCCAGCTGGACATCCACCGCGTCAATCCGCCCGTCTTTGTTCAGGTCCTCTTTCGCCAGGTCCCGATAGTCGCTGATGTAGCGGTATCCGCCGTTCAGGATGCCGGTTCCTTCCGGACTTTCGCAGACCACGTCAACCCTTCCGGCTTCGTGGAGCGGCACCGTCACCTGGATGGCCTCGTCGCTCAGTACCCTCAAATTGGTGGCCGGAACCCCGCCAAAATACACCTTCACCGTCCGGGAAAGCTGCCGTCCCTGTATCGTGACGGTTTCACCGCCAATAGTCAGGCCGTAGTTCGGGACCACCGCGGTAATTTTTGGGAATCCGTCCACGGTTACCACGGGAGACTGTACCAGCTCGCCATAGTATCCGCCTGCCGCAACCGGAATGACGCCAAACCACCACCGATCACCCGAGCGCAACGCCGGAGCCGGCACACTGAGCCGTCCCAGCAGTTCGGGAACAATCTGTCCGTTGCGGAACCAGTAGATGATTGTATCCCCTTCCGAGTAAAGGTCCGGTGCGCGTTTCGAAAGCGGATGATAATACTCATACGACGCGGAAAGGGGGCTGCCCAGCGGGATCAGCCGGCTCTGGAACGGATCTTCATATGGGGTATTGGCCGATATGCTGAGGTTTTGCGCGGTGGGCAGCAGGTAAGTGAATCCTACGGAAATGGAAACATCCTGCCACGCTACACTGGACCCGAGCAGCGCGTAAACGCGAACAGTATATTCGCCTACTGTGTCTTCCGGGGTGTCCCAGGAGAACTCGCCGGTGCCGTTGCCCAGGTCCGCGAAAGGCGCTCTGCCCGTGCCGGTCCATTCGGCGGTTAATGCGGGAACACCTGTCACGCCTGCGGGATTGACAGCCCGAGCCGTGAAGCGTACGGTTTCACCGCCGGAAGCCATCACATACGGGATCGGCTCAATGTACAGGATATTGAAACTTGAAGGTAACGCCGTGAATTTTGTGAGGGAAAGGGTCTTCTTAACGTTAGTCCATAGCGTGGATGGCTCTGTGGGCGCGCCCCGTCCGTCAGACAGCCCGACTACCGCATTGGTGGCGCCGATATACTGATACGTGATGCGGATGGTACCGTCATAGAACAGCTCTGTCTGAACGGTGTTCTTGGGCGTCTCATACCCCGTGACGCCTGAATCGTTGGCAGAAGGAATTTCCATAAAGGTGAAGACCACCCGGTCATCCAGGAAACGCCCCCATACCTCTCCGCTCATGTCAGGAGCCAGGTCGGAGAACAGGAAAGATATCCGCGGCACCACGAAATGCGCCGCCGCGCTGGGCTGGTTCAGTTCAGGAATCTGATCGATGCCCGGAAGGAAAGCAATATAACCGTTCGCTCCCAGTACAAGATTGTCATACCGCTTGCCGAAGTACGGAATCCTGTTGGGGATTTTCAGCGAGACAGTGCCGTCAGTGGTAAGGGGCAGCCGGAAGGCGCCGCCATTTGCGTCTTCTCGCTGTACGGGTAACGAGAAGACATTCCGCCGCACAATGGCCCGATAATCTTCATAGGATACGCCAACCGCGTTCTGGCCGAGTGGTGGAGCCGGATCTATGGCCGGCTTAAACGTGATCTGCGTGTAAGACAGATCCATTTGGTCTGCCTGTCCCAGCTGGGGATCATTGCCAAAGACCTGGGTTAACAGATTGGGGGCACTTCCGCCGGCCGTTGCCTTGGCGTACAGCAGCTGGGGGAAGGTTTCTGACAGATCCCCGATAAGCGTGTAGTAGTATGTCACACCCGACTGGACAGCAGTGTCCACATATGAGGTGCTGTTGTTATTGAGCGGAATTACCAGCCCTGCGCTGAGATTTGTGGTATATCCGTTTACCGAACGGACAAGCACCAGCGAGCCGATGGAGATATCAGTTGGGTTCTGCCAGGTCAGCGCGATAGCCGGCTCGTTATCCGTAGTGGTTACGGGAATTGCTCGCAAATTGCTCAATCCCAGCAGGGCCGCCTCCGGAGGTTCTATCTCCACTGCGCGCGCGGCCGAAAGCACCTGAGAACGTTCCTCCAGCGTGAATCCCAGTTCAGAACTGGTCTTGCCCAGCGCGTAGAAGAAATCATAGTACGTGGCGCTTCTGGGCAGTTTCGGCAGCGTATTGAACATCAGGTCCGCCACTTTATCAATGCCAATTCCCTGAACCGATTCACCGTTGAACTGGTCGCCATCGGTCAGCAGGTACACAAATTTAGAACCGATGCCGCTGTTGATATGAACGCCCCCATTGTCGTAAAGGGATGTGGGATCAGCAAGCAGAGGGCTGCCCAGCCGGTCGGGGTTCCCGAAGACCGTGGGATCCTTCATGTAACGGACCCCTGTCGTATTCAGCGGTGACGGGACGTCGGTATCATCCTCGTCCTCCTGGCGGCCCCGTTGGTCCGAAACAAATAGCTGCATATCCTCACCGATCCACCAGCGCACGTTATCGTCGTCATTCCCGCGTCCGTTGGTCAGGTCGACAAACTCGCCGCCCCAGTCCGCGTACAGTTCCGCCAGGGCACCGGAAAAACTGAAATAAATGAAATTCGTCACGTTAAGCGTATACCCATGAGACAACTCGTGAGCCACGATGTCGTCCGCAAGCAGGCGGCTGTCGAGGATCATGTACTCCTCTTCCGTGTCCCAGAAAGCGTTGAGTACAGGGGCGTTGACGTATCCGACCAGCGCGCTGCCTTCTCCGTCGTAGCTGTCCACATTAAAACGGTTGAAATAAAAATTGTACGTGTCACCGAAGTAGTCATATGTGTTGTCTACCGCGGTATTTCCAGTGGCTCCCTGGCCTTCGGTCCGGGCCGGGGTAATATCCGTGCTGCCCACCAGGTTGGCGTTTCCCTGAACGTCGTATACTGTCCGTTGCAGCAGCCCGGGATGCTGACTGTGCCGAAGCAACAGGCCTCCATCAGCCGCGCTGATGTAAACGCATGTCGTGTTCGACGAACGCGCGGGATCCCGTGAGACCCCCACTTTCCACGCGAGTACGGGACTGCCGGCCAGGCCGAAAATTCCAGGAGCGAAGACAATCAGCTCCGGCCCGTTAACCACCCGCAGGGATTCCGGATCTGTGGCAAGCGCCCGGGCTTCCAGATTCAGCGCTTCCTGGGCCGCCTGGTTCTCCAGTAAAACCGGAACCGTTTCTATGGCGGTTCCAGCGGGTATTTCCGCCGAGGTCAGCGCGCTGGCGGAAACGGACTGGATATTACCTGTGGCGTCTACCTGTACTACGACTTCCGCGCCTTCCACGGGGAGACCCTGATAATACTGGGAAAACCTAACGTATTCCATATTCCGCAGAACAATTCGCCTGGTTTCTGACAGGGAGCACTCGGCATAGTCCAAACCAAACAAAGAGGCGAAGCGATTCAGAAACGCCGCAGCCGGGTCTGTCATCCCGTCCGATTTGCCGGAACCGCCCCCACTGGAGAAAGCCGCCCCCTCCGGTGCTCCCAGAAAACGCAGAAAACCTGATTCCTGTTTGTACAGGGAGGGGAACTCCGTGGGTGTCGGCGTAGTGAGGGAGGCGTACAGGGCGTTCCAGTCTTCCTGAGGTGGCTGCGCTGCTGCCGGTGTCATCACCGTGGCCGCAATGGCCAGGCAGGCCATTCCAACAATCCACCCTACCGCTTTCCAGAATCCGGAAGCGCTCATATAAATTTCTCCTTACGCAGAGCCAACCATCTTCTGCCGCACGGACTCACGCCGCACGCTCCGAGCATGCTCACTACCTCTTTACCAGAGACCGGCAGCCAGGTTACATACTTTTCCACTACTGATTTTTATAGACCAATTCCCCGTGGAATGTCAAGAGAAAACTTCGCATTAGTTCAAGAAAATTATAGATTTATATATAAAGAGGTTGCTTTGCGTACAGAATTTAACTTTTTATTATTTTTTGCTGTTTGGTAACTTTGACAGAGCGTGACAAGCATAAACGAACATTCGGAAGATATGGAAATGCCTGCATTGGTAAAGATAAAATAATCCATCATATGGACTCGGAAAATTCTCAGAAATTGCGCAGCTTCGCTTGGCGGTTCGTGCTGACCATGGGCTTGGTCAGCCTGTTTGCCGACATTACCTATGAGGGCGCGCGGGGGATGCTTGGCCCCTGGCTCTCCGCGCTGGGAGCATCGGCAGTAGCGGTCAGTGCCGTTTCCGGTCTGGCAGAATGCCTCGGATTGGTCCTTCGGGTTTTATCCGGGCGGGTTGCCGACCGTTTTTCCGCCAAATGGCCCATTGTATTCGCGGGATATGCTGTTAATCTGGGCGCGGTTCCCCTGATCGGCCTGGCGCTGAACTGGCCCATGGCTGCGGCATGCGTGCTGCTGGAGCGGTTTGGAAAAGCGGTTCGCGCTCCCGCTCGGGACGCGCTGCTGGCCCAGGCGGGCAGTATTCTGGGAACCGGAAAATCATTTGCCGTGCACGAAGCGATGGACCAGATAGGCGCGGTGGCCGGACCACTTGCGGCAGGACTGGTGCTGGCCTGGGCGGGTGGATACAGAACGGCGTTTCTGATGCTGGCGGTGCCTGCCATGATATGTCTGATGCTGTTGCTGCGCGCGCGGGCGGATTTTCCCGGGTCCGGTTCGCTCGGGAATGTGTCTGACCGGGGCGCTTCAGATCAATCCGGCGGGTTGGCGTGGAGAAATTCGGCGTGGTGGGGGCTGCTGGCCGGAGCGGCGGCGGTTGGCCTGGGTATGGCGGATTTTCCTCTGATTGCGTTTCATTTGCACGAAGTCGTCGATGTTAGTCCCGCTGCCATTTCCCTGGTTTACGCGGGAGTTATGGCAGTGGACGCTCTGGCCGCGCTTTTGTTGGGGTGGTTGTTTGACAGGTGGGGAATTTGGGTAAATGTCGCGGTTTTTGGCGGGATCGCCCTGTCAGGACCCTTGATTTTCATGGCGGACGGCCCATTTCTGGCCGGCGGACTGGTCCTGTGGGGCGTCGGCATGGGCGCGCAGGAATCCGTTTTGCGCGCGGCAGTTTCCGGACTGGCGCCCGGAGCGCGCAGGGCGACCGCGTACGGTGAATTTTATGCTGTATTTGGCGGCGCCTGGCTGGCTGGAAGTGTGGTGACCAGCTGGCTGTATCACATGAGTCCGGCCTGGGCGGGTATCTGGTCCGCCTGCTGGCTGGCGGCGGGTGGCGCGTTATTAGTTATTCCGGCCGTGCTGAGCGGACAGCGCAGGCGCTGAAAGCGGAAGTGATTTCAGCTGGAGCGGAGGGGGAGGAAGTTTTGGGATAAGCTTCCTGTTATTCGGAGTGGAAAAGACCTGCTGTGTTATCCCAGCGGCAGGCCTCTGATACACTGGAAAGAAATAAACCGCCCGTTCAGGGCGTGGCAGAGCAGTCGGTATTGAAAGTGCTTTCATACATTATTAAGTACAGAAAAATAATTATTATATTATTACTTTTATTATTGACTGTCGCGGGTGGGCGGTCATGGTTAAGTGAACTCCGGGATGCCGGTCCGGCGTTCTGGAGGGAACGCCTGTCCATTCTGATATCAGTGGCGTTGTTGCAGTCCTGTGATATTTTTCTGGATGGTTTTATCTGGTGGTATCTGTTGCGCGCGGCGGGAATTCGTGTTCCCGCAGGGAAGACGGTGTTGCTGTTTTTGAGCGGTTATGCCGGTTTGCTGGCTCCGGTTCAGTTGGGCAGGCTGATCCGCCCGATTGAACTGAAGCGTCTTGGCAACGTTCCTCTTGGCGCGGGGGTGCTGGTGGAGATACTTTTGTTAGGTTTTAGCGCGGTGGCGGGAGTTGTCGTGCTGTGCGGGGCGCTGTTATGGCCGCGGCTGGGGTGGGGGGCGGTAGCTGCAGCTCTTCTGGCACTGGGATGCGCCGCGTGGGTCTGCCGTTTTACGGTGCTGCCCGATATCCTGACCGGTCTGAAAGGAGTAATAAAGTGGCATCACCCGGCGCTGGCCGCCGCCGTGTTTCTTACGCCGATAGGCTGGCTGATCAACGGGTTGAGCCTGTGGCTGGTTTCGGGCCCGCGCGGGTCCGGGGTACCGTTGTGGGAGCTGTTTGCCGTGGCGCCCTCGAACATGATTGTTGGGGCATTGAGCGGGATGCCCGGGGGAATCGGGGCCGTTGAGGCCTGGCTGGGCGGCATGCTTTCCCTGTTGGGGAATAATGCCGCCACGCTGGTTAATGAAGTTTTACTTTTCCGGCTGATGACCTTCTGGATATGGATTCCCATTGGATGGCTGGCGTTGTTCGTTCTTTGGCGGTTTCCGGACGGTTCCCTGAAGGTCCTTTGTGATGAGAGGACATGATGTGGCCGGGTCACTGTACAAAGCGTTGACGGGATCCCTTACCCTGGTCCGGGTTGCGCTGATGGGAACCCGCGCGCCGCTGTTTGTGTCCTGGAACCTGACGTTCCGGTGCAACCTTCGGTGCGCCTACTGCGGCGTGGAGGATGCCATCGGCCCGGAACTGGATACGGATGGGGTGATCCGGGGGTTGGAATCCCTGTGGAAACAGGGAGCGCGCTGGGTCACTTTCAGCGGTGGCGAACCGCTGACCCGCAGTGATATCGGAGAAATCGTGAAGGCGGCCCGCAATCTGGGTTACAGCGTGTTTATCAGCACCAACGGCGCGCTGATCCCACGAAAGGAGGATGTAATCCGCCAGGTGGATCATGTCACGCTGAGCCTGGACGGTCCCCGGGAGGTGCATGACGCGGCGCGGGGGCAAGGGGCTTTCGATCAGGTGATGCGCGCCGTGGAGATCTGCCGCGGCATCGGCGTGTCCACTTCGTTTCAATGCACGCTGTGCAAATGCAACGTGGATGTGGTTGACGACGCGCTGGAACTGGCGGAAACGCTTGGCGTACCCATCATGTTCCAGCCGGCCACGATGCGCCTTGATTCCTCCAGCAGGCCCAACCCGATCGCTCCGGACCCGGACGCCCTCCGCCGCGCGATGGAACAGATAGCCCGGGCCGCGCGGGAAGGAGCGCCCGTACTGAATTCGCCCGAAGGGTTGCGCCACCTGTCCCGCTGGCCGAACAAGGCGGATATATGGTGCGGCGCGGGGCGTCTTTTCTGCGTGGTGGAACCGGATGGCTACGTGCTGGCCTGCCACCAGTTTCAGTTTGCTGAGGCCGCCCAAAGTAGGGCAGTCGCGACGGGCAGGGACGCGGGACGCAGGGCATTGCCGGGGGAATTACAGGGAGAACAGTTCGCGTCTATGTCTCCTCTGCCTGGATGCGCGGAGTGCTGGTGCGGGCCGATTGTGGAGCTGGCCATGCTGGCTCGTTTCCGCCCCGGCGCCTGGCGGCTGGCCGTACGACGTCAGCTCGGCCTGCTTCGGAGGAGGCGTCGCGGATGATTGCCGTCGGCATCAGCGAGGATTTATTTGATGCCGGCGTGGCGCTGGCTGTGGACGGGTACCTGCGTTTCGCGGCGAATGAAGAGCGTTATACCCGGATGAAGAATGCCGGTGGTTTTCCCGCGAATGCCTTAGCGGCTCTCGGACGGCAGACGGGCATAGATCCGGCCGACGTGGCGCTGGTCTGCGTGGCCGGTTTGAGGACGCCTCCGGCGCTGGTCCGTTTTTTTCCCTGGATCCATGATATCGCGCGCCGGTTGAAACGGGAGCGCAAAAATCATCCCTTGCGCTGGCTGCTGGATCGCGCGGCGATGCTGAACGCAGGGAGAAACGCCGCGTTAAGATGCAAATACAGTGATTTTCAGGCCGAACAGCCGTTGCTGGCCGGCCTGGTCCGGTTGCGCGGAAGAGATTTTTTGTCCCGTCGCGCGCGAGTGGTCTTCGTGGAACACCATCATGCCCACGCGGCAGGAGCGGCCTTCCTTTCCGGCTTTGAGTCTGCCCTTTGCGTTACGGCGGACGGCATGGGCGACGGCATGTCCCTGACGGTATCCAGTTATAAGCACGGTGAAGTTCCCGAGCGATTATGGGGTGTTCCGGCTGGAGACTCGTTCGGCCTGTTTTTCGAAGCGCTGACCGAAGCCTTCGGGTTTGTGCCGTGCCGGGATGAAGGCAAGCTGACCGGCCTGGCCGCGTACGGTGATCCCGAGCGGGTAAAGGAACGTATGCCGTTTCGGAAAGACCAGGAAGGAACCATTCACTGGGACGGGCCGGTCGGGCTGCGCGCGGTGCGTTGGATTCAGGACGATCTGTTACGGAAATATTCGCGCGAAGACGTAGCCGCATGGGCCCAGTCTGCCCTGGAGGCATTTATTACTGATGTGGCAAAACGGTGGCTCCAGCGGACCGGCCAGTCCCGTCTGTGCGTTTCGGGCGGGGTTTTCGCGAATGTCAAGCTGAATCAGCGACTTCATGAACTTCCCGGGGTGGCCGAAATGTTTGTGTTGCCGAACATGGGGGATGGAGGGCTTTCGGTAGGCGCATTGGCGGCATGCGGTGTTCTTACGCCGTCCAGGCTGGAACACGTGTTTTTGGGCGACCGGTTCGACCTGCAGGAATGCCAGGCCGTGCTGCGGGAGGCGGGATGGGCATTCAGTCTGTATGAAAATCCTGAGGAGATGGCCGATCAGATCGCGGCGAGGATTGCCGCGGGGCGGTGCGTGGCCCGTTTTTGCGGGCCTATGGAGTGGGGTCCCCGGGCGCTGGGCAACCGGAGCATTTTGGCGCCGGCAGACCGCCCTGAAATCCCTGAACAGTTGAACCGGCAGCTGCGCCGCAGTGATTTCATGCCTTTTGCGCCGGCCATGCTGGATGAGGATGCTCCGGTGTGGCTCAGGAACTGGGAGGCGGCCCGATACCCGGCGGAGTTTATGACGGTATGTTTCGAATGCGCGCCGGCGATGCGGGAACGTTTTCCCGCGGTGGTGCATGTGGATGGAACAGCCCGCGCCCAGCTCGTCCGCCAGGAGGCCAATCCGGGTCTGTATGCGGTCCTGAAAGCGCTGAAACGGCGAACGGGCGCATCCGTGGTGCTCAACACGTCGTTTAACATGCACGAGGAACCTATTGTCCGGACTCCCAAAGAAGCGGTCGAGGCATTTCGTGCGGCCGGACTGGACTCCCTGGTGCTGGAGTCCTGTCTGGTGGATAGGTCTGCCTGGTCAGGCCCAAATGCCGGCGGCCAATATGTCGGTGCCTGTTCCAGGTGATACACTTTTATTGGTACGCGCGCAGAGCACAGGCCCATCATCCGAAATAAGGAATTTTTATGCCCCGCGAATCAAAAGGAAACCTTCCGCGAAAGGCAAAACCGATTCCGCTGACTGTTCGTTGGAACTACAGCAGACGGTGTTTCTCTTCGGACCTTCCGTCCTGGCGGGAATTTTTTCGGTGGGAAACCTTCGAGTCTTCTTTTGAACATCATCTCGCATCACGGGACAACTGGATTCTGCCGGCTCTCCAGGAACTTGAAAATGCCCCGGTATCCTCTTTAAAACTGGATCTGGCCGCGTCCATGAAAACGCTGTTTCTTTTCGATGTTACCGTCGGGTTCGCGAACAGGCGGGTGCATCATGCCGTATTGTGTGTCGCGCGCAATCATCAGGAACACGCGGCGGCATTTCGGAGCGGATGGAACAGCCTGAATCGGCTTTACCGGCGCGTGCCGTCTCTTTGCGCCCGGCCGCTGCGCTCCGGAAAGATTTATTTGCCGGACCGCCATAAGCGCGCGGCATTTGGAAGGGATTTGCCCGCATTTCTGGCATGGCTGCCGGAACCTGACGGAGGGCCGTTGGCGCCTTTGACCGCCACCCAACTGGGCATCCGGGACAAAACCGGCAGGCCGCCCACCCTCCTTACCGCGCGGGAAACCGTCTCGCTGCAAAATAAGCTGTGCGCGTTCTTTTTACAGGCCTATGATCCGGAACGCTGCGAGGGGCCGGTTATGGATTTGGACAAATACTGGGAATGGATGGCCTGGCGCGCGAAGGGAACAAGGGAAGCCGGTCTCTGCCTGGTGTTTACTTCCGCGAGGTGGGTTCGGTGTACGCCGGAAAGATACCTGATACGCCTGCTGGCGGCCGCATGGCCGACCCCATCCGGGCCACTGCCTCTGGTCCCGGAGGATCCTGCGGCGGCATGGGAGTGTATCCGCCAGTCCGGCTTTCTGGAACGGGTGCCCTCATTTGGATCACCGTCTTTTCTTCCCGTGAAGCCGCCAGAGGGTATACGGCGCGGAGATTGGGAACTGTTAACGCGGAAATATCACTTGCTGATGAACGCAGGGAGCGGACACTGAAACAGACGGAGAATTAACGTTATGGAAAAACAGTGGTGTGTTCTGTTCATCGGTGCGATTTGCGCCGTGGCCTTTTGGGCTGTTGGCGATGAAGCTCCGGGTAACACGCCTTCACCTGCCCCTGTATACGCATTCTACGTTTCTCCCCAGGGCTCTGACGACTGGTCCGGGAAGCTTAAAGATCCGGATTCGGCCGGAACGGATGGTCCGGTCAGGACGCTGGTTCGCGCGCGCGACCTGGCCAGGCAGGTGCCCCGGGATAAGTCGGTGATGGTGTATGTCCGGGGCGGTACGTACCGGCTGGATAGTCCGCTGGTGTTTACTGAGGAAGACGGCGGCACCGATACTGCCCCGGTGGTCTGGCAGAATTATCCCGGGGAAACCGTGGTACTGACAGCCGGTATTGACCTGGGGGGCTGGCAGGAAAGCGAAGGCGGCATCCTGGAAACATCGGTGCCGGCACTTCCGCCGGCGGACAGCCCGCTCCAGTTGTTCTGGAACGGCCAGCGGCTGGAGCCGGCGCGCTGGCCCAATCGGGGGGATGGCCAGCTTCCGGGAGGCTGGGCCATTGTTGCCGCGCGGGATGAACAGCAGCCTAAAACAACGTTTCATTATGCCGGGGATCGCCCTAAACGCTGGTCCACAAGTAAAGACATTCGGGTATCCATCTGGCCTCACTATAACTGGTGGCACACGATCGCGCCGGTGGCCGAAATCAACCCGGAGACCCAATCCGTTCGTCTGGGCGTTGAAACGCCGTACGGCATTGAACCGGGCCGCCGCTTTTACTTCCTTAACGTGCCTGAAGAGCTGGATGATCCAGGCGAATGGTATCTGGACCGGGACCGCGCGGTTCTCAGGCTGAAACCGGTGGATTCCATTGACGGCGTCAGGGTGGTGCTGCCCGTTGCGGAATCACTTATAAAACTTGAAAAGGCGCGCCATGTGGCGATCCTGGGGTTTGTGCTGGAGGCCACGGTGGGAGACGCGGTCGTGGTATCAGATTCTGAATCTGTGCTGATAGGCCGATGCCATATACGGAATACAGGCGGAGCCGGGGTTCGGATCACCGATGGCCGCCAGTGTGTCGTGTCCGGATGTGATATAGAGGATACCGGTTTGGCGGGCATATCCCTGGATGGGGGAGACCGCCTGACGCTGACGCCCGGCGGCCACCAGGCGGTGAATAACCTGATTTGTCGAACCGGACAGATTCAGCGGACTTATCAGGCGGCTGTTCAGGGGAAAGGCGTCGCCCACCGGATTGCCCATAATCACATTCGCGATTTGCCGCATATCGCGATCTTGCTGAACGGAAGCGATCATACCGTCGAATACAATGATATCGGTCGGGTCTGCCAGGAATCCGCGGACGCGGGAGCTTTTTACATGGGGCGGAACTGGACCGAGCGGGGGGTGGTGCTCCGGTGCAACCGCATCCATGATGTGGCCGGTTTTGGCCTGACGGGTGAAGCCGAACCGGGGTCCTGGCGCTATGAAACCCCGTTTCAGGCCTGGGGCGTGTATCTGGATGACTGCACCAGCGGCGTGCTGGTGCAGGGTAATATTATCTATCGCGTGCCGCTTTGCGGGGTTATGATCGGCGGAGGCCGGGACAACACCGTGGACAACAACATTTTCTACGGGTGTATCCCGGCGCTGCATATCGACGCCCGGTGGGACAGCTATTGCTGGGATCTGATGCGTGAACGGTTCAATGAGGTTAAGGCTGATCAGCCCCCGTACAGCGAACGTTACCCGGCGCTGAAAACTATTCTGACGGAGGATCCGCGCCGTCCCGCCAGGAACCGCTTTACCAGCAATGTTATCCAGTATGACCGGGATGACTATCGGGGACTGTCTTTCGCCGGGCCGGGGACGGCCGAAGCCGTGGTTTACGACCTGGTGCCTTTTGATCCGGAGACCTGCGTGTTTGACCGCAATCTGGTCCGCGCGCCCGGCGAGATCAGGGTGTTGCGGCAGGATTATGGAAAAGGAGACCAGCAGCTGGTGGAGTGGGCCGACTGGAAAAAAGCGGGATTTGACCAGGAAAGCCAATCAGGGGATCCCATGTTCGTGGACGCCGCGAATGATAATTTCGATCTGAAATCCGAGTCACCCGCCTTGAAGTTGGGCTTTGAACCGATTCCCTCTGAACGGATTGGGCTGTACCGGGATGTGTTGCGGAGGTCATGGCCGGCGCCTCAGGATTCTGAGGATGATATAACCGCCCACAAAACGTGGACCGTTACACCGGGACCCGTGGATTCTGCAGAATGACCACATGAAAGACTGCGTTACGCCAGCCGTTCGGTTCAGCGCGCCCGGGCATCTGCTGGGCGGACCGGCCGATGGCTACATAACACTGGACAGAGAAGGGGGCTGGCGCCCCCGACGGAACAGCGGTGAGCCCCCGGATTGGAATCGGCCTCCTTTGGACAGCATTTTTGCGTTTACCGGCCTGTGCCGCAACGGGCGTGTGAGCCTGGGGCGTTTGCAGGCGGACCGCCCTTCAGAAGAGCGCGGCATCATTCCTCCGGTACGTTACCAGGTGGAACAGTACTTTAACCGTATTGTTTTTAACCTGACCGATCCGGATTTTCTGAAAGAAGGCATGTTTGAGGCCGGATCCTGGATATTGCCTTTTGATTATGATCTGTCCGCCCTGTCCGGGATGATATTGCGGTTCCGGGCGTTTCCTGACAAAGACATGCCTTTTGACGAATGGGCCGGAGGAATGGTACTTACGCCGGACCTTTTTGGAAATCGCACCGGCGAGGTTTCCTGGCAGTGCATCCGACTTCAGGCCCGATCTGAATCGGTCCAAAGGGCCGCATCCCATTTGGAAGACCAGCCCAACGCGCTGCTTGCGGTATGGCGTGACGATAGCGGGAACCGGCTTCGCCTGCGGCAACTGGTTGTCTTTTTCCCCGAGACGGAGCGTGCGGCAATCCGACCGGTGTTCCAATACTGTCCCGGCGATCCGTCCCGTTTTTTTCACCAGGCATTGGCTTCCCCGTCGCTGTTGAAAGTGTCCGAGGATCCGGAATGTTTTCCGGAAAAGCAGCCCGGGGAATCCCCATGCTGGATCGTTATGGGGGTGGTATCCGGACAGCCGGACGGGCCGGTGTCGGTTCCGCTGATGGTGGCCTGGCGAACGATTGACGCTGAAAATCTAAAAAGTGCGGAAGCGGATCTCGGGGAGGCATTTTCGTGGCTGAACCCGATTGTCGGCGGAGGCGTAATGGCCTATCTGCAGAAGGAGCACGACCGGCTGGACCTGTTTGTGCGGGATGCCCGGCCGGAAGGCATTTGCGGAGCGCTGGCTGAAAGTTTCATGACTCTCCCGGCTCGGGTGACCCTTCGGGCGGATGACGTGTTGCGTCCGCCTTCCGGCACCGCTTTTTCGCTTCCGGAATTGTTTCAGTGGCATCTGCTCTTTCCCAGATGGGCGCGCAACACCCTGATTACCGATATGGAGCGTGTCCGTCACAAGCCGCCGCTTCCCGAAGCGGTTTCATGGGTATTGCGGGTAGCCCTGGATGGGATTTGTGGGTTAAGCCCGAATACCTCCCGGTTGTTTCGTATCCTGAAGGCGTGGGATATTCCCGGCATGCTGGAAAGGGAGGCAGTCGGGCCGGAGTTGCAGCGGGCAGTCGCGTTATGGGCGCTGTCCTCTGTTGCCGCGCGGGTAGGTCTTGAGACAGCTGCCTCCGAATTGTCAGGGACCGCGCGAGCTGTGGCGGAATCATGGGAGAGGCAGGTTTTGCCGGAGCTGTTGGCCCAGGGGGATGGTCTTTCCTTTAAAAACCGCGGGCTGGCCGAAGCAGTGCATTTTTTGGCGATGTGCCGTTTTTTCTGGTACGACGAATTGATCGACTGGAAATCGGTCGAGGTTCTGTTGCGCCGGATCTCTGCCCAGTGTATCCATCACCCGGAATGGGTGATGCGTATGGCGCTCCTGTCGCTCAGCGATCCCGAAAACGGATTGGGGGCCTGGCTTGATATGGTCCGCAGGCTGTTTGAACGGCAGCATGGGTTGGAGGAAGGGGGTGGATACGACGCGTTAAAAGCCTGGAGTTGGCTGCTGGCTGTGGTAGGCGCGGGGTTCTGGCCCGATTTGGGACTTGGGCGGCTGAACCTGTCTGTGCCGGCGCGGGCGTGCGGATCGGATCCGGCGCGCTGGAAGGCATGGACTCCCCTGGGCGTGTGCGATGTGGCGGCTTCGGCTGCCAATGGCGCTACCCGGGTCGAAGTCAATGTTCCCGTGCCGCTGGAAGTGGAGTCCATTATGATACGGCTGCCGGAGGCGTTGGCCTCGCGCGGTCCGGAACTGTGGTTGGATGATGAATCCGTTTCCCGCCACCTTTCAAATGTCTTGCCGGGTTATCGGAGAATGGTATTGAAGTTTTCAAAACGGCTCCGTTTTGGCGGGCGGCTGGTGTTAACCCTGTAATCTGTCCTGCCGATAGATAAATAAAGCATATCGCGCGCGTATTGGCCGCGAAGAACACGGGTATCTTAATTTGCGCTGAAAAGGAACCGACGTTGAAGGTGTACGGGCTGACAGGCGGCATCGCCAGTGGAAAATCACTGGCGGCCCGCTATTTTGCCGAGGCGGGCATCCCCGTGGTGGATGCGGATACCGAAGCAAAAAACCTCCTCCAGCCGGGTACAGAGGTCTTTCAGCTTGTGGTCGAAGCCTTTGGAACAGGCGTTCTTACTGATACCGGACAAATTGATCGGGATCGGCTGGCGGCGATTGTTTTTAATGATAAACAGGCGCTGTCGCTGCTTAACGGATGGGTTCACCCCAGGGTATATGGGATCATATCCGACCGCCTGAAGCATCTCGCGGCAGCGGGGCATCGTGTTGCCATTGTGGAAGCGGCGCTGTTGGGCGAAAACGGAATGTTGCCGCCCGGGTTCGACGGATTAATCCTCGTATCGGCGCCGGAAGAGATCCGATTGCAACGGTTGATCGCCTGCAGGGGGATGAACGCGGATGCCGCCCGGGCGCGGATAGCCGCGCAGACGGACCCCGAAGCCAAACGGGCAATATCCTGCGCGGTCCTCGATAATGGGGGATCACCGGAACAGCTGCGGGATCAGGTGATGCGTATAATATCGTCCTGGAACGCGAAACCGGAGTGTTAACCGGATGGAAAGAAGCAATTATCCAGTTATTCCCTGCGAAACGTGCGGGAAATTGTTCAGACCTGCCCGCCCGGATCAGGGCCGTTGCCGGCAGTGCGCGGATATGCCTGAATCGGCGGAAGAGCTTCCCCGGGTTGCCATACCATTTTTTGACCAGGCGGAAGGAGATGCAACATTCCGAAAACCGGATCCCGGTAACCCGTGTAAACGGTGCGGCGCGCCGGCTCCCGCGGGGGATCGGCTGTGCGCGCTATGCCGTGAAGCGCTGAGGCTTTCCCTGAGCCGCGCGGCGCTGGAAATGTCCCGGAAAATGCTGGATCAACGCAAGCGTCGGCAGGAAATGACGCTGGATATCCGGCCATTGCTGGAGCAAAAACTGGAACGCGCGGCGCGAACATCCATATCCACGGAGTATCTGCCGGTCAAGCGGTTCTGACCGTTCTGCCCGGGGCGGTTGGAGGGATTGCATGAAAGGGCCCATGCAAGCTTCATTTTTTCGCGCCGTCTGGCGGTCGATTCTGCTGATCGCCGCGGCGCTTTTTTTATTGGGGTTAAGATGGATACTGAGCACGCTGTGCCTTCGGAAGGAAACTATTGATCGGGCGCTGCGGCGTTACTTGTTGCGGATGTGGGCCCGATTCTTTGCGCGGGTTGCGGGAATCCGGGTTAGCGTTCAGGGAATCCCCCCGAGTCCTCCGTTTTTCCTGGTGGCTAACCATTTATCCTATCTGGACATGCTGGTGCTGAATCTGCTTACGGGATGCCTGTTTGTATCCCGGGGGGACGTGCAGTTTTGGCCGGTGATTGGGCCGATCGCCCGAAGCCTTCACGTCGTGTTTGTGGATCGGCTCAGGATCAGGGATACCCAGCGCGCCGGGCAGGAAATTGCCGATACCCTGCGCAAGGGAGACGGCATTGTCATATTTCCCGAAGGGCGGATTTCTGTGGGCCTGGAGGTGGCTCCCTTTAAGTCTTCTCTGATTGAGCCTGCAGTGGCCCTGGGACTGCCCATACATTGCGCTGCGCTCACCTATCAGACGCTGGAGGGGATGCCGCCGGCGGATCAGCTGGTTTCCTGGTGGCGGCCTGAGCCGTTTTTTTATCATCTTTTCCGGCTGCTCGGGTATCCCGGGGTGCGTGTAACAGTTCGGTTCGCCGATGAACCGCTTTCGGGGGACGACCGGAAAGACCTTGCTTTTCGGCTTCATGCCCGGGTATCAGAAATGTACGTTAAACCTGTTGCTTCGCCGGTACCGGCAGTTGTACGTCCGCCGGTACCGGCAGAACCCGCCTGACGGGATATTAAGCCGAGAGCATCAGGTCCACCAGAAGATCCTGACCGGTCAGCCGCGCGAAATCCACCGGCGCTTCTCCGTTCGCGTAGGTTGCCGTATGCCAGGGATCCGCTCCCGCCTGTACCAGCAGCACGGCAATTTCTTCCCGTCCCAGCAGGCAGGCCCAGTGCAGCGGGGTTAAGCCGTCCCGGGCGACAGGTTCCGGTTCTGTCCATTGCAGCAGCAGCCTGACCGCCGCCGTATCCCCGGCCCGCACGCATTTGTGCAGCGGGGTTTCGCCCAGGCTGTCCCGGGTGTCAGGGTTGGCTCCAAGCCGCAACAGCGTGGCCATAACATCAGGCATTCCAAGTACTGCCGCGCGGTGCAGCGGTGTAACCGCCCGCTGTGATGTGGTCAGATCCTGCTGTTCCCGATCTATCATCAGCGTGGCCAGGTCGGATCGCCCTGCCTGCAGTACCCGGTCCAGGGGGGTCAGTCCGAAGGCGTCCACAGCGGACAGCCATGACCGGAACTGCGGTTGCCGCCACCATCCGATCAGCGTGGTTTCGGTCAGGTTCTGGGCCACACTGGCCATCAGGTCCCTTGTTTTTTGCCAGGTCTGGGTTTTCATACTGTGCTCCTCTGACGTGTTGTTGGCTCCTTTTTTCGGTCGATGTTTGGGCGTCTGAAAATACTCTGCAATTTCCGAGCCAATTTAAAACCTGGTATTTTTAAACATTTTTTCAATAAAACTGTCAATAATCTGTCAAAATGACTGATTCCCCCCGATCTTCTGAAAAATTACTTGACGAATCGCGATTTGATCGGGTAAAATTGGTTTTAAACAAGAATACGGGATATGCGTATTTTACGGCGGAGGATCCTTTTATGAAATGGTTCTCGGCGCAGTCGTTCAAAGTGCAGGTGTTGTTTCTGGCATTGGTTCCCCCG
>JAKOTZ010000243.1 GCA_029776995.1 Candidatus Hydrogenedentota bacterium
CGCCACGTATGGTTTGGTCGGGATGATTTTCGAGGCTCACCGTCAGGGTATCATCGTCCGAAACAGTGAACCATTCCTGGAACTGGTTAATCCGGGGATAGTCCCAGGGAAGATGGTGCCAGTCACGGTGTCTGGGACGGTCAGCTGTCAATACGCCCTGCCAGTCGTAATCCGCGCTGACCGTCAGATAGAGCGTTTCATCTTTGCGCCAGACTCCAAATCGAAGATCCGGCCGCCACGGTTTTACCGTAAACCCCCAGGTGTGCATCAGCACATACATCAGCATGGTTCGGATCGAGTTACCGTCGCCGTACCACGCCTCCAGCATACCGTCAGGCCGCTGTTTCGCGTAAATGTGCTCCAGCGACTGCTCAACCCATTGCATCGCTGAAGGGATGCGTCCGAGACGATTAATCAGATTTATGGCGCTTTCCACGGTGTCGGCATACCCATCAGCGCTGGCGTTGTCCCAGGGCGTTCCAAGATATTTATGGAGATTGCCCAGTACTTTTCGGCAGGCCCCCAACAGGGCGGTATTGTTTTCGGCAATCGCCAGGGCAAGCAGGGCGTTATAGTCATACCCCCAGGAATCCGTGAAGTCCTGCGCGTGCGCGCCCGTGGCCGGTTCAAACCAGTTGTACAGCATGCCATCTTCGTTTGCCCCATGTTCCAGAATGGCATGGTAAAGGTCCAGAATCGGCTGGCGATAGGTTTTCTGACGATCAGGATCGATCTGTCTGGCCAGCAGATACGCTTCCGACAGGCCGCCAATAGCCTCGCATCCGTGGTCATCCAGCACGATCTTAGGGAACTGAAGCATGGGATTATTAAGCAAGAGTTCATCGGCAATCGCGAAAGCCCGATCCGCAAACCGCTTTTCTCCTGTCATCCAGTAGAGTCTGGAATTCACCTGCAACAGGTTGCCCAGCACCTCGGGATTTTCGGTTGGCAGGGGAGTCCGCCCCAGTTTTTCACCGAGTGCGTAAAGCGTATCGATCAGAAAGACCATTCGGTTAAACCAGGGACCTCTGCCCAGCCATTCTGTCATGGGCATCAGCCCGTCTTTTGCGTATTCCGACGCGCCGAATATGGCTTCCTCGAAATCCGGTTCCTGATTCAGAAACTTGTCTCGGGTGAAGTCGTATGTATCGGGAAGGTTGAGAAATTCATGCCGCGGCGTTAATTGCTGTTCCTGTTGAAAGATGTGATCCGTGGCAGCGATGGCATAGGGAAGCCCCGTGGTGCGGGCCAGAATTGCCAGAAAAGGAAAATTATCCGCGGCACAATCCCTGGCATTCCAATAACGGTCTTTGTTCAGACGCCTAGGCAACAGCCCGGTTTCCGGATCAGCGTGGGCCAGCCAGGCATCCATAAGCGCGCGACAGAAAGAGACCGCCCGCTGTGTTTTAATACCATCCTGTTCGGCCTTTTCCCAGGGTGAATCCGAATCTGAAAAAACTGTGTTCGATAAAAGCAGGGCCGGAATCAGTAATATAAGTGGAATGGAGCATTTTACTCCCCTCATGGGAACCTCCTCCTGATGTGAGATTAAAAATGAGCTGGCCTTTTTCGTACAAGACCAGCCCAGAATTGGTCCGTGTCTTTGATCAGCGTGAAGGTCTACGCAGACCTGCTGTCAGCAACAATCCAACGCCCAAACCCGCCAGCAGCAGGTCGCCACCCGCGGAAACCAGCAGGTCTTTCACGAACAGCCGCCTGATGCAGCCGAAGCATCCGCTGATCTTCAGGTACTGCTTCAGTTCGTCCAGCGTCAGATAGTCATCATTGTCCGCATCAATGGAGTCAAATATTTCCCACGGCAGGTTCGGCAGCGCCGCCAGCGTTTCCTCCAGCGACAGGTTGCCGTCGCCGTCCGCATCCAGATCTCCAAACCCGTCGTGGATCTGTTGCATGATCTCCCGGTTCGTCGGAACATTCTCCGGCGCACCTTTGGAGACCAAAAGATTCACCGCCGCGCCGCAGGTCAGGGTCGCACCAGCTGCCGGCGACTGGGCAATCACTGTACCCTCAGACACCTGCGTGCTGTACACTTCCTGCACTGCGCCGACCGTCAGTCCCGCCGCCGTGATCGCAGCCGTGGCCGCAGCCTGAGCCTGGCCTACCACGTTCGGCACCACCGCCGGACCGGCCGACACTACCAGGTTCACCGCACTGCCCGGCGCTACCTGCGTGTTCGCATCCGGGTTCTGGCTGATCACCTGGCCCGCCGGAACCGTGTCGCTGCACTGGGTGGTCACCTGGCCCACCGCCAGTCCAGATGCTTCTATCGCCGCCTGCGCGGCCGCCTGCGCCTGACCGACTACATTCGGCACCGGCACCACGCACGGCCCGCTGGAGATTACCAAGTCCACCGCAGAGCCAGGCTGTACGGAAGTTCCCGCCGCCGGGTTCTGGCTGATCACCTGGCCCGCCGGTACCGTATCGCTGCACTGGGTGGTTACCGTGCCGACGGCAAGGCCGGATCCAGTAATAGCAGCAGTTGCCGCGGATTCTGTCTGGCCCGTCACGTCGGGCACTGTTACCGGACACGGACCCGTGGACACCGCCAGGTTCACTACCGTTCCCGGACCCTGGGTCGCCGGCGTACCGCCCGCCGGGCTCTGGCTGATTACCGATCCCGCCGGAACCGTGTCACTGCACGATTCGGAC
>JAKOTZ010000002.1 GCA_029776995.1 Candidatus Hydrogenedentota bacterium
AGGGTTACCCAGCCTTCTAGGTCACCGGCAGTCTCCGACGCGTCCAGGGTCAGCACGTAATCGCTCCGCCACGACATGCCCGAACACAGATAAGCCGCTTCGATTTCCTGTTCCGCCGCGCCGCTGTCCAGAACCCACACCAGCGTCGGGCGCGCGTACAGTTCCTCGGGCAGTTTGGGCATGGAAACCACGCCCGGATGACCCAGCATGATCCTCCCTTCCACTTCATACACAGGGCCGCCGTTGACGGCCAGCAGTTTCGCCTGCTGCTCGTAAAAATTCAGCTGCGTGTCTTTGTTGATCAGCGTAACCTCACGGCCCACGTATTTCTCCATCAGTTTCTCGGGGCTGATCAGGTCGTACTCATAATTCTGTTCCAGGATGGCCAGCCCGTCGGGATGGCTCAGGGAACGCAGGCTGACCGTTTCAGGCAGGATCGTCTGGGCCACATCCATGAAGGCAAGCCGCAGTTCGCCGTCGGCCAGTTTCACCTTGCGGCGGTCCCGCACCAGGGCGCGGTCGTTGTTATAGACCGTAACCGCGACATCCTGCTGGTCTTCAATCGTGGTCCGCAGGGCGCCGGGATCACCGATAACGGGAGCGCCCCCGTCAGCCGACGCGTCAGCCCGGGCACCGGCCGTCCATCCAGCCGCCACGAGCCACAGCACAGTCCACCCGACCGCCATACGCCACATCATGCTTTTCATTTTCAGACTCCTTCGGCAGACGCCGTTTACCATTAGCCGCGTACCCTCAATAAGAGTACCGCCTGATCCGGAAAAATGCAATAAAAAATAAGGCATGTCCCCAAAACATGTTCTCCGGGCGATATTCGCCCATGGCCGGCCCTAACCGGGATGAATGAGACTGCGTATAATAGTTATAAAGCCACAAATGTGTTACAATGTTTCAGGGAGGAGATAAAAAGGGGGTATACGCTGATGGAGGTGTGGTATCGTTCCGCATGCGCGGACGTTAGGCAGGGGCGCTGAAACCCTTACAGGACCGAAATATTTCCCATATATGACTTTTGAAAGATTTGAAGGACTGGATTCCCGGCTGGTGCGCGCGCTGGCGGCCCAGGGTATTGACACCCCCACTCCGATTCAGGAACTGGCCATACCGCCGGCATTGGAGGGCCGCGACCTGATCGCAACCGCCCAGACCGGAACGGGTAAAACGCTTGCCTACCTCCTGCCTTCGCTAACGCGGCTGGCCGCGGAACCGCCCAACGCGTCGGGGCCCAGGCTGCTCGTGCTTACGCCGACGCGGGAACTGGCGCTGCAGGTTGAGTCCGTGGCGCGGCCGCTTGCGGATACCTTACGCCTGACTGTAACTGTCGTCTACGGCGGGGTTGGCATGAACGCCCAGACCAAGGCCCTTCAGAGCAGCCCGTCCGTGCTGATTGCCACGCCGGGCCGGCTGCTGGACCACATGGGCCGCGGGCATGTCCGGCTTGACCGGGTGCGCATCCTGTGCCTGGACGAAGCGGACCGCATGCTGGACATGGGATTTCTGCCGGACGTAAAACGCATCCTGGGAAAGACGCCGGCCGACCGCCAGACCCTGATGTTCTCAGCAACGTTTGCCCAGGAACTGCAGCGGCTCTCCGCGTCTTTTATGCGGGACCCGGCGCGGGTCGGTGCGGAATTCACCGCCCGGACCGTGGATACGGTGCGCCAGCGTCTGCTGCCGGTCCGGGAAGAGGAAAAACTTCAGCGGCTGCTGCACCTCCTGGCGACCGAACCGGTCGACTCGGCAATCATCTTTACCCGGACCAAAGCCCGCACGGACCGGCTGGGCGCGGCGCTGAAACGACACCGCATCACCGCGGCGGTAATCCACGGCGACCTCGACCAGCGGCAGCGCGTCCGCGCGCTGGAACGGTTCCGTACCGGCAAAGTGCCCATCCTGGTGGCAACAGACGTGGCGGCCCGCGGGCTGGATATCGACGGGGTGAGCCACGTGATCAACTATGACATTCCTCCCACCGCGGATGATTACGTGCACCGGGTGGGCCGTACCGCCCGCGCCAACCGCGATGGCGACGCGATCACTTTCGCGACTCCGGCGGATCTGGTGCAGCTGGAGACGATCGAACGGGCCCTGGGATACAACCTTCCCCGAATCGAGTATGAAGGAGCCCCAACGGTGCTGTCCCTGTGGCGTCCCCCCGACGCTGCCCGACCGGGGACTTCACGGGGGGGAAGACGCGCCGGCCGCGGTCTCCTGCGCAGACGATAACCCCGCCTTTGCCGGACGGGGCGCGGCAGGCGGCACGCATACACTGCCTGCCGCACCCCTCCGGGCGGTTTTCAGGGAAACCCCGGCGCAACAGGATACACGCCACCCCTTCCGAATCCGCGGAAATACATCACGGCGTTCGGTTCAGCGTGAACCGCGCGGTGGAAGGCGCGCCTATGCAACGCTCAGGCGAGCGCCGGTTCGACCTTCCGTTCGGGCAGCTCTTCGAGGGGGGAACCCAGCGTGAAGCGCGGCGTTTCGGTAACCGTCACGTCACCCAGGTCGATCTCCTCCAGCAGATAGCGCAGCACGTCGCGCGGATTGGTCTTGCCGCAGGTAAACACGTCCAGCGCCACCAGACCGAGATCGGCGTAGGTGTGCGCGGAACAGTGGCTTTCATCAAGCATTACCACGGCAGTGAATCCTGGAGGCGAGTCCTGCCCGAATTTGTACCGGATCTGAGAGACCACGGTAGCCCCGGCCCGTTCTGCCGCCCGCGCCATCGCGTTCAGCATCCGCTTGTCATCCAGACAAACTTCCCGGGCCACGTTCCGACAGTCGATCAGAAGATGCATACCCTTGTGCAACTCATACATCCTCCTATAAGTTGCGGGCCATCTGTTACCGGCGCACCCCCCGCCCGCACAGCCGGACAGGGTGTATCCGCCGGGGGTACACAATCTCGCGCTTTTCTTTTCAGAAAAGAACGAGCACGAATGTTATAACAACTATACCCTGAAATCAAAATTTTTTGGGGATTTTTTTGACGAAAAAATGAAAATTTTTTGCTCACCTAAACCATTGAAAAAAACGGAATTAGAAAATCGCCTGCTTCAAACCGCCTGCTGGACGGGGCGTGGATTATTCAGCGCTGTCCCCCGTCTCTTCGTTTCGCCGTTTCCGGCTCTTGCGTTCCTTGATGGCGTTGGCCTTGTAGAACAGCGCGGGCTCGATTATGGGCTCGTGAAGCCCTTCCGTTTCGATATCCCCGTAAGTAACCCGGCCGCGGTACGTGTGGTTAGAGAGAATGATGGCGATCGCCTGGCGCGACCATTTGTTTCCCTTGCGGGTGTAGATACCTTTTGAATGCAGGAAATTAACCACTTTCCCGGTGCTCCGGGTGGCAACATACTCCCTGAAAATCATGCGGACGACTTCGGCTTCCCGCTCATCGACAATCAGGGGCTTTGAATCATCCGGTCCGCGCCGGTAACCGTATGGCGCGGGCCCGGTGCCGTAACGGCCCTGCTGCACGGCCGTAAGCTGTCCGCGCTTGACTTTTGCGCCGTGTGACAGCCGTATCCCTCCGCCTTCCATGTCGCGCTGCGCCGTCGCTGCCGTATTTTCCCGCTCGCTTTTTTCAGTCATCTGCCCCAGTTCCCAGGGCATATCAGCCCATTGCTTGCTTTTTAAAACGACCGATGCGTTCAGCCCTGCCTCGATCGCTCTTCTTACATTGTAAGCGATTTCCTTTTAAATGTCAATAAAGAAAACTGAAAATTTTAGCCTTTGCGGCATAAAAAACAGGGTCGTCAAGAAAATTTTTGATTATTCCGTACAACGGAAATTTTCGAGGATATGATTTCCATGTAACGCGCAAGGGGCTGTCGGCTTATGCCGCATGGGATCTCCAGCGTGGTGGTGCAGCGGGGAAAAGGAACGGGGACCGGTCCGCGCTCGGGCCGGTCCCCTCTGGTGCCAGACGTTTCAGGGATTTTTCGGTCGCAATTATTTTTCAGAAAGCTCGATATTCTTCTCTTTAATGCGAAGCTCGTACAGGCGGGGCCAGCGTTTGCCGGTAAAAAAAATCCGGTCCCGATCCGGGTCCCAGGCAATTCCATTCAGCACATCCACGTTGCGTCCCGCCCGCAGGGCATCCGGAAGCAGTCCCTCCAGCGACAGCCATCCCTCCACCTGCCCGTCCTCAGGATTGATCATAACCACCCAGTCACTTTGCCAGATGTTGGCCCAGATCCTGTTGTGGACCCACTCCAGTTCGTTAAGATTCCGGATGGGCCGGCTTCCGTCGCGCACGGTGATTTCACGACGGACCTCAAAGGTTTCCGGATCCCGAAAACGAAGGGTGGCGGAACCGTCGCTCATGATCAGGTGCTCGCCGTTCCAGGCCAGCCCCCAGCCTTCGCCGTCATAACGGAACGTCCGTAAAATTTTAAAAGAGTCCCGCTCGCGCAGGTAGGCCTGGCCGTCTTTCCAGGTAAGCTGCACCAGCCGCCCATCCCTCAGCGACGCCAGCCCTTCGGCAAAAACGCCCGGCACTTCCGTGATCCGGATGATGCCGCCGCTTTCCAGGTCCACTTCCCGAAGCGTGGAAGGCCCACCCACGGCTCCGGTGCTCTCGTAAAGGCGACCGTTTTCCCAGACCAGCCCCTGGGTAAATGCCTGGGGATCATGCGGGTATTCCCGCGCGATCTCAAAAGTGTAACGCCGGGCGGTCGAGTCAGGAGCCGGCTTTCCCGCATTGCAGCAGGGGCACCACAGCGCAAGGGGAAGCAGCGCGCTCATGCGGAGCCAACGCCACAGACTGGACACTCGGTTCATGCGTTATGCCTGGTTGCCATGCCGCTTCAGCCGGGGTAACCGTCTCAGGCGATGCCGCTTTTCGGCAGGGCGCCATCCGCCTTGTCGGTGTTCCTCATCTCATGCTCATACACGAGCAGCGGCTCTTCCTTGCGCTGGATAACGCCGGGCGTAATGATGCATTCTCGGATATCCGTGCGGGAGGGAACGTCAAACATCACGTCCAGCATGACGGATTCAAGAATGCTGCGCAGCCCCCGCGCGCCGGTTTCGTTCTGGATGGCCATATCCGCGATGGCCTCCAGGGCCTCCGGCTGAAAAGTCAGCTTAACCCGTTCCAGCTGCAGCAGCTTTTCATACTGCTTGGTCAGCGCGTTCTTCGGCTGGGTAAGGATGCGCAGGAGGTCATCGCGGGTCAGGTCATCCAGCGTGGCCACTACCGGCACGCGCCCGATGAATTCGGGAATCATGCCGAATTTGATCAGGTCTTCAGGCTTGACCTCGGCAAGGATTTCCCCAATCCGCATGTCCGTTCTGGACTTATTCTTGGCGTTGAATCCGATAGTGTTGGCCCCCAGCCGTTTCCGGATAATCTGTTCCAGCCCGTTGAAGGCGCCGCCGCACAGAAACAGGATGTTGCGGGTATCCACCTGGATGCATTCCTGCTGGGGGTGTTTGCGTCCGCCCTGGGGCGGAACGGCGGCAATGGTGCCTTCCAGGATCTTGAGCAGGGCCTGCTGCACGCCTTCCCCGGAAACATCCCGCGTGATGGAGGGGCTGTCGCTTTTCCGGGCGATCTTGTCGATTTCATCAATAAACACGATGCCCAGCTGAGCGCGTTCGACATCGTAGTCGGCGGCCTGCAACACCTTAAGCACCACGTTTTCGACGTCATCGCCCACGTAGCCCGCCTCAGTGAGGGTGGTGGCATCCACGATGGCAAACGGAACATCCAGCATGCGCGCCAGGCTTTCCGCCAGCAGGGTTTTCCCGCTGCCGGAGGGGCCGATCATCAGCACGTTGGACTTCTGGATCTCGACGCCGTCGATTTCAGCGCCCGTCATGATGCGTTTGTAGTGGTTGTGCACCGCGACGGAAAGGATGCGTTTAGCCCGGTCCTGGCCGATGACGTACTGGTCGAGGAAATCTTTGATTTCCTTGGGAGGCGGCACCCGGCGTTTTGGGGTTTTGCGGCGGCGTACCCGGTCCTCGGCGATAATTTCAGAGCACAGCCGGACGCATTCATCGCAAATATTGACATCCGGACCGGCAATGAGTTTATTGACTTCGTTATGCGGTTTACCGCAGAACGAACAGGTGGGTATGTCCTGTCTTCCTCTGGGCGTCATCTGGCATGCCCTTTCACGTTAAATACTACCATATTTCACCCGGACCTGTTTCCGGGGCGCAGGAGACACTATAGCACTTTGCGAATAATTTGTCAAGAATTTACTGGCGTTTTCTGCTCAAAAATACCGTATATTGTGTTTGACTCACAAATATTGATCAATATATTCGGTTTTATACCTGGTAATGAAATCCCGGAACCCGTCGAAAAGTTCCAGGGAAGTTGTTGTTTGTACCGGCAGGCAACTGTGCCGTTGCATCCCCACAGAACCTAAACGGAATCCGGTTTACCGGGGAAAGCATAAGAGCGGAACTTTCCCTTTTTCAGGGAAAACGAAGCAGGGCAGTAAAAAATTGCCCGGTCCGGCCGTTAATTCAGCCGAACCGGACGTATTCCTGATGATTCAGGCTGCGGACTGAACCGCTGACGGTCGTGGGAGTATTATCCCTTCCGGCGCAAGGACGCAGCGCTCAACAGGGTCAGGCCGATGCCGGAAAGCAGCAGGTCTCCGGCCATCCGCGCGGCAAAACCGCCCAACGCAATCCGCCTTACGCATCCGAACAGCCCGCTCAGCTGGAGAAATGCCTCAAGTTCCGCCTGGGAGATCTGTCCGTCATCATCCCCGTCAATGGCATCAAACAGGGTCTGGGACAGGTCGCTTAAAGCAGCCAGAATTTCGTCGCGGGACAACCCGCCCGACTGATCCGTATCCAGTTCGGTAAACCGCTGATAGACATTCCGGAACCACTCCCGGGCCCGTTCCGGCGATCCCGCGGACACCGTGAGGGTAACCGGCCGTCCCTGGCTGACCTCCTCCCCGGCTTCCGGGCGCTGGCGGATCACGGTGCCCTCCGCGCTGTCGCTGGGTTTGTAAATTACGCCCCAGACCATCAGCCCCGCCGTGGTCAGCGCGGATTCGGCCTGGTCCAGGGGCATCCCGACCACATCCGGAACGGTTACACGCCCGCCCTGAACCTGAGTGCCCATTGCCGCCGAGGCCGGCCATGAGAGCGCCAACATCAGCGCTGCCATTGCCACAATCCAGATACCTTCGAAACGCTTGCTTTCCTTCTCCATAGCTGCTCCCTTTCTGTTGGGCGGACCGCACGTTTTAACGGTCCGCCATGTTCCGTTACACCCATACGCGCAGAAAAGGAGTTCGTTACATTCCGGCGGCGCTTTTTGCATCCGAGTATCTGAGATCAGGGCAGGGTCACCCAGGCTCCCGGCCGGCATTGCGCCCCAAGGCGCTGTCCAACGGAAGACTGGGCAACTTCATCAAACCAGTTCCCGGCTTCAGGCAGCTGAAAGACTTCGCCGGCCTGTCCGCGTTTCAGGCGCTGCGCCGCGTAAATGCTCTCCACGGTGGACACGGTAACGCCCTGGTCGGCGTTGAGACGGGCAATCTCGTTGTAGAGCGCTTTGCGGTCTTTATTTTCCTCGGCAAGCAGTTTCTGGGCCGCGTTCCGGGCGTCTGGATCTTTCAGTCCGTCACACTCCCGCAGTTCCAGATACCCCCGGTTGTTTTCGCCGAAGCATCCCGAACGGCGGTACGGCTCAATCTGGGGATGGCGTTCCCGCATGCGCCGGGCCAGGTCGGCCACCAGGGGAGATGAGGTGTTTTTCAGGTCATCCGCCCAGGCGGCCGGCATGGGATTCAGCAGGTCCCGCGCGCCGCGCCACCAGGACTGGGGACCGGCCGGCGGCGCAGGCTCGAGGCCGGGCAGGGTGTCGGTTTTGCCTTCGACGAAATCCAGCACGCCCGCCGCCTGTTCCTGGATGTGCCGTATGTCCAGGGTGATGTGGGCCGTGATGGTATGCTCCGTCCGGAAAACACAGGCATAAAGGAAACTGACGGAAGCCATCAGCGCGACCGTCATCAGGCGTGTCGTCGTTTGATGTCGCATACAGATCATCCTTTAATTTTCGGCGGGTTCATCTCGGTTTCCGGCCGCTTCCAGCGCGTCCCGGATCGCCAGAGGATCCGCCTGGATATCCACCGTGATATTCAGGTTGCCGCTTGCCAGGTGCATGGTTCCCGCCAGCCGGCCGTCCACGAGCCGCAGGTCGACCGCGCCTGAATCGAACGGCCGCTGCGCCGCTGGACCCAGTACATCCAGCAGGACTGACGCGGCCTGTCTGCCGCCCGTGTAATCCGACATGGAATCCCGCAACAGTAATTGTCGCACAAAATCCGTATTCACCGAAAAACGTTCGCCCGACATTGCGCGGAACCGGAAATCTGTGGGCTGCATGCCCCTGAATGCGAAACGGCTCCAGCCGTTCAGGATTCCCTCAAAACGCGCGTAGGGCGATCGGATTTCATCGCATAACCGGGCCAGGTCAATGGAGCGCAGCCGGACCGATCCCCGGACCGGCCATCCCGGTGACAGCGGCGTACACTCGATCCGCCCGCCCAGCGTGCCATTCCATCCTTTGGCAGCCAACTCTTCCACGGCGATCGTGCTTTCCTTCGCGGCGATCCGCCCGCTGAGGTCTTCCATTACTCCGCCGTAAAAACGCAAGGCTGTGGCGTTCAGCTCGCCGGATCCTGAAAACCCGCCATTCGGCCCGTAGATGAGATTTCCGGACATCTGTGGAGATTCCAGCGTTATCGAATCGCCTCTCCAGAGTAAACGATCCGCGGCTGCCTGGTATTCAGCATTCACCTCCCAGTTGCGCTGAGCCGCCGTGAAGGGCCATTTTAAAAATTCCACGTTCAGGCTCATGTCGCCATGCTGTACCCCGCCTATCCATCCCCAGCGGACCAGCGGTACCAGATTGGTGTTAAGTTGCAGGCCTGAAATAAAAAGTTCCATCGGCGTGACAGAAAACCGATCCAGGGTAATAAGGGTTTGGTCCATTTCGATCCGGGTTGGTCCGAGAGACAAACGGACACCCCCCGGCCCTCCCCAGTAGACTTCTCCCCCGGTTTCGGCCTTAACCGTCCAGTCCGGAGGCAAAAACAGCGCGCCCCAGCCCAGGGCCGGGATATCGATATGGCCTGACTCCCAGGCGATCCGGCCGTATTCAGCGTCAAACCGGCCCCACTCCGGCATGGACAGCTCCCCCCAAAGGCTTTCCTGGCCGACTGTCTCTGCCAGAACCCGAAAATCCGCCGCGGTTATTTTCCACCGGCCGGCCAAGTGTGTCCCCCCCAGCCATTTCGCTTCATCGATCCTGAATTGTACCCCGTCGGAAAGTCGCGCCGTGCCTGATACCAGCCACTTGTTTTCATCGCGGAAGATGCGGCCGGATGACCGCGCGGCGCCAGAAGCCGCCACCGCCCGGCCCTGCCACTGCAACTCCGTATCGTTGAATACGTTCCATTCCAGGGCGGGGACCCCGAGAAAAAGTTTCATTTCTCCGGCCCACGTTCCGGAAAGGGGATCCAGGGTGCTCCAGCCCCGTATGGACTTGAGCCACCGGCCCAGGTCTACGGATTCCACCCGCAGGATGGCTTGCGGGGCGGGACCGGTCCGCTGGCGCGGGATATTCACAGATCCGCCGCCGCCTTCGGCCCGCGCGCGCAGATCAATCCTTTCCCGGTCCAATGCGGCAGTAAGGCTGCAGTTGACTGCGCGGCCCGGCTCCGGCCATGTCGCCGTAAGGGTTCCCTCCGCCTGCGCCGATTCAGGCGTCCAGCCCTGAAGCTTTACGGTTCCCTCCAGACGCAAATCCGATCTTTCCGGAAGCCAGCCCTGCCAGGGCGTCAGCCATCCGCCGAGACCAGGCACACATCGGGCCAGGCCGTCCGGGCTGATTCCGGCAAGATTTACCTGTATCCGGCTTTCCTCCCCAGATGAAACAACCTTTATTTCAGCCGTTCCCGCATCCTCGATTTGCAACCGCGCGAAAGACGCCCTACCCGGTGCCGCGGCGAACTCCAGCGCGGCGTCGCCGGAGAACCAGGGATCGTCCGCAGGGCCTGCCCGGAGACCTGAGGCCGCTATCGCGCCTGAGGCGGAAACAATGTTCAGCTGAGCATCCTGCCGCCGAAATTCCAGCGCCACCGGTTCAAGGTAAATGGCGTCACAACGAACCAGCCCTGCTGAGAGTATCTGCGCCAGCGCGGCCCAGGTGGGGCCCTCCAGGCGGCTCTGATCCATGCCAAGCTGCAGCATGTGGAGCCCGAGGCGATCCCAGTGCAGCTCCAGCGATCCGCCGGTGGCGCCCGTACCGGCGCCGGCCTTCCAGTTAGCGGCGCACCGCGCGGAATCGGTCTCCCCCTGGATCGTCAGGGTGCCAGACACCGAAACGGGAAAATGCTGATCCTGCCAGTGGATGCCCGCTCCGCGGTCCGCGATGGATATCCGGATTAAGGGGCGGGAAGTCTGGATTTCGCGCTGAACTGATGCGGACAGCCCATCCATGGAGATCACTCCCGCTGGAGAATTGCCCCGAAAGGAGATGCTGTGCAGCTGGAATGACGCCGGGAGGTACCGGCCGAACCGTTCAATCCAGGCATTGATCTGTTCAGCATGAACCTCGGGATACTTGAACGCAGGGAAGCTTCCGTCCGGTTTGGGCGAAACCTCTCCCATCCGGTCAGCCGCCAGAAGAAGCGAGCCTACGGTTATCTGGCGTACCGCCGGTGTTCTCCACGGGACAGGCCAGGTGATGGCCGCCGCGCCGGCCTCCACAACCGGATGCTCCAGGTCATCATCTAACGCCAGGCGGATATCTTCCAGGCGGATCATGGGCAGGAACCCTGATATCGTCAGCCGGACGGTACCCCAGGATTGGGCAGGATGCAGGGTCAGCGTCAGCGGCCGTTTCCAGAGCGGCCCGTCCACCTCCACGCGGACAGGCGTCAGCGCGCCACTGACGGAAGGCAGCCACCAGGGCAGCCCTTGAGCCAGCAGAAAACCCGCAGCCGCAGAAAAACAAATCAGGCGTATCGCCCAGGTCAGGCATCCGCGGCGGACGGCATGTACGTTGGAAACCATATCTTTCCCGGGGGACGCTTTATTCATGTTCCCAATATTATGCCCCCTGTACAGTCATGGGCCGGGAGTTTTCCGGCAGCATATTCGGACTTTTTCTCGAATTTCCCAAATGGCATTAGGCGGACCGGATGCGATAAGGCGATTTACCACCCGAAACAGTTAAAATGTTTCCGCCGGTTACGCCACCGCATGAATGCTGACAGATGCCCGTCATGATCCGGCAATGCTCTGTGACGCGGAAAAATGGGTGGTCCGGCCATCCGACAGGATTCAGCGCATGTCCATTTTCACGGCGATTCTGCTTGCCCTCATCGAGGGCATAACCGAATTCCTTCCGATCAGCAGCACGGGGCACATGATCCTGGTTGCCGCGTGGCTGCCGACTGACGATTCCTCTTTCACCAACGCGTACCTCGTGATGATCCAGCTTCCGGCCATCCTGGCAGTCGTGGTGTACTTTTGGGACCGCGTCTGGCCGTTCCGCGGCATGTCGCTTTATCCTGACCCTCAAAAAATAACGCTGTGGACCCGCATCCTGGTGGCATTCCTGCCGGCCGCCGTTCTGGGCGCGCTCTTTGACGACCTGATCGATTACTACCTCTTTCGGCCGGGAGTTGTCGCCGCCGCGCTTTTTGTCGGCGGCATCCTGATCCTCATCCTGGAACAGCGGGACCGCGCGGCGCGCCATACCGACGCGGCCGCGCTCCCCATTCCCGTCGCGCTGGCAATCGGCCTGTTCCAGTGTCTGGCCATGGTTCCCGGCACCTCCAGGTCCGCGGCCACCATCATCGGCGCCATGATCCTGGGGGCGAACCGCGCCACCGCGGCGGAATTTTCTTTTTTTCTGGCCATGCCCACCATGGCCGGAGCCGCGGGGTTGAAAACCCTCAAGGCGGGCCTTGATTTTACCGGCGCCCAGTGGGGGCTGCTTTTGCTGGGTTCCGCCGTTTCTTTTCTGACGGCTTACGCGGTGGTCGCCCTCTTTATGCGGTATATCCGCCGGCACACCTTTATCCCCTTTGCCTGGTATCGGATTGTGCTGGCGGGACTGGTCGCTCTTCTGCTGATCTGGCGGTGAGACATTAACCGGACCACCCGCGGCTTCTTAAAACCTTCTCCAGATCCGCCAACGGCACGCCGGCGAGGTCTCTGCCTGACAAAATCGGATCCTTTACCGGCCAGGGTATGGCCAGGGCCGGATCATCCCAGCGGAGCACAAACTCATCTTCGGGACAATAGTAATCCGTGCACTTGTACTCCAGCTGCGCCCGCTCGGACAGCACGCAGAACCCGTGCGCGAAGCCCGGCGGAATATAAAACTGGAGAAAATTTTCCGCTGACAGTACCAGCCCGAAATGCTGTCCATAGGTCGGGGATCCCGGCCGCAAATCAACGGCCACATCCCAGATCTCTCCTTCAATAACCCGGACCAGCTTCCCCTGTTGCCGCGGAAACTGGCCGTGCAGCCCCCGCAGCACTCCCCGCACTGAACAGGAATGGTTGTCCTGCACAAACCGTTCAGGCAACCCGGCCGAGGCATAACGTTCCGCCTGGTAACTCTCCAGAAAAAAGCCCCGGTTGTCCCGCCAGATTTTCGGTTCAATGATCAGCAGCCCTTCAATTGGCGTTTCGCGTACTTCCATACTATCCGCTCCATTGTTACCTGGAAGATTGTAAAACAAAGCGGGCCGGAAGCCGAAGCTCCGGCCCGCCAATCAGGGGACATCGCGGAAGTTAAGGCTGTTCGTGCTCATGGCCGCCGTGGGTGGCCTCGTGCACGACCAGGCCTCCGCCGTTCACGGGGAACTTGTTGCCCGTGTTGGGTTCGGCAGAAGTCGGCACAAACCGAATGAACTCCACGTGGCCGTCCATGAACAGCACATTGCTGCCGCCGGGCACGTGATTGAAATGGCTTGCTTCTTCGCCGATGGCATCCCACATCACCGCCACGTCCGACTGCGCCTGGTTGGCGGCGGCCGGATTATTGATATCGGTGATCAGGAACCGTTCGATGCCTTCCCGGAGTCGGTAGACCGTCAGGCTGGGGGATGCCGCGGAAAGCGGAACCGTCAGCGTCCAGTCTTCATGCGCGCGTCGTGGATCCGCTTCCAGCTGATGGATCAGCCCGTTGGGTTCTTCCATCACGTTCACGTCGAAATTCTCAATCGCCTCGGCCGTGCTCAGCAGGGTGGAGCTGAGCGCCCACCCGAAATAAATATAGGGGTGGTCGTACACCTCACAAGGCTCCACCGTGCCGTTATTCGCAAAGGGCAGATGCCCCGCCTCAAACGCTTCTTTCCAGTTCGTGGAGGGGTTATTCCCCTGGTCCCAGATCTTCTCCGGCGTGTCCGCAAAGGCCGCGCTGGGACAGACCAGCACGTTCAGGTCGTTCAGGTATTCCGGATACATGGTCACCACGTCGGGCGTTGCCGCGAAGGCTGCCGTCGGCGTGCCGTCACAGTTGGTCGCCTTGACCGGCGGAAACGCCCCTTTCGCCTCGTTGGCGTACATCTTGAACACCAGGCCCAGCTGCTTCAGGTTGTTCTGGCAGGACGCGCGGCGGGCTGATTCCCGGGCCCGGGCCAGCGCCGGCAGCAGAATGGCCGCCAGAATCCCGATGATCGCGATGACCACCAGCAGCTCTATCAGCGTAAAACCCCGATGTTTGTCTGACAAAGATTTTTTTCCTGTACTCATAATGAATAACTCCACAGAACGCGTGTCCTGATGTTGAAAAAGCCCATACGGCGTTTCCCGATAAGCAGGAAGACGCCACATCCACGAAAAAACACCAAATGAGTAAATGCCGGCAGGACGGGCTCAGGCGGGAGGGGCGCGCACCGAAAAATCATTGGACCGGGCAGGGAGGCACGGCGCAGCCGGCAGATCTTCAGGCAGGTCAGAAAAGGAAGGCGGGAGCGGAACAATGATCGGAGCAGCCGGATCCGCCACGGGCGTTCCCGCCATACACACCGGGCACTCGGGATGGTGATGGCGCCCGCAGTCGCCGGAACCGTGGTGGTGAAACGCGGAACTCCAGGAGACCATGGCGGCCACGACCGCCGCGCAAAACAGGATGCCTATGCTCCTGCGGTCCACCGGAATGTTCCATACGGTCCTGTTACTGTGCCGGTCCGACACGGTCTGCCACCTCTTATTGAGAATGAGAATATATTATCAAAAAGAAACTCGTCTGTCAATGGAAAAATGCGACGCTCCGGCAATCAGGGCTACGCGCGGAATCATCAACTCCTTCATCAAAACCTTCTTCATGCGCTCCTGCTGTATGATTTCAGTGTTGTGCATACCCGATTACAGTGAAAGGCTTGGACCTATGAAATGCCCCCGCGTTTTGTTAGCCGTTTTTCTGGGAGTGTGCGGCGCCTGTAGCAGCCAGCCGGGACCGATCATCGGAACCACCGGAGGAAGCCTTGATGATAATCTGTCCCTACTGAAACTCTTCGACACGCCATCGGAGGATACCATTCATTTTTACACGGTGGCCTATAACATCCTGGCTTCAAATCCCCGGGCTTCCTTTTTTGAGCTTTCCCGGTACCCCGAATTCGCGGCTTTCTGCCGGGATCACGGCATTACCCTGACCGGAGGCCCCATGCTGGGATCCAGAACCGCAGACGGGGTGAAAATCTGGGTGCGGACCAGCGCCCCCGCGGAAGTTTCCGTAAAAGTTACGACCCCCGACAAAGAACGGATGTTCGGACCGGTCACGACGGATGCCGCCTCCGACCTGACCGGAATTATCGACGTGACGGGGCTTCCGCCTGATTCGCGGTGTCCCTACAGCGTGCTGGTCAACGGAACCCCCGCGAAAATTTCACCACACGCGGAAATCATTACTCTGCCGGAATCTGACGCTGCGAAGCCGGTGCGGATCGCCTTCGGCAGCTGTTATCACCGCTGGGGACTGGCCAACCCGGTGCTCGCCGGCCGCATCCGCGAACGGAATCCGGCCGCTTTGCTGCTGATGGGGGATATCGCCGTGCAGGACCGGAAAAATCATCTGGGCCTGCACCGCGCCGACTACCTGCTCAGAGACCTGCATCCCGCGTGGCGGGACCTGGTGGCTGCCGTACCGGTATACGCCGCGTGGGATGACCACGACTACTTTAGTAACGATGAAGCGGGCATTCCCGCCGGCTTCACCGCTGACGACCGGTGGGGCGTGCGGCAGGTTTTTACCCAGTCCTGGAACAATCCCGCTTACGGGTTTTCCGATGACCGGGGAGGCATCTTTTTCCACACCCAAATAGGGCCCTGCGATGTCATCATGACGGACAACCGCTATTTCCGGACCGGAAAGAAGGGCGTGTTTCTGGGCGAAGACCAGATGCAATGGCTTGAAGCGCGGCTGCTGGAATGCCGGGGACCTTTCATCATCCTGTCCTGCGGCACCATGTGGAGCGATTACGTATCAAACGGGAAAGATTCCTGGGGCAGAATGGACCCGGAAGGGCGGGAGCGCCTCTTCCGATTCATTGAACAGCACAGGATTGGCGGCGTGCTGCTGATTTCCGGCGACCGGCATGGCGCCCGGGGATTCCGTATTCCCCGGCCCGGCGGGTTTTCGTTTTATGAGTTCGGAGCGGCTTCCCTGGGCGCCCGAAATGGACCGCCGGTAACAGACCCGTCCTGGGAAACCCAGCTGTACGGCTTTGAAAGCGTATACGCCTTCGGGGAATTCACCATCGACGCCACGCCAGAGGATCCAACCGTAACGTTCCGGCTGATCCGCGAGGATGGCGCCGAACTGTATACGAAAACGCTGACCCGCGGCGAACTGACCCCGCCTGGGACCTGAATCCGGCGGCGAAACCCATGGTCCGGCATCAACACACGCCTCGGCTGCCATCTTCGGCCGTTTTATCACGGCACTGTCACGCGGTCTGCGGCCGCGGTGTTTTTCGACCCCAAAAAAAGAAACAGGGCCCACATATGCTGTGGACCCTGCGGATGTCGATGGTAGCGGGGGCGGGATTCGAACCCGCGACCTTTGGGTTATGAGCCCAACGAGCTACCAGGCTGCTCCACCCCGCG
>JAKOTZ010000008.1 GCA_029776995.1 Candidatus Hydrogenedentota bacterium
CTCTTTTTTGACGTTATCCGGAAAACACTGACGGAGTTCCTCCAGCCGGGCCGCTTCCGCCGGTCCCGCGTGTGCCATAACCGATGAGATTTCCCGCAGAATCCGGTCGCGAACAGTGTCAGACAGCCAGGACCCGTCGTCGTCCAGGGTAAGCGCCTTCCCCGACGCCCGAAATTCGGCTTCAACAGCCCGCATGATTTGCAGCACAGCGGAAGCGGCAGACTCCCCGTAATAGGCCTTGCAGAAACGCCGGGACAGTTCATCCGGATCCAGACCGCAGTCAAACGCAAGCAGCGCCCCCAGATAGGCTTTCCACCGTCCCAGCGCGGGCAAACCGGATACGCTACTCCACGGATAACCCAGGTAAACGCCTTCAACGCCTTCTTCGTGAAGCGTTATCAGCATGCTGCCCATGGCGGAAAGATTGGGAAACCCCAATTCGGGGTACCGACGTCCCGATATCGGCAGAATCACCTGAACCCGAACGCCGGCCACCCTCCACTCGCGCAGGGCTGTTCTGAAGCGCGTATTCTCCTCCACGTTACGGTCATGCAGCGGCCGGAAAAAATCCAGGGTAACCGGCACGACCTGCAGAACCAAACGGTCCACCGGCGTGTCCTCGGGCAGTATTACCTGTGTAACCCCTTCCGGCAGTTCAACCCGTATGCGCCATGGTTCTTTCATCGCCTCTTTTCCAAGGCGTCTGGCAGTGTTGCCCGCCGTTTTGATCATCAGCTCCGCAAACCGCTGCGGTTTATCTCCTTCCTGCTCCGACAAGATAAATCCCGGCTGGATCAGAGACAGGGACCAGTCTCCTTTACCGGGAGGCCACTGGTACCGGTCCCTTTCTTCCCCATTCGCCAGCGCAGCAATCCGCCCGGCCAGAACTATGGCAGCTTCTTCCGATCCCCATTCCGGGGCATTAGGGGCCGCCGTCCCCTGAGCCGGCAGATTCAGGGGCGGAGGCGGTACCGGCAGGGCATCCATGGGCAAACCGACGCCCATCCGGTAATCCCGTGCCTGATCCGGCGGCGTGTCTTCCATAAGGTACAGGCGCGGATCCACCTCACGCAGCCCGAAAGACGGCCGAATCTTCACGGAAGTCACGGGTATGGTATACCGCGCCCGGGGATGCAGGGTAACCCCGGGTGCCGCCCAGGTTACATCCAGCAACTCCCGGAAAAACGCGCGGACCGTCAGGCGCAGCAGCTCACCGTCTCCGGCCAGCAAAAGTTGCCGGGTCGCTCCGCGGGCCGCGTAACGCGGGGCGGGCGTGTACGTTCTGACAATACATAAGTCCTCACCCGGATTATCGCCCTCGATCAGAAGCGACAGGTCCTCCGGAAGGTGGCTGTTACCTATCCAGACGTTAATCCGGCCGCTCGAATTGGTGTCAAAATCAATTTCATGCCGGGTCGACTGCTTCCACAGCTGGCAGAAATCCGCCGCGGCGTCCAGTACCGCGTTCGAGGCATCCGAAGGAACCACCACATGA
>JAKOTZ010000057.1 GCA_029776995.1 Candidatus Hydrogenedentota bacterium
TGCCATGGATCCTTTTCCTGCCGGCGCGTATGCTGTGGATAATCCCCCGGCTACCCCTTTCGCGCTGTCCTGTGTCACGCCGGAATTCGCGCCGCGGCCTGAAGATATATTCAACGCGGAACCGCCCATTCCTTTCGGGCGGTTTGCCTCCCGCGACGAAGCCCGCAAGGTTTTTCTGGAAGAAAACCGGGACCCGTCTCCTTACCGTCCCATGGGAGACTCGCGCTGGGGAGACATTTTTGATGTGTTCACGGACGATATCCGCGCCGAGACGCTGCGCGCGTATCCCGTGGCCGTGATGCTGGGCCAGCCCTTCCCGGAAAATCATGTTAAACATACCCTGCGGGCGTACGCGGAGGCTGGTGGAACCGTGGTCCTATGCGCGGGCCAAGTCGGTCCGGACGACGCGGGATGGTGCGGCGTTGCCATTGAACCGGAGCTGCGGGCGGGACGCGCGTGGAGGTGGAGGGATGAGCCACCGCGGCATGAACCGTTCCGGTACTGTCCGGGGCGGCCGTCCCCGGATGCGGAAGTGTACGCCGCCACGACGTCAGGGGATCCGCTGGTCACCTCCGTCCCGCTTGGCGCGGGCCGGGTCATCACCGTTCTGGTTCCCTGGTATGAAGGAGGAAATTCTCCCCTGTGCGGGGTGGCGCTGCGCGCCTTCGATGAGTTGTTCAATACGGTGCAGCCGGTCCAGGTGGATGGACCGCCCGCGGAATGGTTAAGCGCATCCGGTCCAGACTATCGCACCGTGCTGGTTGCCAACCACGACGGCGCGCCATGGCAGGGAACAGTCACCCTGCGGAACCTGCCGGACCTGTATACCACATGCCGCGACATCGTGACCGGCCACCCCATCCACTTCACCCGCTCCGAAAAATCCGCCACCGCGGAACTGGCCATCCCGCCATTCAGTGTAAAGGTAATACGCTGGCGTCCTGAGTAGCGTGTGTATAATGCTAATTTGCAAATACTAAAAAATATTGTATGATTAGTAAATGTACCGGCAGTGATAAAAAACTTTTCACAACTTGGGAGGTCGGATATGGAAAAGCGGCACGCGGGATGTTGCGGGTGTCACCTGCATGGTGACCATGGACAGGCAAATCAGCACGGACTGACGCGGAGAGGTTTTTTTGTCGCGGCGGGAGGAGGCGCGGCCGGACTGGCCATGCTCACGGCCGCCCGCGCGGCGGGAGCGCAGGGCGCGACAACCCCCTTTGACGTTGTTCCGCCAAAACCGCTCCGGGTGTTGCCGGTACTGAGCGTTACGCTGTACCAGCGCGCCGAAA
>JAKOTZ010000061.1 GCA_029776995.1 Candidatus Hydrogenedentota bacterium
GTTGGCGGCCACAGGCCGCGCGATTCCGTTAAAATTTATGGCCGGATTATCCGCGGCGCCCCTCCCCGGCGGGAAAGCCAAACCTCGCCCAGAGAAAGATTCCACTATTTCCAAGACCAAGAAGAATTCTATCAAAATCTAATGGGGTTGTCAACCGGTAATTGCCGGGATGCCCGCCGGTTAATCGTAACGGGAAATGGCAACACCGAATGAATATTCCCTGGTAAAACACGGGTTACGGCGGGGGCAGGGCGGGCACGCCATGGCGTGCCCATAAGAAAATCCGGATATATATCCGGGGAAGAAGACAGGACAGACCACCGCCCAGGCGATTCGGACAATAATGCGATGCGGTTTACCCGCCGGTTCCAGTGCCCCCGGTATCATGGTAGGGGCACGCCATGGCGTGCCCCTACGGGGTGCAGGACGATATTTTTCTCAGGGTCCGCATCTTTTGCCATGGCGTGGCCGCGCGGGTCTATGGAAAACCGCCCGGGCTGATGGGGGTGGGCCGTTCAGCCCGGGCGGTTTTTTGTCTATAGTTCAGGGGGTGTCCCCGGGGGGTGGGTTTGGTTACAGCTTACCGGTTACAGGGACCTCCTCCGCAGAGATGTTACGCCCAGCAATGCCAGGCCCAGGCCCGCCAGCAGCAGGTCGCCGCCCGCGGAAACCAACAGATCCTTCACAAACAGCCGTTTGATGCACCCGAAGCATCCGCTGATCTTCAGGTACTGCTTCAGTTCGTCCAGCGTCAGATTGCCGTCACCGTCCGCATCAATGGCGTCAAAGATTTCCCACGGCAGCATCGGCAGCGCCGCCTGAGCTTCTTCCAGCGACAGTTTGCCGTCGCCGTTTGCATCCAGCGCTTCAAACTGGTCGTGGATCTGTTGCATGATCTCCCGGTTTGTCGGAACGTTCTCCGGAGCTCCTTTGGACACCAGCAGGTTCACCGTCGCACCGCAGGACCGAGTCTCGCCGGCTGCCGGCGACTGGGCAATCACCGTATCCGCAGGCGCCTGGGTGCTGTACACCTCCTGCACCGCGCCGACCGTCAGCCCCGCCGCCGTGATTGCGGCCGCTGCCGCAGCCCGCGCCTGGCCGACCACGTTCGGCACCACCGCCGGACCGGCCGACACTACCAGGTTCACCGCACTGCCCGGCGCCACCTGTGTGTCCTCATCCGGGTTCTGGCTGATTACCGATCCCGCCGGCACCGTGTCGCTGCACTGATACGCAACCTGGCCGACCGCCAGTCCAGCGCCAGAAATTGCTGCCTGGGCAGCCGCCTGCGCCTGACCGACTACATTCGGCACCCCCACCAGGCACGGACCACTGGAGATTACCAGATTCACCGCGGAGCCAGGCTGCACGGCCGTTCCCGCCGCCGGGTTCTGGCTGATTACCGATCCCGCCGGGACCGTGTCGCTGCATACCTGGGTTACCGTACTGACAGCCAGTCCAGCCGCTTCAATCGCCGCTTCCGCCACCGCCTGCGCCTGGCCGACCACGTCAGGCACCGTCACGGGGCACGGACCCAAGGAGACCAGAAGGTCTACCGCGGAACCCAGCGTGACCGGCGTACCGCCTGCCGGGTTCTGGCTGATTACGGAACCAGCTGGGATCGTGTCGCTGCACTGGGTCGTAACCGTACCGAGCAGCAGGCCGGCTGTGTTGATCGCCGCCTCAGCCGCTGCCTGGTCCAGCCCTACCACATCCGGCACGACCGCGTCACAAGGACCTGTCGAGAGTACCAGATCCACTGCGCCGCCAGGCTGCATGGAAGTTCCCGCAACCGGGTTCGTGCGGATCACCCTGCCCTTAGGTACCGTATCCCGGCATTCCTCCGTCACCTGACCCACCGTCAGACCTTCGGCTTCTATCGCTGTACGCGCATCCGCTTCGGTCTCACCCACCACGTTCGGCACTGCCAGGCACGGCCCCATAGATACTATCAGTGTTACAGTAGTCCCCACTAGAACCTGTGAACCGCCTGCCGGATCCTGCGAGATCACAGACGCTGCCGGATGGTCATTGTTACACACTACCACTGTGGTGTACAGCAGACCAGCCGATTCCAGAAGGTTCAAAGCAGTTTCAAGCTGGACAGCAACCACATCCGGCACAATCGCATTACAGGGACCAGTAGCCACCACCAGGTTCACCACCGTTGCCGGACCCTGGGTTGCCAGCGTGCCACCAACCGGGCTCTGGCTGATCACCGACCCCGCAGGAATCGTGTCGCTGCACGCCTCGGTAACGTTCACGGTGAAGCTGTACGCAGACAGCACTGCCAGCGCAGCCTCCTGCGTCAGCCCCGCCACGTCCGGCACAATCGTATTGCAGGAACCAGTGGAAACCGTAAGGTCCACCGGCGTACCAAGGAACACGACCACACCCGCAACCGGGCTCTGACTAATTACATTCCCGGCCGCAACCGTATCGCTGCAGGCTGTCGTCACCGATCCAACCGCCAGTCCGGCTGCGACGATATCCGCTTCGGCTTCTGCCTGCGGCTTATCCACCACGTTGGGCACTTCCACCGGGCACGGACCGGACGAAACGGTCAGCGTTACGGTGGTGCCCTCTACTACGGACGCACCCGCAGCCGGGCTCTGGCTGATCACCTGCCCCATCGGCACCATGTCACTGCACTGGGTAGTTGCCGTGCCGATGGCAAGTCCCGCGGAGGCAATTTCCGCCTCAGCGTCACCCTGGGCCCGGCCGACCACGTCAGGCACCGTCACCAACACCGGGCAGGGTCCGCTGGATACCACCAGATCCACCGAGGAACCGGGCTGTACGGATGTTCCCGCAACCGGGTTCTGGCTGATCACCGATCCCGCCGGCACCGTGTCGCTGCACTGGGTGGTTGCAGTGCCGACGGCAAGGCCGGCTCCGGTCAGGGCTGCGGCAGCCTCGGATTCTGTCTGGCCCGTCACGTCCGGTACGGTCACCGGGCAGGGTCCGGAGGAGACCACAAGGTCTACCGCGGAACCCAGCGTCACCGGCGTACCGCCTGCCGGGTTCTGTGAGATTACGGAACCAGCCGGGGCCGTGTCGTCACACTGCGTGGTTACGGCACCGACCGCCAGTCCGGCCACATTGATCGCCGCTTCCGCCAACGGCTGATCCAGCCCTACGACATTCGGGACCACCGCATCGCAGGGTCCGCTGGAGATTACCAAGTCCACCGCTGTGCCTGGGGGCACGGATACGCCACCAACCGGGCTCTGGCTGATCACCGATCCCGCCGGGACCGTGTCGCTGCACTGGCTGGTTGCCGCGCCGACGGCAAGTCCCGCGGAGGTGATTTCCGCCTCAGCGTCGCCCTGCGCCATGTCGACTACGTCGGGCACCGTCACGGGACACGGACCCGTGGAGACCACAAGGTCCATCGCCGTGCCGGGGGGCACGGACGCGCCACCAGCCGGGCTTTGGCTGATTACTGAGCCGGCAGGAACCGTGTCGCTGCACTGGGTGGTTATCGTACCGACGGCAAGTCCAGCGGAAGTAATTTCCTCTTCGGCGTCGCCCTGGGCCATGCCGACCACATCGGGCACCGTCACGGGGCCGGGGCCCGTGGAGACCGTGAGGTCTACTATCGTGCCGGGGGGCACGGACGCGCCGGC
>JAKOTZ010000100.1 GCA_029776995.1 Candidatus Hydrogenedentota bacterium
CAGCGGCTGGGCATCCGGGCGACACTGATCACCGCGAACAGCGACCCTTTCGGCGAAGCCCGACGCCGCCTGTACGGGGGACAGATTGACGTGGCCATCGGCACCCACGCGCTGCTGCAGGACTACACGGTTTTTCGGAACCTGGGATTGGTGGTAATCGACGAACAGCACCGTTTCGGGGTACTGCAGCGTCTGCGCCTGGCCGCGAAGGGCGCGCGGCCCGACCTGTTGCAGCTCAGCGCGACACCCATTCCCCGTTCCCTGGCGGCGGTGATATCGGGCGAACTGGATATCAGTGTCATCGACGAACGGCCTTCCGGCCGGCTTCCCGTAAAAACGGCCCGCATTCCCGAATCGAAACGGTTGGATATGTACCGATGGGCGCGGGAACAGGCCGGCAAAGGCATCCAAATCTGCGTGGTGTGCCCGTCTATTGCCGCGGATCCGTCTGAACCGGACGAGGAGGCGCCGCCGAGCGACCTTGAAGCCCACGCGGATTACCTGGCCCGGCAAACGCCTTTGGGCGACCTGTCCATCGCCTGCCTCCACGGACGGATGCCTTCGCGGGAAAAACGCCGGATATTTGAGGATTACCGGGACGGCCGCATCGCCGCGCTGGTGGCGACGACGGTGGTGGAAGTGGGGGTTGAAGCGCCAGGGGCCGGAATTATGATCATCGAAAATGCCTGGCGGTTCGGCCTGTCCCAGCTGCACCAGCTGCGGGGACGGGTAGGCCGTACTGCCCGGCAGGATTACTGTTTTCTCATGGGGGCGCCTCCCAGTGAAGAGGCCGGGGCCAGGCTGGACGCGCTGTGCCGCTGCCATGACGGGTTTGCCCTGGCGGAAGAAGACCTGCGGCTGCGGGGACCAGGCGACCTGATGGGACTGCGTCAGTCAGGGAGCGCCGCGCTGCGGTTTCCGGAAACCCTGGCGGATCCTGAAATGATGGCCGAGATCCGCCGGATCGCGACGCGCCTGCTGGAACAGCAGGCCGTTCCGCTATCGTGGGCGGAAGAAGACGGATCTATCCGGGGGCTGCCGGCCGGCGTGTAATGGACAGTTAAAAAATAACCGGACGCCGATCGCAGGACCGGCGTCCGGGAAAATCCAGTTCAGGCGGGATTATTTTTTCCCGCTTTTGGCCTTGGCCTTCGCCTTGGCTTTGGCTTTTGCCTTGGCGGCGGCCGGCTTCACCGCAGCCGAACGGGGCCAGAGGATGGCGGCCTGCGCCGCGGCAAAGCGGGCGATCGGCACGCGGAAGGGGCTGCAGGACACGTAATTGAGCCCGACCCGGTGGCAGAACTTCACCGATTCGGGTTCGCCGCCGTGTTCGCCGCAGATGCCGCACTTAAGCTCAGGACGGGTGGACCGGCCGCGCTGTACCGCCATGTCCACCAGCTGGCCGACTCCCTGCTGATCCAGCACCGCGAAGGGATCTTCGGGCAGGATCTTGTTTTCGAGGTAGTACGGCAGGAAACCGCCCACGTCGTCCCGGCTGTAACCGAAGGTCATCTGGGTCAGGTCGTTGGTGCCGAAGCTGAAGAACTCGGCGACTTCCGCAATCTGGTTGGCCGTCAGCGCCGCCCGCGGAATCTCGATCATGGTGCCCACCAAGTAGCTCAGCTTGACTTTCTGTTCCTTCTGCACTTCGTCCGCGACGCGACGGATGATGGACGCCTGATGATCCAGCTCGGCCTTTGTGCCCACCAGCGGAACCATAACTTCAGGCAGCACCTTCATTTTCTCTTTTACGATCTGGGCGGCGGCTTCAAAAATGGCCCGCGCCTGCATTTCGGTGATTTCGGGGTAGGCGATGCCCAGGCGGCAGCCGCGGTGTCCCAGCATCGGGTTCAGCTCGTGCAGCTGAGCGATGCGGGCCTTAATACGGTCAACCGCGATGCCGGTCTGTTTCGACAGGTCGGCGATCTGCTCATCGGTCAGGCCGCCCACGAATTCATGCAGCGGGGGATCCAGCAGGCGGATGGTAACCGGCCGTCCGCCCATGGCTTTGAAGATGCCGTAGAAGTCTTCGCGCTGATAGGGCAGCAGCTTCGCAAGCGCGGCCCGGCGGGCTTCCACCGAGTCGGCCAGGATCATCTGGCGCATGTGGACGATGCGTTTGGGATCGAAGAACATGTGCTCGGTGCGGCACAGCCCGATGCCTTCCGCGCCGAAGGCCACCGCCTGGGCGGCGTCACCCGGCGTATCGGCATTGGTGCGCACGTTGATCTGGCGGACGCCGTCGGCCCACTGCATCAGTTTCTTGTACCAGGGGTTGCGTTCCGGTTCGGCGGGCAGGACGGGCACCTGGCCCAGGTAAACCTTACCGGTAGACCCGTTCATGGAAATCCAGTCGCCTTCGGAAAGAACCGTATCGCCCACCGTCAGCTTTCTAGCCTCCACGTCAATGTGCAGCGCGGCGCATCCCACGATGCAGCATTTTCCCCAGCCGCGGGCAACCAGCGCCGCGTGGGAAGTCATGCCGCCCTTGGCCGTGAGGATAGCTTCAGCCACGTGCATGCCGTGCACGTCTTCGGGAGAGGTTTCGTTGCGGACGAGGATGACCCGTTTCCCTGCCTTGTGCCAGGCCGCCGCGTCGTCGGCGGTGAACACGATCTGGCCGACGCCGCCGCCGGGTCCGGCGGGCAGTCCGGCAGCCAGTACCCGGGCGCTTTTTTCCGCCTTGGGATCCAGCATCGGGTGCAGCAGCTCATCGAGCTGGTTCGGCTGCACGCGCAGGATGGCGGTGGCCTTGTCGATCAGTTTTTCTTCGGCCATTTCGACCGCCATGCGGATCGCCGCGGTGCCCGTGCGCTTGCCGACCCGGCACTGGAGCATCCAGAGCGTGCCGTCTTCGATGGTGAACTCGATGTCCATCATGTCTTTGTAGTGCTTCTCAAGGGTGCGGCGGATGGCGCAAAGCTGCTTGTACAGTTTCGGGAAAGCCTCTTCCAGCGTGATCAGGTCTTTGCTCTGCTCGCTGGCAGAATCGCGGTTCAGGGGGTTCGGGGTGCGGATGCCCGCCACCACGTCTTCACCCTGGGCGTTGACCAGCCACTCGCCATAGAATTTGTTTTCGCCGGTTGCCGCGTTGCGGGTGAAGGCCACGCCGGTCGCGGACTTTTCGCCGGTATTCCCAAACACCATGGCCTGCACGTTGACCGCCGTGCCCCAGTCGTCGGGGATGCGTTCAATGCGGCGGTAGGCCACCGCGCGTTTGCCGTTCCAGGACTGGAACACCGCCTTGATGGCGCCCCAGAGCTGCTGTTTCGGGTCGTCGGGAAACTCTTTTCCGATGGTCTTTTTTACGATCTTTTTGAATTCTTCGGCGAGGTATTTCAGGTCTTCGGCCGTCATGTCAACGTCCGACTTGTACCCCTTTTCTTTCTTGAGCGCTTCCATGAGGTGTTCCATCTGGAGGCGCACCGCTTTGCCCTCAGGCGGCTCGATGCCGGCGGCTTTTTCCATCACCACGTCGGCATACATCATGATCAGCCGGCGGTAGGAATCGTACACAAAGCGCTCGTTTTGGGTCTTGGCAATGAGACCGGGAATAGTCTTCGTGCACAGGCCGACGTTCAGCACGGTGTCCATCATGCCGGGCATCGATTTGCGGGCGCCGGACCGCACAGAAACCAGAAGCGGGTTTTTGGGATCGCCGAATTTCTTGCCCATAATCTTTTCGACTTTGGCCATCGCGGCGTCCACTTCTTTTTCCAGTTCCTTGGGCAGGCTGCCTTTGTTGGCGTAGTACACCGTGCACATTTCCGTGGTAATGGTGAAGCCCGCCGGAACCGGAATGCCCAGGTTGCACATTTCCGCCAGGTTGGCACCTTTGCCGCCCAGCAGCTCCTTCATCGACTCGTTGCCGTCGGCCTTTCCGCCGCCGAAGAAATACACATTTTTCTTCCTGGCCATGGTTTAAGGATCTCCTTGCTGGACAGCCGGCGCGGCCCGCGGAACCCTTCCGCAAAAATAAAAGCCCCCGCCTGTCCTGTTCTGTGGTTGGTTGGAAACTAACAGATCACACAGGGTTTGTGGAATTATACCTTTTCGGGAAAAACGGTATCAACTTCCGGAGTTCCATCATGTCCCGAACCTTACCCCGATCTCCGTCCCGCTATGGCGTTATTCTCGGATGGACCGGTTCCCCGGAAGCGCCGGACCCTGAGTCCGTCGGTCGATACCTGGAACGGTTCCTGATGGATCCGCTGGTAATGCGCATACCCCGGCCGATCCGGGCGCTGCTGGTAAAAGGCATCATTGTTCCGCGCCGGAAACACCGTTCCGCGGAAGCCTACCGCCGGATATGGACACCGGAAGGCTCTCCGCTCGCCGCCCATACCGAAGCGCTGGCCAAAGCCCTTCAGGAACAGCTGGGCGTTCCCATATTACACGGTTCCGCCTACGGCAAACCCACGCTGGAAGATGCCGTCCGGGAAGCTTCCGCGTCGGGTGACCTGCCATGGATTTTCGTTCCCCTGTTTCCTCACTATGCCGGGGCAACCCGGGGAACTCTGGAGCGCCGCTTTGAGCAGGCAGCCCGGCAGGCCGGTTTGCGGACAGCCGGTATCGTGCCTCCTTTTTACGCTGCTCCGCCCTATATCGAGGCGCTTTCCCGAACGGCCGCGCCGCTGCTGGAGGAGTTCCGGCCGGATCACCTGCTGTTCAGCTTTCACGGCCTGCCGCGGCGTCACGCGCGCCAGGACGCGGCAAAGGGGCCGGAATATGATTATGTAACTCAGTGCCGGACCACCATGGAACTGCTGATTCGGGCGCTGCAGTGGCCGAAACGTAAATGCTCACTGGCCTGGCAGTCGCGGCTGGGGCGCGGGTGGCTGGCCCCCGAAACCAGGGCAGAGCTGGCCCGGCTCGGACAGTCCGGCGCGCGGCGGCTGGCCGTCATTGCGCCTTCGTTCCTTGCGGACTGCCTGGAAACGCTGGAGGAACTGGGCATCGCCGGCCGCGCGTATTTTCTGGGCAATGGCGGTCAGGCTTTTCTGTTGTGCCCCGCCCTGAATCATGCGCCCTGCTGGGTGGAGGGGTTAAGTGCTATAATTGATAATTATTATAAAAATGCAGCACTGTGAAATAAGCGGCATTTTTATGGGGTGCGTGGTATAATTTTCGTGGAAGTCAGACGGTCTTGAGTGAACAGGGCGGGTGAAATGAGGTAAATACATACCTTTCAAGGAACATTGTCCGATGTCAATGAAGGCAAAAAAACAATTTACGGGGGCGTGCGCGGGGTTGAGTTTTATTGAGGTCATGGTGGCCGTGGCTATCCTGGCGGTAACCGTGGCCGTGACCGCGCAGGGCTTTATTCAGAGTTACGCGTCTATCCGGCTGCAGGAAGAGCGGACCCGGGCCCTGAATGACTGCCGCGCCATCCTGTCCGCGCTCCGGCAGGCCGTGCTCAACGCGGAACCGGATGAAACCTGTCCCGCGGACGACCCTCAGTTCCCGTGTGTGGCGATACGGTGGCGGGACGCGTTTCCCACCACCCTGGAGGCCTACGCGGCCCTGCCCCAGGCCGACCGGGCGCTGATTCCGGGACTGTACACCCTGCCGGGACAGACTTACCAGATCGACCTGCTGGACGAAGCGGGAGCGCCCGCCCAGACGTCCGCCGCGCCGGCAGGCAACACCAACCCGGTGATTGTGGCCGTAACCACGCGTTGGACCGGTCCCGGCGGGATCACCTACGCGGTCCAGGTGCGGTCCGCAGTCACAGACCGATAAGGAGCCTGTTATGCCCCGCTTGTTTCAGCGACATGGATTTACCCTCCTGGAACTGATGATGGCCATGGCCGTGCTGGGCATTGTGGCCCTGATCTCGGGTTCCGTTTATGTATCCACGTACAGGTCTACGCTGATCAACAGCGCGGCCAACGATCTGCAGCGGGAAGTACGCGACGCGCTCAGCGCGCTGAACGCGGAAGTGCAGTTTGCCGTGAAACCCGCCCGTCCGGGCCTTACCCTCCCGGCAGGCGCGCAGGAAATCACGGTCAGTCCGGATGGGCGGACGGTCACGTATGTGGTGCCCACTGACCTGACCGGACAGAACTTTTCAGACCCGATCACGATCGCTTTTGAAACGGAAGATACGCCAATACCGGAAAACGTGAATGAGGAATTCGGCAATGCCGTTCTGGACTCGGGAGAAGACCAGAACGGCGACGGCATCCTGAACCGCCGGCTGGTGCTCAGCCGGGATGACGAAACCAGGGCGCTGGGTTCCGCGAATTCGCTGGCGGACGTTACCTTCAGCCTGTCCCCGGACGGATCCATGCTCATTGTTAACGTGACGGCCACGCGCCGGATCCGCGGCGCGGGACTGGACCAGCTGATCCGGTTCAACACTACCAGCAACATTTATCTGATGAACTGACCGCGCGAGAGGAGCCAGGCTTATGACAACGCGCATGATGAAGATGGTTTGGTCGGAACGGGGCATGGCCATGCTGGTAGCCCTGCTGGCGATCGTTCTGATCATGGGAGCGCTGCTGCTGGTGACGCGACAGAGCGCTGAAGCCAAGATGTCCACGGATATTGCCGTGAGCCAGGTGCTGCTGGAAGAGGCCTGCAAGGGCGGCATCGACCGCGGCATCGCCCGGGTATGGAACGATTACGTGGTGGGCCAGGGGAACACGACAGGAAACCTGGCATCCTACCGGGTGTTCATTGATGAAGTAGTGGCCAACGGCGAATCAACCCAGATCGTGACGGAAGACAGCCCGATGGTGATCGACCCGGTCCGGAATATTCGGGTCACCAACGTAACCATCGCGCGGCAGGACGACCTGTTCGGCACACAGCTGACCATTACCGCCACGGCCGCCGCGGACGTGACCGACCGGGATGGCGAACAGCGCACCGCGACCCAGACCGCGCAGCAGACCGTGCTCGTTTCGGGAACCCCCTTCACGGGATTTGACTACGCCGTGCTGGCCAACAACATCAACTGCATTCTCTGCCACGCGGGGTTCCGGAACCTGCGCCAGGAATACAACACCAACCCCGAACTGTACGGCACGTTTGACCGGGTGAAGGTGGCCACGCTGCAGGCGCTGCTGTTCCGGCAGAGTTCCGCCGACTCCAAAGTGGCAGGCACGGTGTATACCCGCGGCGCGGTGTACAACACCAACTATACGCTGATGACAGACGCCCAGATTTCCAGTGGAGACTTCAAGGGATACCAGTTCTCGGGAACCAACGGAAAAGTGGTGCAGAACCCGTCGACCGGCGCGATGGTGACGGTTCCACTGAGCCCCGCCGGAACAGATGCCGAAGGGCGACCTGTCCAGTTTGCCAACCTGTACCGGAACTATCCTACCGACCCGAAACTGATGACTGACGGTCCGCTCCCCGAGACCTTCCCCGCGCCGTTC
>JAKOTZ010000109.1 GCA_029776995.1 Candidatus Hydrogenedentota bacterium
CGCCATACGCATCGAGAATGACCGGGATATGATGCCTGTGCGATTCCCGGATTACCTCGGCATACAGGTCGTCCAGGGTAGGGCATGGCGTGGAACCGTTCAAGGTGACCACCCCGGCACTGCGGATCGCGCGCAGGGTAATCTGGATGGCCCTGCGCGCCTCCGCAGGGGTGACGGTCGGACCGGGTTCAAACAGGGCAGTCTGGCGGTGACGCGAAGTCTCCAGAACAGTCGTGATGGTACGGGTCCAGTCCGCCACGCGTACAGGCACACACGGCACCCTGTCTTCGTCTTCAAGCATACGGAGCACATGGTCGCCCGTCAGGCCCCCGACTACCACCACCGCGCGGGTTTCCCCGCCCAGCGCGCGAACCGCGCGGGATACGTTGCAGCCTTTTCCTCCGGCGACACAGGACCACCCGGAACCGCGAATCTTATGGCCGGGACGCAGGGGAACATCGATGCGCAGGGTCTTGTCCACACAGGGATTGGGCGTCACGGTAACGATAGGCCCAGGCTTATGGCTTCGGCCGGCCATGGTCAGTCTTCCGCTCAGGATCCCTGGCCGGCGGAACGGGGCGTGAAACGGACTTCAAATCCGTTGCCGTTTTCCGCGGGAAAAGCCAGCCATTTCCCGTCCGATTCAAACTTGATCCGGGAACCGCCCCGTTTCACCCCGTCCACGGCCCAGCCCTGCCCCAGCCGGACGTAAAGGCGGCTGTTCGGATTTGCGCCGTTCAGGGTGCCGGTCAGGGTGGCAGACGCGGCATCCCAATTAAGCCGGCTGAGCCGGTCCATGCCAAATAACGCGTCCGGCTGAATACCAACCACCTGGGGCTCGGCGGACTCCGTCAAAATGCGCCACGAGGTCAGCGCGCCGGCGGCCGGAATGTCCGGCTGGGCGACGTCAATTTTTCCTTCGGCGTTTACCCTGCACAGCAAGGCTTCGCCCTGCCCAATTCCCAGGATGCTGGGCCAGTTCCAGGCATCTGCACCGCTGAACATCAGTACAGCTTTCCCGAATTCCGCTCCCGAGGGAGAAGTCAGCCGCGCCAGCCACCGTAAAGGCGATGACACGCCCAGCGTAAGTGGCTGGGCGTGTACGATCGGCGCATTCAGCGCCGCGGCAACCCGGGCGGCCTGCTGATCCGGCACGCGGTCTGTCCAGAGCAGTTCCACGGGGCCTTGCCACAACCTGAGGGCAATGGCGGTTTCATCGTCCAGCCCTTTGGCCAGGGCGGAATAATTAATCCGGAGCGCGGCTAATCTGATCCGGTAGGTTCCCGGAATGGCTGCCAGCGCCGACGATTCCAGCAGCGCGTCCCGCTGGGGCTTAATCTCCGCTCCGGATTCGGGATAAACAGGTATATTCCCAGCGGCTGACTGGACCGCCCCCATCGCCCGCCACCAGGCCTCTTCCCGGGAGATGCCGAAATGGGCCAGCGCGGCGTCCGGAATTTGAGATCGGAATACGACCACAAAACCGAATCCCTGGCGTATCAGTTTACCCATACGCTCCGCGATAAAGGCTGCCCCCTCGGGATGGGCAGGATTCGCCCAGCGCCGGCCGTCGTCGGTGCTGACGGCCCAGGTATCATTGCCCCCGCGGATCAGCAGGGGGTCCACGATGATTCCAGGGATAACGCCGGTTCCCGACAGCTCTTTCGCGATCCGCGCGACATCTTTAGGATAGCCGGGAGCTCCGCCCTCCAGACTGCCCGGTACGCCTTCCCAGTTCCACGGCACCAGCGCATACCAGATGCCCGCACCGGCAGCTGCCGCGGCTGCGGCTTTCAGGGTATTAAAACCTTCCGTATCAGGAACCGTGATCCACGCCCGCGGATCTTTCTCGCCGGATTTCGGCCAGTTCAGTGTGCTGAGAAACCAGCCGTAATCCGACACGGCCCGCAGCGGGAGTTTACCGATGGCGATAAACAGGTCGTCGGATTCCAGGGTTTCGCCCTGCGCGATCCGGGATACCGGGGCATAATCCGTTTCAATGCTGCCCTGCCATGCTCCCCCCGCGGGCTGGATATCCATTTTGCCAAGCCCCCGGCCGGTGGGGATCAGGCCGAAAACAAATCCACACCCCCGGGATGGCGACGCAAACTCCATAAAGGTAGATGCGCCCTTAGGATCCGAACGGAGCGCCCCGCCGGGGGCGGCAAACGACCGGGCTGCCGTGACCGTGTCATCGCCCAGGCCGGAGATCGAACCCGCGTTAAACCTGGCCAGGGTAATCCGCCGGATGCCCTGGGGCTGTTCACGGTCGTTGCGGATGCCAACCCGCATCAGCCAGAAGGGAAAATTCTGAAAAGATGAAAGGCGGTGCCAGACTACCAGTCCTTCGGACGGAGCAAAGGTAGTGGTGTAATGGGTTCCTCCGCCCAGAACGGGATGCGTAAACGATTCACGCTCGCACCGGGAACCGGTTCTGCCCAGGGCGTCGTGAGCCAACACCCGTCCGTCTTCCAGTTCCACTGAAAATCCCACATCCCGGAAGAGGGTTTCCAGGTTCATGCGCTCGTCCGTCGGGCTTTCCACGATGATCCGCCACTCGGCATCCTCTTCGGAGTAATCCAGGCAGAGCCCGCCGGAGGAGAGGGTGTAATGGTTTCGCAGGGACCAGGGTTTCCGCTCAGGGATGGGTTCAGGCGCTTTTTTTGCGCGGGAAGATGATTTTTTTGAAGACGTTTTGGCGGGCTCCGCGGCGGTTGCTGAAACGATCGGCCAGCACATCGCTGCCGTAATCAACATGGCAAAAGACACAATAAAAAATCTGCGGAACATCTCATACTCCTTGGGGTTGATGCCCCCCGTAAATCCCCCTTGTAATTTTTTTGGCGCATTATAACGGATTTCGGGACCGGAATGACGCATGTACGGCCTGGTCCCCGCATTCAGCAGCCAGTGCAAAGTCGTGACTTGACCCGCTTGTTTCCGACAAAGATTAGGAGTCTACGGAATGGAGGTGTCCCACTTCAGCCGTATGCGGTCGCCCATGATGATCATGAGGTCCCGGCAGAATTTTCTGAAGTCATCAACGAAGCGGTCGTTCTGCGCGGGTACCCAGTAGTGGTCTTTGTTGGCATTCCGCCAGACCAGCAGCCACACGATCCGCCGGGCGACAGGATCTGTCCTGAGAGGTGCCAGCAGCCCTTCGGTAAAAGGCGCGTCATGATGGCAGACACTCAGCCCCTTCGGCGGCCCGGTTTCGGTCAGAGCCGGTACTTTTTGTCGGTGTTCAGCTGTCTCCACCAGCGTCCTTATCTGGGGAAGCACAAATTTCAGGGAATGCGCGTAGGCGTCCAGTCCTAAAATATCCGCGTAGTCATCACCGGGGTATCCCGTGAAATAGTCTTCCATTTTTCCAGATGTTTTGTTGGGAGACCATGCGTAGAGCAGGTTGTGCACCGATTTTTTCCTGCGCAGGTAGTCGACAGTGAACCTCCACAATGCCGAAAAATCCTCCGGGGTACAAAAGTGAGGAGTTCCCCACCAGAACCAGTTCCCGTTCTGCTCGTGCCAGGGACGAAATATGACTGGAATAGCCTTTCCCTCTGCATCCCGGAGCGAGAGGAAAAAATCCGCCACGGTGTCTAGTGAATGGCAGAACCACGCGTGGCGATCTCCGCCGGGCAGCAGCGCGCGCACCGCGGGGGTGGTATCGTAAAAATTGCCTCCGGTGACCGGATTGGGGCAGTGCCAGCTGAAGGTATTGATGCCGCCCCGCTGATGGGCCGCAATGGCATGTTCCCGAATTGTTTCCAGCTCCGGATCAGACAGGGCGCCAAGATCCCATCCATAAACTGCGGGATAGAGGCCGGTTACCTTTTTTACATCCGAATCTGCAGTGCCCTGGGCTGTCCATCCGACACCGTAGAGGGTGGTATTCTGATGCCCAAAGAGGACGTGCTCCCGCCTCACGGTGTCCAGAAATGTCAGTAAAGAACGGGTTTCCGGAAAAGCCTCCCGGTCAATAGGTTCCGGCCGCGCGAAGGCAGCCACGCACTCCAAAATGATCCACGCGGTAAAAACGGCTGCCCTCATCCGCACGCAACAGACCCTTTATTTGCTTCAGACAAAAGACTCAGCCTGACCCCGGACAGTTTCGCAGACAGGAGAATGGCAATCAGGTTTGCAGGTGGCCCCGGAAGACAAAATAGACGGCAGCAATCATGCAGAGAGCCGCCCATAGATAGTCCAGTTTGAACGGCTGGCGGAAATAAAACACCATGAAAGGAATGAACACGGACAGCGTAATGACTTCCTGTAGGATTTTCAGTTGCCCAACGTTATATGCCGTGAAGCCAATCCGGTTTGCCGGCACTTGGATCAGGTATTCAAACAACGCGATCCCCCAGCTTACTACGGCGGCAATGATCCACGGCTTGTTATTCAGCTCTTTCAGATGGGCGTACCACGCGAACGTCATAAAAACGTTTGACAGGGTTAACAGAACAACTGCCTGGACAATAACCGGGATGTTCATACCTAGATACCATTACAAGGAAAATGGAAAGGATGCATGAATGAGAGAGAATGACCTACTGAACCATAAATCCCAAAAGAGATGATAATATTTTAAAGTAGTCATTAAGCGTGAAGCAAAACCTCGCACCAATTAATGCTTGCGGAGAAGGGCCGGATATCGATATACTATATTCCCCTGTGGATAATCCGCGCGGATCCGCTTTTCCGGTATGGGGGAGCGTTTGCCATATCCGGCGGGTAAAAAACAGCAACGATTCGCGGAGGTTTTTTCATGGCCAGTTTCAATCCGGACAAGGTACGCAACGTTGGTCTCGCCGGACATGGCGGCGTGGGCAAAACCATGCTGGTGGAACGGATTCTGAATAATCTGGGCATTACCAGCCGCCTGGGCAGCGTAGAAGACGGAAACACCGTCTGCGACTATCTGGAGGAAGAGGTCGACCGAAAATGTTCGATCGCCATGAAACTGGTCCACTTCGAATGGAAGGGCAGCCGCATCCACATGGTGGACCACCCGGGATACGTGGATTTCCTGGGTGAACTTGCCTCTTCCTCCCCGCTTTTGGACGGTCTGATCATAGTAGTGGATGCGGCCACGGGGGTACAGGTCGGCACGGACAACGCCATGAAGTACGCCGAGCGGTACGCGGTGCCCCGGGCGTTTTTCGTGAACAAGATGGACCGCGAGCACACTAACTTCGCGGAAGTAGTGAAAGGAATCCAGGAAAGTTACGGCAAGCATTGCGTACCCGTGATCGCGCCCGTAGGCAGCGGCGCGGGACTTAAAGGCGTAGTAAACCTGGCCAAGGGCGATGTTTCCGCGGTGGATAACGGGGACTCCCTGAAAGAAGCCCTGGTTGAGGCTGTCGCGGAAACGGATGAAGAACTGACGATGAAATACCTTGAAACCCTGGAGCTGTCCGAAGAGGAACTGATCCAGGGGCTGCAGGTTGGCATCACGACGGGAAAAATCGTGCCGATCATCGCCGGCAGCGTCTCCATGAACATCGGAATCACCGAACTGCTGGATCTGGTCGCGGAGTCTTTTCCCACACCGCTCAGCCGGAAGGTTATCGCCCGAAATTCCGCCGGTGAAGAGGTGGAAGTCAAAGTGGGCGTGGATGAACCGTTCTTTGCCCAGGTATTCCGTCAGGTAGTCGACCCCTACGTTGGGCATCTGACGCTGTTCCGCGTGCTGAGCGGCACCCTGAAAACCGATTCCGAATTTTATAACGTCACAACCAATACCAAGGAACGTACGGGAAAAATCTTCCTGTTGCGGGGTAAAGAACAAATTCCCGTGGATGAGGTGGTTCCCGGCGACCTGGCGGCCATGACCAAGCTGAAAAACACCCATTTTGGCGATACGCTTTCCGTGCCGGGATGCGATGTGGTCATGCCTTCGATTGAGCTGCCTCCCGCCATGGTGAAGCTGGCCATCGTGCCGAAATCCCGGGCTGACGAGGACAAAATCGGGGAAGCTTTGAATCGCCTGGCGGAAGAGGATCCCACGTTCTCCCACTACCGCGACACGGACACGAATGAGCATGTCATCCGCGGTATGGGCGATCTGCAGCTGGACATCCTGCTTAAACGCATGCAGCGGAAATATAAAGTCGAGGCCGAAACCCGCCTGCCCAAAGTGGCCTATCGTGAAACGATCCGGGCACAGGTGGAAGTACAGGGTAAACATAAGAAACAGACCGGCGGACACGGCCAGTACGGCGACGTGCACCTGCGGCTTAAACCCAACGAGCGGGGTGCCGGATATCAGTTCATCGACAGCATCGTCGGCGGCGTAGTGCCGCGGCAGTATATCCCACACGTGGACAAGGGGTGCCAGGAAACGCTGGCCCAGGGGGTCATCAGCGGCCATCCGGTGGTAGACATTATTGTGGAACTGTTCTACGGTTCATACCACGCGGTGGACTCCTCTGAACTGGCGTTCAAGCTGGCCGCGCGCAAGGCCATTATCAAGGGGGTAAAAGAGGCGCGGCCCTGCCTGCTGGAGCCCATCATGGAAATATCCGTAACCGTGCCGGCGGAGTTCATGGGAGATATCAGCGGCGATCTGAACAGCCGCCGGGGGAGATTGCTGGGCATGGACGCCATCGGCGGCGGACGCCAGGTCATCCGCGCGCTGGTGCCTGAGGCCGAGATCCTGCGCTATTCCACGGACCTGCGCAGCATGACCCAGGGACGTGGCAGCTACGAACTGAAATTCAGCCACTACGAAGAAGTGCCCGAACACATCGCGAAAGAAATCATCGCCGCGTACGAAAAGACGAGGAGCGGCGAAGAGGAAGACTGAGCAAACGATTTTATCGGTTAGTGCACACAAAGTGCGCGACGCGGCCAGTCCGCCGCGCGCTTTTCATTATCCTTCATAACACGCCGTCAACGGACCACAACCTGATCCCGCCCATTTTTCTTGGCTTCGTACAGCGCCTCATCCGCCGCCATGAACAACATCCGGGTGTCTTTGTGCTCAAACGTCAACTGGGCAATGCCAATGGACAGGGTCACCTTAAAGGTGGCTCCATTTTCCGCCGTGAACGTCATCTCTTTGATCCGGGAGCGGATACGTTCCACGCAGGTTGCCGCGCTGATGGACGGCGTATGGGGAAATCCTATGCACAGTTCGTCTCCCCCGTACCGTCCCGCGAAATCGTCCAGGCGGATGTCTTCCCGAATTACCCGGGCAATGGCGGTCAGCACGGCATCCCCTCCCTGATGCCCATAGGTATCGTTGATCTGTTTGAAATAATCGATATCAATCATTGCCAGGGACAGGGCATGGCCGTAGCGGTGGGAAGAATGCACCTCCACGCTCAGACGTTCCTCGAATCTGCGGCGGTTGAGCAGCTGGGTCAATCCATCGTGCGTCGCCGCGTGGCGCAACAGCTCCTCGTTCCGTTTGTGTTCGGTAATATCGCGCACGATTCCGGCAAAAACCGGGGGCCGGCCGGGACGTTTCACTTCGCTGACCGCCAGGGTCATCGGGAATACCGTTCCGTCCTTGCGACGTCCCAGCACTTCCCGGGTGCTGCCGAGAATTTGCGCCTCTCCGGTTTCCAGGTATCGCTGGATATACTGGTCATGCTGGCGGTTATGCGGTTCCGGCATCAGAATGCCAACGGACTGTCCTATCGCTTCCTCCGGGGCGTAACCGAAAATAACCGCCGCGGAACCGTTATATTCAATTATTTTCCCTTTTTCATCGATCAGGATGATCCCATCCGCAGCCGTACGGAGAACGCCGGCAAACAAGGCTTCCTTTTCGCTGATCTTCAGCTCCTGAAGATACAACTTTTCCATCATACGGTTGAATGCAGTCGTTAATTGGCCGATTTCATCATAGTGCTGGGGTTCCGGAGCGCGCATCGTGAAGTCTCCCGCGGCTTCAATGCGCTGAATCGCGCCACCCAGGCGCTCCAGCTGGTTGATAATCCGCCGGCGCATGAAATAGGCGATCATGACCAGTACCAGCAGCGCGCTGGATCCGCTTACAGCCAGAAAACGCAGATAAAAGGAAATTCCCTGGCGGTACACGTCGCGCGGCAGGGTGAGGCGTATTACCAGATCGTTACGTTGTTCCATGTCCTCGAGGAGTGTTTCCCCGCAAACCTCTGAAAACGAAAGCGGCGTTACGCGGGGCCACGTTTCCGAACGCCCTGCCCCGCCGCCAGGAGTACCGGAAACCAACCCTTCCCGCCTGTAAACAGAGAAAGGCAGTCCGGTTATCTCCCGAAGATGCTCTACCAAAGCGTCATCCAGCCACGCGCCAAACAGGAGCGCCCCCCTGGATGGCCCTTCATAATCCGTCGTAACGATTGGGCGGGCAGATGCCAGCAGGACACGGTCCGGAAACAAGTAAATCCCGCTGATCTGGTCCCGTTCATCCTTAAAGTGATGAAAAGGTCCTCCCGGTTGAACCAGGGCCAGTACCTCCTGGGGAACTTCCATATCCTGTTCGGACTGCAGATCATAATTTCTGGCGAATTTAACTGAACCTGCGGCATCAACAATCAGAAACAGATTAACCTTGATTCCTGCAAAAAGGTCTGCCGGAATATTGGTTTCTATATACTCGGGATAATTTCCCTCCACAAACCGAACGGTGTCATCCCAGGGCGCCCAGTCGGCTGTAAGGGATTCCAGTCGGGTAATTTCCCGATGCACCGCGGCGCAAACCTGCTCCAGATGCAACAGCATCCGGTCCTCTTCCAGGGCGCTGAAGCGCCGGTGCACCTCTATGCCCAGCAGCATGGTCATGACCAGGAACACCAGAACAATAGCGCAAACCAGGGTCATCAACTGGGTCCGGAGGGATACATTCAACCACTTCATGCCTGGCCCCTTAAATTTTTGAAAAATATGCGCCTGCCGGTATGGTACCCCACCGTCTTGTTGATTTCAAGATTTTTCCCGGCTGGATGGCAACATTTTTATTGTTACTGGCTGTGCAGCGGATCCAGCACGGCATTCAGCCGCTGAAGCAGCACGCCGAGCGAGGAGTAGAGATCTTCGCGCTGCATGATTACCCCTTCCGGTACGTCCAGGGCGGCCGGCGCAAAATTCCAGATGGCGCGTATGCCTCCGGATACCATCAGGTTGGCCACCTCCTGGGCGGCGTCCGCGGGAACCGTGATAATGCCGACGTGCACCCGCATTCTCCGGGCGAGATGCGGCAGTTTTGAAATATGAAGCACCTCGCGCCCGTGTATAACCCGCCCAATTACATCAGGGTGCTTATCAAAGGCAGCCACAATGTCCAAACCATAGCGGTGGAATCGGCTGTACCCCAGCAGCGCCGAACCCAGGTTGCCCGCGCCGACGAGAAAGCCTTTTCGGATATTATTCCACCCCAGAAAACTCTCCACCGCCTGGATCAGCGCGGCCAGATCATACCCGACTTTCGGCCGGCCTTTTATGCCCGTTACCGCCAGGTCTTTCCGGATCTGCGTAGCATCCAGTTTCAGGGCCTCCGCTATCTGGCTGCAGGATATGGTATCCATGCCGTCCGCCAGCCGCTGCAGCAGGAGGTGATGGTAAAGCGGCAAACGGCGCAGCGTCGGTTCCGGAATATTTTTCTTTTCCATTTCATCCTTTTGCCGATCAGAAGTCATTGCCGTTCCTTTCGCTCAGTTAGGCCGCCGGACCTTCAGACACGCTCCAAACTGTACGCTTCTTTATCAGCATAACGGGCATTAGGAGGGATGTCAAGTATTTTCTCCTTTCCGCGGTTCACAGACGCATGGGTATTCCGTGCCGGGCGCAATATTCTTTGGCTTCGCGAATGGTATATTCCTGGTAATGGAAAATCGAGGCTGCCAGCGCGGCATCCGCTCCACCTTCCTGTAGGGCGGCCCGGAGGTGGTCCAACGTTCCCGCGCCGCCGCTGGCGATCACCGGAATGCTGACAGCGTCTGCCACCGCCCGGGTCAGCGGAATGTCGTATCCGTCTTTGGTGCCGTCACAGTCCATGCAGGTCAGCAGGATCTCGCCGGCGCCGCGCTGTTCCACTTCACGGGCCCAGGCCACCGGTTCCAGCGGTGTCGGCCTTCCACCGTCCCGCCCTCCGTGGCTTTTAACCTGATAGGATCCGTCCGGCAGACGTTTGGCATCGATGGCCACCACGATGCACTGGGAGCCGAAACGCCTGGCTGCTTCGTTGACAAACTCCGGATTCTCAATGGCGGGCGTATTGATGGATACCTTGTCCGCTCCGGCCTGAAGCATGCGCCGGATATCCTCAATGGTCCGGATTCCGCCGCCCACGCATAATGGCATATACACCTGTTCGGCGGTCCGGCGCACCACATCCACCATCGTTTCCCGGTTATCCGTAGACGCCCGGATATCCAGAAACACAATTTCATCGGCTCCTTCCTGGTCATACCGCCGGGCGATTTCCACCGGATCTCCCGCGTCCCGCAACCCGAGAAACTTTACGCCTTTTACGACGCGCCCATCAGCCACGTCCAGGCAGGGAATGATTCGTTTCGCTAACATATCAAAACTCCAGGGGATTAAAATGCCGCGCAGCGCTTCCTTCGCGCGAGGGGCATCTGTGCGTTCAATGGTCCTCCAAAGCCCTGTTAAAGTATAGATTTTCCACGCCGGTCACCGCAATCCCTTCTTCATGGAACCTTTTTCGGCGGCTGATGATGGCGCGAGATACAGCACCATACGCTGCGCCAGGGTGTCCGCGCGCAGCAGCATAATCTGCTGGTCGACATCTTCCGTGGAAAACACCCGCAGTGTGTCACTGAATAATGCACCCTCTGGGCATAGTTCCGTGAGTCGGTTGTTGCGGTTTTCCAGCCATGACATATCCAGGATGGTATCCGCGTGTTCCGGAAACAGCACCAGGTAGAGCATGTCCGCTTCTACCAGCTCACTGAAAAAATGGGTTCCCAGCGAAACCTCCGGAATCAGATCATCCCGCATGGCCACGATTTCACAGGTAACCGATACCCTGTCAATTTCCGAGAAGGTAACCGGCACGCCCAGATCAGGTGAGGACGTCCCCCACCGGCCGGGCCCCGCCAGAAAAATGTTCTTTTCCGACAAGAGCGGGTGATGCACGATTTGTCCGATCAGGCGCGCCACCCGGTAGCGGTCATTCAGCGGAAGCGCGCCATATCGTGCCGGATGGACCAGAATCATCCAGTCGACCTGTACCAGGCGGCTGGTGCCAATAACCGGCCCGGACCCGGACATGATCATTTTTTCCGGCGCGACATCGGCATCCGGAATGGCTGCGGCATCCCGCCGCACCTGGAAAGGCCGGCACTGAACAAAATTTACCCGCCAGGTATCATCATCATTAAAGTTAACCGTGAACTCCGTGTCCACGGGGCAATTATAGATTTCTTCCAGCGTCCCCAGTGCTTCCCGCATCTTGCGGATAAACAACTCATCCCGCAACACAGCATCGAGGGAAATAAAAGGAGGCGGCGCCGGCTGTTTCCGCTGGCGCGCTTCCCGTTCCGCGGCGGCATCCCGGCCTTCGAAACGCCGTAATGCCTCCAGGTCGGAATCCGGAAGACGGCCTTTCAGTTCGTCGTAATCCAGCGAAATCAGCTGGTTGGCATCCAGGTCCAGGACATCCACGCGACGCTGGGTGTACTGGCGTCCTCCCTTTTCGGGACGCAGCAGCGGAGCGTTCAGGGCCACTATACGGGTATAATCGTCATCCCGCCGGTCAACGGCCCGCGTGCCCAGCCCCATGACCAGCCGCAGCAGCCCCGCCTGCGGGTCTATATCCTGATGCCAGACATAGGGATTATAAGAAAATCCCACCCCCGCCAAATCCGGGAAAAACAGTTCCCCCCGCTGCGTGCCGGAGACCCGCTGCACCAGCAGGGCCATCTGTTCTTCCCTATCCAGCAGGCCGTATCGTTTTCGGTATGCCAGGGCCTGTGGACTGAGCGCGCTGGCATAAACCGTCCGAATGGCCGATTTAAAATCTTCCAGCCGTTTCTGGAAGGAACCTTGGTTGGCGCAAAAAACACTTTCATATTTTCCCGCGAAGGAATAACCGAAACTGTCCTCGAGCACCGAACTGGACCGCACAATGATCGGCGAGGTTCCGAAATAGTCCAGAACGCGGGCCATTTCCTCTTCGGCATCCCGGGGAAAGGTTCCCGTCAGGATACGACGGCGGATGAATTCCGCCCCTTCCAGGTAGTCGCCCTGGATTTTGCGGCGCCGACGCAGCCACCAGCAGCCGTTCTGCACAAGGTAGGTATTAAACAAATCAGCCCCGATAAAGAAACTGTCGTGCAGTTCCAGCAGACCATGCCAGGCAGGTGAAGCGCTCCGCAGGATAGCATGGGCCAGCAGCATGCCCACGGCTTTTCCGCCGATCTGTCCGGTGCCAATAATCCGCCTGCCGATATCCAGCAGGTCCTCGAGCGAGAAGAAACGGCGGGTCAGCGCCAGCATCCGCTCATCCCGGGAAATAACCATATGCAGCAGGCGCTCCCGGACGATCTCGGCCTGTTCCGTTTGCCGGCGTTCCGCGGGGCCCGCCACGATTTCCTGGGCCAGCAGAAAGGTCCGGTTCCAATCATCCAGGGGCGGAACGGCGCATCCCACGGCGGTGGGCGGCGTGGGCCGCAATACGGACGCCACCCGATGGCTCGACGTAATGGGAATCATCCCGCCCTGTTTCCACTCGTGCAGCAGATGCATTGTCGGGGAATGGCGGAACTGGGTCTTGATAGGACGCAGATAAATGTCATTCTCCTGACGGTACACGTCGATCATCACCTGGCAGGTTTCGCGGATCGGAAAAACCGCCTCGTTTGAGTGCCGGTCACGGAGCAACGCGAAATAGGCCAGGTCACCCCGGTCATAAAGATAAGGACACGTGAGCATGAAGAAATTGCAGAGCATCTGATCGCTGTGCCAGGCGGATGCCAGTTCGGACAGCACGTCAAAAACGTAACAGGCACCTTTCGGCGTCGACTCGATGGCATCGTGGACCGCGTCCAGAAAGGGTTCAAATCCCATGGCGGGATGCAGATTAACTGTCTGGACACCCGATGGTTTGCCTGTTATAAGCGCGGCATGCGCCGCGTAGCGGAAATACACGACCGGCCGTTCAGATGCCAGGCTGTACCGAACATACGGGGTCACAAATTGTTCGTAGTCCGAGGTGCGGTCCACCCGCCAGACAATATTGTCCCCGGCCAGCACCCCCCGCAGCATCCGGTCGATTTCAGGCACCCCCGTGCTGAACCCTGGATTCATACAGCATGACTCCTTGTAAGCGCCCCGCGGCGCATCCGACACAAGGCTTAACAGCCAACGCGCCCGGCAACCCACGGTTTACCGGGCGCGCGACTGGCTTGTTCTGTCATCCGATTTCCGTCAAACCAGGCCCTGATCCAGCATTGCGTCGGCCACTTTGACGAAACCGGCGATATTGGCGCCCATGACATAGTTGCCCGGCTTACCATATTCGGCGGCGGCATTATACGCCTGTTCGTGGATGGCGCTCATGATTTCCTGGAGCCGCTGGTCCACATACTCCCGGGTCCAGTTGGTATGCTGGGCGTTCTGCGCCATCTCCAGCCCGGACACGGCTACGCCGCCGGCATTGGCCGCCTTTCCGGGACCGTACAGGATGCCGGCTTCGAGGAACACATCCACCCCTTCGGGATCGGTCGGCATATTGGCGCCCTCGGCCACCAGTTTGCAGCCGTTTTTGATCAGCGTGCGGGCATCTTCGCCGTTGATTTCATTCTGAGTCGCGCTGGGGAAAGCGCACTGGCAGGGCACCCCCCAGGGCTTCTGGCCGGCATAGAATTTCGCCGACGGGTACCGCTCCACGTACTGGCTGATCCGGCCGCGGTGGACGTTTTTCAGTTCCATGACAAACGCCAGCTTCTCATCGTCGATACCGTCCGGGTCATGAATAAACCCTGATGAATCAGACAGGGTCACGGCCTTGGCGCCCAGCTGGTTGAGTTTTTCGACCGTGTACTGGGCCACGTTACCCGAGCCGGAAACCACGCAGGTTTTCCTCTGAATATCATCATTCCGGGTGGCCAGCATGTTCTGGGCGAAATATACCGCGCCGTAACCGGTGGCTTCGGGACGGATCAGGGACCCGCCCCAGTTCAGGGCTTTCCCGGTAAGCACGCCCGTGAATTCATTCCGGATCCGTTTATACTGTCCGAACAGGTAACCGATCTCGCGGCCGCCCACGCCGATATCCCCGGCGGGCACATCGGTATCCGCGCCGATATGTCTGTACAGTTCCGTCATGAAAGACTGGCAGAACCGCATGACTTCACTGTCCGACTTCCCTTTGGGGTCAAAATCGGATCCGCCTTTTCCTCCACCCATCGGAAGCGTAGTCAGGGCATTCTTAAAAATCTGCTCGAAGGCGAGGAATTTCAGGATACCGAGATATACCGTCGGATGGAAACGCAGGCCGCCTTTGTACGGTCCGATGGCGCTGTTGAACTGGATTCGGAATCCCCGGTTGACCTGGAACCGGCCTTTGTCGTCCTGCCAGGGAACCCGGAACATGATGACCCGCTCAGGTTCCACCAGCCGTTCCAGGATACGGTTCTCCTGGTACTCGGGGTGGCGCTGGAGCATGGGATCCAAACTTTCCAGCACTTCCTTTACAGCCTGATGAAATTCAGGTTCTCCGGGATTCCGCCGTACAACGGTTTCGAATACATCGGTCACGTATGACATATCCTTACTCCTGATGGGTTGAGGGTTGACCGCAGGCGCAACCTGCCTTCATTTCGGAATTTAGATTCCGTAATGTGTCTATTATAAAACCTGTAAAACGGTTATTTTCAAGGGTAAAACCAGAATATTTTATCATTTTAACCGGCAAAAATGCCGTTTAAAGCAGCGCATATTTTGCCATTAAGCCCAAAAAATTTCCGATATCATGCTTTTTTTCTTGATTGATCCGGCAATATTGCCGGTATACTGATGGAAAATGCCTGGAGCCGGAAGTGGACATTAAAACCCGACGCCGCATGATCGCCATTCTGGAGGCGCTGCGAAACAGCCCGAAAAGCCAGGGCAGCAAAGCGATCGCCGCCGCGCTGGCCCTCTCCGGCATTGAAATGAGCGAACGGGCAGTACGCAATTATTTGGCCCAGGCGGACATTCTGGGCTGGACCGTAAACCTGGGGCGGCGGGGACGCCGGCTTACGCCGGACGGCCTGCGGGAGATCGAAAGCGCCCTGGCGGTGGACAAAGTGGGGTTTGTCGCCGCCAAAGTGGACGCGCTGGCCTATCAGATGGATTTTGACCTCGCCCGCCGTAAAGGTCGGGTGGTTATGAATATCGCCACAGTGTCCCTGCGCGAGGCTTATCCCGCCCTGCAGATCATTCAGGATGTGTTTCGCGCGGGCCTGGGCATGGGTACCCTGGCTTGTGTCGCCTTCCCCGGGGAATCCATCGGCTCTTTCACCACCCCGCCTCACATGATGGCGATTGGAACCGTATGCAGCGTGACCATCAATGGAATCCTGCTGAAGGCGGGCATTGTTGCCCACGCGAAGTTCGGCGGACTGCTGGAACTGGAATCCGGAAAACCCAAACGGTTCATTCAAATCATCACCTATGAAGGCTCCACACTGGATCCGCTGGAAGTTTTTATCCGCAGCCATATGACCTCCGTGCTGCGCGCGGCGGAGAGCGGAAACGGGATCATTGGATCGGGATTCAGGGAGATTCCGGCCGTTTCCCTGCCGGAAGCGAGGCGGATTGCCCGCCAGGCTGAACAGGCCGGCCTGGGGGGCGTGCTGGCTTTCGGCCATCCCAACCAGCCGCTGCTGGACGTGCCGGTCCCGAGCGGACGGGTGGGCATGGCGCTAACAGGCGGGCTGAATCCCATCGCGGCGGTGGCGGAGTCCGGGATCGCCATCACCGGTACCGCCATGAGCACCCTGGCGCCTTATGAACAGCTGACCGACTACCGAAACCTGATCACTGTCGCCGCGCGGCTCCCCCGCTAAGCCGGCTACGCCATGACAGCGCGGAGCGTTACCCGGGCCCCCGCCTGGATATTCCACACCCTCGCCGCGCTGTCCGCGCGGGTGGCCAGTTCCAGCCGGTCACCACTGTTAATCAGCGCGGCCAGTTCTCCCGGCTGGATGTCGCCGTAAGTCCGCACCATCCGGATTTCCATTTCTTTTTCGGGGGCGCGTTCCAGACAAATCCGGACAGCCTCCGCCGCCGCTTCCGGTGGAAATAATTGTCGATCCAGGTTGGTCACGGCATTGCCAAAACGGTCCACATGTATAACTTGGCCGACTACGATGCCGTCCTCCAATATCAGCGGCTCCGGAAACGGCAATCGAACCGGGTCAACCAACGGTGGACCGAGATGCTCCGGCCTTCCTCCCCGGGCGAGAAAGGCTGCCACCGGCGCAAACAGGTCACGGCCGTGAAAGGTAGCACTTAAAACATCCGGCACGCCGGGCACCGCGCAGGGCAACCCGATTTCATGGATGGGACCGGCCCCTTCGCGCCGCCAGAGCAGGGTAAGCAGGCCATTATCGGGGCATACGACCAGCCTATCCCGCCATGAGGCCACCATCGGCCTGCGTTGCGTGCCGACACCCGGGTCCACCACCACGACATGCACGCTTCCCGCAGGGTACCGGGGTATTGCCCCCTCCAAAAACAGCGCTCCGGCCCATACGTCATGGGCGGAAATATCGTGGGCCAGGTCGTCGATGACGGCTTCCGGAACCAGCCCGCGCAGTACGCCTTTCATCTGGGCCACATAGCCGTCCGCGGTGCCGAAATCCGTGGTCAGGGTAATCAGCGGCGGGCGCATGGTATCCGGGATCACTCGGCCATAGCCGATTTAACCACGTCCACCGGCCGCCCCAGCACGGCTTCCAGATTGACTGTCGGCAAAGCGGGTGTCCGCGAAACGATTTCCTTGGACCCGTCCGGCAGAAGCAGGAAGGTGTCTTCAGATTTTGCCCCGCCGCCGGAAGGATTCCACGCGAACGCGCTTCCGAACGGGACGTCCAGCCCTGCCAGAAGGCGCAGCCTCTCCGGCCAGAAGGTGTCGAGCACGGGGAAAGATTCGCCCGGTTTACCCTTACAGGTGCGGCCGGCATATCCCGTGGATCCCCCCTGATGATGGTTGTGCCATTCGTTGGCAGCGAATCCAAGCTGGGCGTACGCGGCCGCCAGGTCGTCAAATACCTCGCCCAGGGTACGACCGGGACGGGTCGCCTCCTGGGCAATGGCATCGACCCCGCAGATCCGCGCGTACGCGTCCGCGACGCCTTCAGGCAGTTTCCCCACCCGTTTGAACCGGGTAAGCGAAACAACCAGCCCCTCTTTCAGAAAACACCCTACCACCATGACATAGCCCTGAACGCGGGTTATGCCGGCATTCCCTCCCAGCAGCGAACCCTGAGATGGTAAGGGATGCCTGAAGCGGATCCGGTCATCCGCGGCAATCAGCGCTACGGGCACCTGACATTCCCGGCGCTGCCCTTCATATACCAGCCTGGCGGCAATATCGTTTTCCGGGTCGCCCGCCCGGATATCCAGGAGAGTAGCCGTCATCGCCTCGGCCGCGCGGCGCCCCAGTTCCCGGTATTTTTCCAGTTCCATCGGGGTGAGCAGGGCGCGCAATACTGCCAGATCCCCGTGCACGTTCGGGCCGATAGAACCGTCATCAGAGGCAATTGCTCCGGGGAACGCTTTGCTGACGGCTTCAGCGGGACTGGACTCGAACCACAGATAATCCACGGAACCGCAGCCGAATCCGTCCAGTTCTTCCGCCATGATCCGGGGCTTTTCGATGGTGTCGCCCACGAAAAATACCCGCCCGTCGCGATGCACAAACAGGGCATTCGCTCCCGCGTCTGCATAGGTCCAGATATAGTTGCGCCTGCCGCCGGTAGCCATGGCGAAGTTGTCCGCCCGGGTCAGCAGCACGCCATCCAGATTCTTTTCCGCCAAAAACGCCTGAATAAGGGCCGTTCTAATTTTGAAAAGTTCCAGGTCATTTCGGACGTCCGCGCTCATAGGTCTGTCTCCCGTCTCTGCCGCATCCGGCGCCTGCAACATCATTCCACGTTATCCACGCCCAGTTTGCCAAGGAACGTTATGTAGGTTTCAATACCCCGGAACCAGGTGGGTAAATGCTGACGCTCATTGGGACCGTGAATGTTATCGTCTGGAAGCCCAAAACCAAGCATCACCGAATCCACTCCCAGTTTTTCTTTTAAAACCGCCACAACCGGCACGCTGCCGCCTTCCCGGACAAACAGCGGCGGCTTGCCGAAGACCGACTCCAGGGCGCCGGCGGCGGCCTTCATGAAGGGCGTGTCAATACGCATCACCGCGCCCGGCCCTTTCGAATGCACCGTAAGTTTCCAGGTTACGTCGGAGGGCATGCGTTCCTCAATCACGCGGCGGACCAACTGCTCGATAGCATCCGGAGTCTGGTCTGGAACCAGACGGGTGGAGAATTTGCAGTGCGCCCGGGCCGGAAGCACGGTTTTTGCTCCTTCACCGGTAAAGCCGCCCCAGATACCGTTGACCTCCAGGGTTGGACGCGCGCCCACCCGCTCCAGCGTGGTATATCCGGCCTCGCCATAAAGTCCCTTTGCCCCGGTCAGGGAAAGCCACTTTTCGTCGGAGTAGGGAATCCTGGCCATAAGTTCCCGTTCAGCCGGGGTCAGTTCGCGAACCGCGTCATAAAACCCGGGAATGTTCACCCGGCCTTCCGCGTCGTGCAACCCCGCCAGGAATTCAGTCAGCACGTGAATCGGATTGCGAACCGTCCCGCCAAACATGCCGCTGTGGAGATCCTGACCGGGGCCCTGGACCTCCAGCTCGAAATACGCCAGCCCCCGCAATCCGTACACGATACTTGGCAGGTCCGGGCCCAAAATGCCTCCATCGCAGTTCAGTACGATGTCGCAGGCCAGTCGGTCGCGGTTCGCGTCTATTACCTCCTCGAGATGGACCGAACCGATTTCTTCCTCACCTTCGATCAGGAAGCGGAGATTCACCGGATAGGACGCTTCAGCGGTTTTCCAGGCTTCCAGCGCGCACAGCAGGGCAACCAGCTGCCCTTTCATGTCCGACGCGCCCCGCCCAAACAGCAGATCCCCCTGAACCTCGGCGCCGAAGGGGTTCACTTTCCACTCATTAAGGGGATCGACCGGCTGCACGTCATAGTGGCCATATACCAGGACGGTGGGACGTCCCGGAGCGCCGAGCCACTCCGCAAAAAGCACCGGATGGCCGCCGGTTTCGATGAGATCCACCCGGGTCATCCCAAGACGGCTCAGCCGGTCGGCCAGCCACGATGCCATCCGCCGGACGTCATCCTTGCGCTCACTGAGGGTGGATATGCTGGGGATGCGAACCGCCTCCTGAAACGCGGCAAGAAACTGCTTCTTGCCGGATGCGACTAATTCTCGAACTTTACCCACGTTACCGTTCATAGGGCATTCCTGACCTTTTTTGAGTACTGCAAAAAGAACACCGGAACGGAACCTTTGGAAAGGTGCCCGTCCCGGTTATTTTAGATCACTGGGACGCGAAACCGGAAACTGATCTCACAGTCCCGGCGCGCTCAGCCCGATTACTTTCCATCCATCCTTTTCGCGGACTACCGTAACGTCAAACGTGAGTGTTCCGAACGCGCCGGTGATGTCGATCGGATAGACCCGCGCGCGGTCCGTTCCATCCATCGTAATTTCCATGGTGTCAATGCCAATCTCGATATCTTCCAGCAATCCGGTGTCTTTCGCGTCCTGGATGAATTCCCGGGCGCCTTCCTTGTCTCCCCAGCTGTAGTTGGTGAACTGTTCAGAGAAATACTTCATGCATCCGTCCACATCCTGGGCTTTCAGGGTCGCTGTCCACTGCGCCACGGTCTCCCGGATCTGCTCTTCCGGAGATTTTTTTGACATGGACGCGCAGCCGGCCACCCCAAGCAGCGCCATCACCAGGACAAAAGACACCAACCATTTTCCATGCTTCATGACCGATCCTCCTATGTTGTGCGGTTTCTTACCGCTGTTCCAAGCATATTCCAAAGAGCCCTCTGCCGGCAATTCCGCTGGCTCTAGGGCTCCGCTGGCATTTTCTTTTGTTCCAGCGACACGCCAAACATACTTTCCATGACCAGGGAAAACCTTATCCCGGCATCGCCCCCGACAACTACTCTGTACGGTCGCCCGGGCACAGGCTGAAACCGGGACACATGCTGTTGACCCTGCACATAATCAAAAAGTTTCGCGCCCGATTCATCGTAGATCTGAAGCGATGTATTCTTAGCCGGTTTTTCGCACAAAACGGTCAGGCGGACCTCGGGAGCGCGGCGGTCAAGCCATTCCGATCCGGTAGAGTCCCAGGTAACCTGTGACTCCAGTGGAGTCGTACCGGCCAGCGTATTGTACGCCGCGCCCTCCCGGGCATGCCGGACTATAGCTGCCGTTTCACGGTACGGGCTGAGCCACTCACCAACCAGATAGGATTCTGCCAGGAAAAACGATCCCGCTCCCAGCAAAATCACCGGTATGATGTGGATTACCCACACGCCAAGCGCCGAAATCAGCGGCAGCTCCAGCAATAACACCACCCCCATCAGGGAAAATACCGCCGTAATCAGGCACCCCAGTAACAGCCCCGGTCCGGGAATGAAAGAAATAACGCAAAAAAGCTCTGCCAGCGCCACGCCCATCAAATAAACAATGCCCATCGGCAGAAAACGGGGGCGCTGGGAAAATACCTTCATCCCGGCCCGAAGCGCCAGAGGCCATCCTGCCAGCAGGGTAAGATACATCGCTATCCGACCGCCCTGAGACCTCCATTGAAACACCTCAGCCACGGACAGGGGTATCCACTGGGAGTCGTCGCGCCACCACGGTCCAAACACCAGCACCACCAGGATCACGCATACCAGCGCCAACCCGCCGGACAGCAGCATCAGCATCGAACTGGCTATTTCTGGCGGAACCGCCCGGGAATCCGTAGAGCCCGGAAGCGGGGTTTCTTCCTCCGTGTCGGTGTCCGATCCGTCGCCGGGCGCCGGGGTGTGCAACCGGGCGCCGCACTGCCAGCAGCGCGCGGCAATCTCGGTGTTGATCACGCCGCATTGCGGGCAGTTCCGGGTCTCGAGGGTAGTGGTAAACAGCCGGCGGGAGCGTGAGGCTTTTTGCTTTTGGTCCTGGTCTAACTTTTTCTTCAGCCGCCGCACGGCCCGTTCACCCAGGGGATGGTCCGGCTGCCGCGCCATGATCTGCCGCCAGGTCTCCAGGGCCGCTTCATGAAATCCGGCTGCTTCCTGCACCCGTGAAAGCTGTTCGTACAGCTGAATCTCTTCAGGCCAGTGTCCGATAGCTTCCTTAAGCACCTGCTCGGCCTCAGAAAACCGCCCCAACCGGTAGAGTGTCGCTCCCAGGTAGCGCATCTCATTGATCCGAAGCGTACGCTGACGGCGAAGCGTCTCCAGATGGTCGAGTGCCTTGCGGTATTCCGCCGCCGCGAAATACCGTTTCGCAAGGCTCCACCGGGCCGCGTCATCTTCGGGATGCTCGGCCAGGTGCTCTTCAATATCCCAGATCTCTGCCATGCGGGCCTACCCCGGCGTTATCCCCGTTTGCGTTTTCTGCCTCCTTTATCCCGGTTTTTCCGGGCGGCGCGGCGCAGCTTAAGCCGATACCAGACTTCATTCACGGCCCAGGTGACGATCCCGGAGCCAATAGCCGAAAGGAACAGCGCAATGAAAATTCGGGAGGCGATCGGCGTTGTGCTGTCATAGGTGAAGCGACGGATCAGCCACAACACCGGTCCGGTAGACACCAGGGTAAGCCCACCCCATAATACCCAGCCCACGACATCCGGGTTGGTCAGCCATTTCTTTATTTTCACGTTTCATTCTCCCCCGCGGCCGCAGCAACAGAAACGGAACGGTCCGGCGGAATGGTAATCCGAAAACAGGCTCCGGGGGACTGTCGGACCAGCGCGATTTCTCCGCCGTGTTCCCGGATGATCTTGGCTGTCGTGGCCAGGCCCAGTCCGGTTCCGGCCCCGCCTTTCGTGGAAAAAAACGGTTCAAACAAATGGGGCTGCACCGTGTCCGGCACCCCGGCGCCATTATCGGACACTTCAAACACCACCGTACCGTCCGGCAGCGTTGCGGCAGAAACTTCGACTATGCCGGATCCCGGGGGTACGGCATCCGCCGCGTTCTGCACCAGGTTAAGCAGACACTGGTACATTCCATCCACATCCAGCATAGCCAGTCCGCTGCAATTATCTGTATTGGTCCTGATCTGGATATTACGTCCCGCCATCAATCCGGCCATGGTATCACACACATCCCGAACCAGGGCGGCCGGATCGCAGGGGCGCCGCACCGGCGCGCGATCCTTGGAGAAGGTAAGCAGGTCCTGGACCAGGCTGGCAACCCGCTGCACACTGCGCCGCAGCACCGGCCACGACTGTCGCGCCAGATCCGTATTCCCCTGTTCAAGCGCCATTCCGATAAGCTCGGAGCTGCTGGACAGCCCCGTAACGATATTTTTAATGTGGTGGGCCAGTCCGGCAATGGCTTTGCCGATGGCGGCCAACCGTTCCGTTTCAAACTGGCGTTCAATAAGCTGTGCGTTAATTACCGCCGCGGCCGCAACCCTGGAAAACATTTCAATCACATGGATGTCCAGGGGCGTGAAAGACTGCCCGCCCTGTTTGTTCACTACTTCCAGCACGCCGACCAGCCGCCCGCCGTCCCGCATGGGCACGGCCAGCACGTTCCGGGTCTGAAATGAGGTGATCGTATCCGCCACGCTGAAAAACCGCGGATCGGCCTGGGCGTTATTGGACACGACCGCCTGCAATCCGTCGGCCGCCGCCCACGCCAGCCCCTGGCCGCGGCGAAGGCGCACCATTTTTTTCAGCCGCTCCTGGTCTCCGCTGTCACCCATGGCCACCCGGAAATACAGTTCGTCGCTGCGGTCATCATAAAGCATGACGGAAGCGGCCTCGGCGCCTACCAGGTTTCTGCACTCCTGCCCGATACGTTCGAGCAGGATATCCAGATCGGAAAGGGCGCCCAACAGGCTGTGCACGCGGTAAAGGGCTTCCACGGCCCGGAGCATTTCTTCCCGGGATGCGGATTCCAGCCACGAAAACGGCTCAACTCCAGAATGACGCGCCAGATCGTTCATGCCTGACCCCGTAACATTAGGTGAACTCATGATAAATAACAGCCGTTTAAATCCGCAACACAAAAAACTTATCCGGATCCGGCCATCCGCACCGTCATGTCATACCCGAGGGTTACAAACAGATGGTAGAGCACATCACCCAGCATCTGCGCTGAATCCGAAGAAATCCCGGATTGGACATCTGTTTTTACCTGTAATTTAAAAATGGCGGCAACGGGCGATTCCCCTGGAGAAATATCAGCTATACTCCTGTCCGGCAGCGGACGCGCAATACCCTGGTAGCCCGCGCGGCGTGAAGCCTGCAACAACACGTCCCACACGGTTTCAGACGTCCGCGGAGACCGGACAATCGCCGTCGCGGAGCCCGCCTGCCCCAGCAACAGCATAACATGAGGGGCCTGCCTGAATTTACCTGTCGCGGACAAAACCCCACTGACTAACGCCTGGAGATCAGACGTGTTATACCTCACGCGCGTCCACACCGCCACAAAACGGTGACGCATGCCGCGCGGCGGAATAACCCTGACCATTTCAGCCAAAACCGACCCACTTATCAAACCGTCTTCTCCGGATATCGGGACGGCAACTATTATTACTGGGGCGTCCGGCCGGCTTTCTGTCGTAATCCAGACAACTTCAGGATCTTCCAGAGAACCCTGGATCCGGGGACGAAGTCCGGATTCTCTGAGCAAATCAAAAAGGCCACTCAACACCGTCCGCCCGGCCGGATTGCTGATCCGCCGGTAACACTCGGCTGCTTTCTGCCCCGAAAAGGGCGACGCGTTAGGGATAACCCGGTGCGTTTCTCCCCCGAATCCGCCTTTCCGCAGCAGTGCCGCTGAAGCGGCCAGAAACAGAAAGGTTCCGACCCCCATGATTATGATCCAGCGTATGGCGGTTCCCTGATAGGCCATTTTAAATCCGATTTTTACCCGGATATGATTCCTTCACCCAATTTCCCGAAAAAAAGCCGTCTTACCGCCCTTTCACAGGCGTGTATACCGCTGAAACCGGTAAAAATGGTTGAACTTCTATTATAAGGAAGTGTATAACAGATTAGACAGGCAAGCGGGAGAATAAGCGTGAAACCCTGTCCGTACTGCGGCGCGGCGGTCGAAGAAGGCGCGGCTGTTTGCACGGCGTGCAATACGCCGCTGCCCAGCCACAGCACCCCCACGAAACTCGCGCGGCCCGGAGAAGCCCCCCTGGATACCGGACGCGTACTGGGCAACCGGTATGAAATACTCTCGTGCATTGGACAGGGCGGCATGGGGTTCATCTATCGGGTTCGGGACCGGGTCCTGAATGAAGACGTCGTGCTGAAAACCCTGCGGCCATCCCTTGCCAACGATGCGGAAATCGTAGAACGTTTCTTCAACGAGGCGCGGGTGGCGCGCAAGCTGACTCACGATAATATCATCCGGGTCCATGACATCGGCAGCACCGAGGGGGTGGTATACATCTCCATGGAATACCTGGAAGGAGTAACGCTGCGAGACTACCTGAAGTCCCTCCCACCGCCAGGACGCATGCCTCTGCTGGATGCCCTGATGGTCGTGCATGACCTGTGCCGCGCGCTGGAATACGCTCACCAGGTCACCGTGCACCGGGACATCAAGCCCGAAAACATCATGCTGACCAAAAACGGGCAGATCAAGCTGATGGACTTCGGCATTTCCAAGCTGGTGAACTCGCCCCAGGTAACCCAGGTGGCCGCCGTGATGGGCACGCCGTTCTACATGTCCCCCGAACAGTTGCGGGACAGCCACGACGTGGACGGCCGGGCGGATATTTTCAGCGTCGGCGTGATTTTATATGAAATGCTGACCGGAAACCGGCCCACCGGCATCCCCAAACCGGCGTCCGAGGTAGCCAAAGTCCCGCCGATGATCGATGAGATCATAGCAAAATGCGTGGATGAGGACCGGGAAAAACGGTATCCGTCCGCTCGAGCGTTGCGGGATGCCATACGGCCGATTATCGTGGCCCTGCGGGAAGAGAAAGACCTGTCCGTCCTTTCCACACCCAAACCCTCAGGCGCCGCAGTGAAAGATCACCCGTCAGGTCCATCGTCCGTACAGGCCGCAACACCGACAGCCCCAAAAAAATCCGATCCGGGCGTTTCCGTTCCGCCTGCTTCACAGCCTTCCAAACCTGCCGAATCCGGCACTAAACAACCCAGCTTCCCGGAGCTTGATCCCAAGCTGCGGGAACTTTCTCTGATGCACCTTGAACTGCCCGACCCGGGGAAAACCAAAAAGAAAAAGAAATCATCCGGCCTGCCTTCCTTCGTGATTTACGGCGCCATGGTGGTGGCAGCCGGCGTGTTGCTGTACTTTGGCGGCACTTTCGCGCTGGCCCGAATCCGCGAAATGCGCAACCGCAGCGATGTCACTGTTACTGTCCCCAACCGCGCGCTGGATATGCTGGCCCGAGGGGAATCCCCACTCCTGGCGCTGGATGAGGCCCTGCGGGCACAGCGGGAAAACAACTCCAGCGAAAACCAGCTGATTCTTCAGCAGGTACGGGCGCGGCTCAGCGAAGAAATCCAAAGCCGCCTGAACTGTATTCCCTACGACCCGGGCAAAGTGGCTGAAGCGTCCGAAATGGCCATGCGTTTCGTGGAAAAGGACGCCTGCCCCGAAGCGCAGACCCTGCTGAACAAAGTCAATGAAGACTTGTCACATTACAAGTTTGTCCTGGCAGAGGTAAATACCCAGACCGGAGCTGCCCGATTCCTGCTGAACAATCCCATGCGGTCCGAACGGGAACAGACGGTTACGGAGGGAGATTTACTTCAGGACCGCTTCATCGTTAAGAAAATCGGCTCCAATTACGTGCTGCTGGATGATACCCGGGTAGGCTCAGAACAGACCGGCTTCCGTTCATTACGGTGCAGGCTGATGTCGCCGGTAACGGCTTTCTGATCGGCATGGCAACCCTTGGAGAAAGAACGATGCGCCCAGACTCTTTATCCTCCGTTTCCCGCCGCCAATTTCTGACGACAGCCGCGCTGGGCATGGCGGCCGCGCCGATCGCACGGCGCGCGGCCGCCCAGCAGCAGCCCGACAAGGTCCCGCCCAGTGAAAAAATCCGGCTGGGGCTGATCGGCTGCGGAGGCATCGCGGAAGCGGACCTTTCATGCTTCCTGCTGAACCCGGAAGTGGACTGCCCGATTGTCTGCGATGTGGATGACAGCCACGCGGCCCGCATGGCCGCGCTGGTGGAAGCTAAACGCAACAGGAAACCCGACATTGTCCGGGACTTCCGCCGCGTCATCGACCGGGATGATATCGACGTGGTGCTGATCTGCACGCCGGACCACTGGCACGCGCTGCCCACAGTGATGGCCTGCCAGGCCGGAAAGGACGTGTACGTGGAAAAGCCCCTGGGACGCAGTATCCATGAGGGCAGGGCCATGCTCGAGGCCGCCAGCCGCCATAACCGGGTCGTTCAGATGGGTACCCAGTGGCGCAGCGGCGAACATTACCGGGACGCCATCGAATACGTGCACTCCGGCCGGCTGGGCAAGATCCGGATGGTACGGGCCTGGGCCTATCTGGACTGGGTAGGCGGCATCGGGAATCCGCCGGACAGCGATCCGCCCGCCGGCGTGGATTATGATATGTGGCTGGGACCGGCACCGAAGCGTCCCTTCAATCCCAACCGGTTTCATTTTAATTTCCGGTGGTTCTGGGACTATGCCGGCGGCCTGATGACCGACTGGGGAGTGCACCTGCTGAACATCTGCCTGTGGGGCATGGGTCCTGAACCGCCCCGCCGGGTCAGCTCCATGGGCGGTCGGCATGTGGTACAGGATAACACGGAAACTCCCGACACGCAGATAACGGTTTTCGATTTTCCCTCTTACACCCTGATCTATGAGCACCAGATGGTCGGTGGAATCGGCCCGGGCAATAAACCTCACGGCATGCTGTTCTGCGGTTCGGAAGGCACGCTGAGCGTGGACGAAGGCGGATGGGAAGTCATCCCGGAACCTAAGAAAAAGAGCATTGAACCGGTAAAGGCGCCCGCGGGAAAAGACGCGCGGCCGGCCCATGTCAGAAACTTCCTGGATTGCGTCAAAACCCGGGAAAATCCCGTGGAAAACCTGGAGGTGGGGCACTACGTCTCCAGCATAGCCCACCTGGGCAACCTGGCGTTCCGGTCCGGGGCAGAAGTCCACTGGGATGTGGAACAGGAGCGCGTAACCAATAATCCTGCCGCGGATCAGCTGGTAGCCTGTGAATACCGCGCGCCCTGGGTGCTGCCCTACGCGCCAAGGTCCTGATCAGACCGGACAGGAGAAATTCCATGAAACCGAATTTTACCTGGACCCGCCGCCGCTTCCTGGGCGCTTCCGCGATCGCGGCCGCGGGGATCACCGCCCAGCCGCTGACGGGCGCGCAATCCGATACTGCGCCGGGCGCCGGCTCCGCGGCGGATGATGCCGACAGCCGGGGACATCAGCGGCTCCCCCTGGAAAAACTTCAGGCATGGGAATCGCTGCAGTACGGCATGTTCATTCACTTTGGCATGAGCACCTTCGTGGGGCAGGAACTGCCTTCAGGCAATGATCCGCTCTCGGCCTACGCGCCGGAATCCCTGGACGTGGACCAGTGGGTTTCCGTGGCGCGGGACGCAGGCATGCGCTACGCCGTGCTCACGGCGAAACACGTCGCCGGGCACTGCCTGTGGCCGTCCCGGTTCACCGATTACACGGTTGCCAACAGTCCGGTCACCACGGACGTGGTTGAAGCGTTTGTCCGCGCCTGCGAAAAGCGGGGCGTCCTTCCCGGGCTCTACTACTGTTCGTGGGACAACCACAACCGTTTCGGGAGCAGAACCCCCTCGGACGGGGGACAGCCCTACACCACTTCTCTGTACCAGACCTTCCAGACGAACCAGATTACCGAGTTGCTGACACAGTATGGCCCTATAGCGGAGGTCTGGATCGATATCCCCTCCGTGCTGGGCAGAGGATACCGGACCTACCTGTACCAGCACATCGCGGCCCTGCAGCCCGACACGATCATCATGATGAACAGCGGCATTTCCGAACAGCGGGAATATAACGTCGAAGCCAACTGGCCCGCGGATATCATTGCGATCGAGCGGCGCCTTCCCGATCCGGGCGGTTTCAACAAATGGCGGACTATCGAGGGAAAACGGTACTACATGCCCGGCGAGGTGTGCGATCCTATCGGGCGGGAATGGTTCTGGGTTGAAGGAGACCTGCCCCGTCCGGATGAAGACCTGGCGGCACAGTTTAACGCCTGCCGCCAGCGGGGCGTCAACCTGCTGCTGGATGTGCCGCCGGACCGCAGCGGGCGGATTCCTGATTACTCCGTAGCCGCTCTGGAGCGGCTCCGGCGGGCCGCAGGTCTGTAATAGGCGTCTCCCCCCCGTTGCGTTGGGTTGGTCTACCGTAATGGGATAAAATAACAGCTTGCGCCACTCGGGTGCGGTAATTTTGGGGAACCCGTAAGGAACACGGTTCATGAGCGAAACCAACCGGGAAACCGGATATGTGGATTATGTCGCCCTGTTGGGGCTGCCCCCGGACTTTAAGCCGGGGGACGCGCGGCGGGTCTACCGAAAAATGATGAAAGACCTCCTGGTGGAAATCAGCCGCACGGAAATCACGGAAGAACGCAAAAACCACTACCTGCTTGAGATCGCCCGGCTGAACGCCGCTTTCTATATCCTCCGCGACCGGGAACGGTGCGAAAAATACCTGGCGGACCGCCAGGAGGTTATGGCGCTGGAGGAAGAATGGCGCGCCCATGCCGATGCCCCCCAGCAGAGCGACCTGCTGCGTCGGAAGTTCGACCAGGCCCTGCGGCATTTCCTCTCCACTTACATGGAAGAACTGATGCTGGAGGCCGGGCGGGATCCCGAATGCGTGGAATGCAGCAACTGGGATGCCGCCCATGAACGCCATGCCAGCCGGGTGCTCCGCCATTACCGGCAGCGCCTCTATCAGATCATTCACGAACGGCTGCTCTATTATGACATCACGGCGCCCCGAATAGACTGGGAAGAACGAAAAGAGACCGCGCGGGCAACCCTGGATGTTCTGTCTGCCGCCAGCGGCGCGCCGGCCAGCGAAAGGGGCGCCCTATGAGCCGCACGGATACCCCCCAGAAAAAACCGGTTACTCCCGAACAGGTAGCCGAAGTGATGGCCCACGCCGTGGCCACTGGCGACTTCGTAAATTTCAGATTCATTTTCGCGCCTTTTTCCCCGCTTCGGAACGACTCAACCGAATCGCTGGACCATCCGAAATACGCGTACCTGCTGCCCGGCAGCGAAAAAAGCAGCGCCTTCGAACAGGCACTTGGGGTTGTATCTTCACCGGAAGTGCTGAACCACGTTATGGCGCAGCTTGAAAAAAAAGGCCCTGCCCAGTATCCCTGGCAGCCGCTGCTGCTGCTGGCGGACAACGCGGTGCGCCTGGGGAAGTTCACTATGGCCTCCCAGGCCTATGAACTGCTCCGGATCCGCCGCCGGATGCAGGAACTGTACCTGGAAATGGGGGACGAGGCCATCCGCCAGGGTAATGTTTCCCGGGGCGTGCTCGCCTACCGGGTTGCCTGCGGCCTGGATTACGACTACGCCGCGTTTCCGGAACCCCTTCCGGCCGTGCCGAACTACCAGCATACCGCGCTGATTCTGCACGGCGATTTTCCTGAAAACCCTGAACAGGCACTGCCGCTTCGGCCAGAAACGGAACTGGTACGCACGGGGCTGGTATACCTTTCCGGAAACGCGGAAATTGCCGGGAGGCTGGACGCATTTGACCATGAAATCCGCAGAGCGGTCCTGGCCGAGTGGATCCGAACGGCGGATGGAACCTGGTCTGACTTTGCCGCCCGGTACCGCGAGGCCATACGGATGGTGGATGCCTACAACCAGCGGGTTCGGGAAATCGTAGAAAATGTTGGGCCGCACGCCGTGGAAATGGCGCTGGATCCGGAGACGGCCCGACTGCCGATCCAGGCGCAAGTGCTCCTTTCCGGCAGGACGGATGAACATCAGGAATGGTGGCAGTGCCTGAAGGAACTGGCCGCCTCACACCCGGGCGGGGCGCTTTTCGTCACCCGGGCCGTGGTGGCCGGAAATCGGGAGGTCCTGTTACCGTGTTATCGTAGCGACAGCCCGCTGGCTGAAATGGTAGGGCTTGCCGACACGAAAGCGGAAACGCGCGCTGTTGTATAATGCAATGGCAGGCTTTTGAGAAAGGATATTGACCGTGGAAGGTCCCTGGTCACAGGAAAACGCGGAAACGATCGGAACGCAGGAGGATTCTGTCTCCCAGGCCGAAGAGCGTAACGCGTTCCGCGATTTTCTGGATCTGCTGCGGGCCGTACTGATCTTTCTGGTGCTGTTCTGGGGGCTCAAAACCTTTGTGGCGGAGGGCTACGAAGTGCAGGGGGATTCCATGGCGCCCACCCTGCTGGACGGCGAGCGGATCCTTGTCTTCAAACTGCCTATGCAGTTGAGCCGGATGTCCCTGTTTTCCGAAATTATTCCCTTCCGGGAAGGCGATATCATTGTTTTTGACGGCGCCGACAATAAACGGTATGTCAAGCGGGTCGTTGCCGCCCATCCGGAACGGCGGGCCAATACGGTAAATGCGCGTACCCGGGACGATTCGTCGGACAATGTGGTTAAAGTGGAATACGACCATGGCGTCCTGCGGGTCAATAACTGGCTGGTGGATGAGCCCTATCTGACCGACCGGGAGCGGGAATCGCCGGACTGGGATCTGTGCCTGCTTAAGCCCGGAGAATGTTATGTGCTCGGGGATCATCGAAGCATGAGCAAGGACAGCCGCAGTTTCAGGGCCGTGCCGGACGACCGCATCGTCGGCAAAGCGGTCTTCCGCTTTTGGCCGCTGTCCCGCTTCGGATGGGTAAAATGACCCTTCTGTTCTCTGACGCCCACCTGAAACCGGGAGAAGAGGGAAAAGCTCACCGCGAACAGCTGATTCGCTTTCTTCATCAGACCCGGACGCGCTACGGATGGACTCGCCTGGTGTGCCTCGGGGACCTGTTTGATTTCTGGTTCGAGTACCGCCACGCCTGTTTTTCGGGCTATTTCGACGTGTTACGCGCCTTCGCCAACCTCCGGGACGATGGCGTGGAATTGCACCTGGCGTGTGGCAACCATGATTTCTGGGCGGGATCCTTCCTGGAAGAGGAAATCGGTTTCACCGCGCGAAGCGAGCCTTTTTTGCTGCCTTTCGGGTCCCGCAGGGCCATGCTTTTCCACGGCGATGGCATAGATCCGGCCGACCGGGCTTACCGCTTTTACCGGCGTATCGCCCGGCACCCGGCATCATCAGCCCTGTTCCGTCTGTTACACCCCGATCTGGCCATGGCCCTGGCCCGAGCGGTCAGCGGAGGCAGTCGAAAGCTTTTCAGTGACGAAGACCCGGCCGCGGGACGCCAGGCCCGCGTGCTGCGGGAACACGCGCACAGCCTGCTGGGCAGCGGCCAGGCGGACCTGGTCGCCTGCGGCCACGCCCACGCGCCGACCCTCGAAACCTGGCCTACTCCCGACGGGACAGGGGTGTATCTGAATACGGGTGACTGGATACGGCAGCATACCGCCGCGGTATGGACCGGAACCCGGCTGATACTGCTGCGGCAGGAAGATGAGGTGCATGCCGTTCCGTTTCCCGGGGATTAACGGGAACTAAATTTTCCTGGAACACAACTACATTCTCCCCGACATGTTCAGTTTTTTCGTGTTTTTTCCGATAGAATTTAGGAAAATGCCATCTTTCGCGCTGACAAGGCGTTAAAATATCAACAAAAGGAACGGTATGCCATCGGCCAGGCGGAAGCATATCAGCTATGGCACCTGACGGAAGACCAGACAATTACCCCGCGCCGGAAGACAGTACAGCCGAACCACAGCTGTCTGACGATGCGGCTGTCGCGCGCCTGCCGCTTTCGGACAATACCCTGACCGGCGAAGACCCTGTCTCCGCGCCGGAACCGGTCGCCAGCCCCGCCCGCACGGCCGCGCCGGAATTGCCTGTCGGCGAAAATATACCGGCGCCGGGAGATCCGCCGGCGGCGCCGTGGGAAACCCTGCCGGGAGGCGCCCCGGAAGAACCGCCGCTTACCGACGAATATCTGGCCGGCCTGCGGGTGCTGGATGCCGTGGCCGCCAGCCCGATCGCCCGGAATATGCCCCGTACCCAGCCATCCCAGGGGGGATACCAGGAAATCGTGCCGGTCCCTCCGGCGGATTCGCCGCTGGTCACCCAGGAAGAACTGGACGCGTATCTCTCCGGCGTGCCAGTTACCCAGCGTGCTCATGATGCGCCGTCAGAAACTGACTCCGGTGACAGCATTGCGTTAAGCCAGGAAGAACTGGACGCGCTGATCGCGTCTGCCCCCCCGCCAACATCGCTGACTGCCGGTCTGGCGGAAAAGTTTGAAACAGCTTCCCACGAACCGGTCCCCGGGAACATCAGCCTGGAACAGGCGGACATTGACCGGCTGATTCAGGAAGCCGGAGCGCAAACCGCAGAAGCCC
>JAKOTZ010000112.1 GCA_029776995.1 Candidatus Hydrogenedentota bacterium
ATCCCCCGCAAACAGCAGCGGGGCTCTTCCAAACAGCTCAAAATATTCGCTGGGCAACAGGTGATCCGGAAAAGCGTACCGCCATCGGTAGCCTGCCACGGACACGGGTTTGTTTTCCAGGTACGGTACGGTGCGTTCGGCAATGCGCATTGCCGCTGTATCGGGTGACTCCTCAAGGAGTTCCCTGGATAAAACGGCGTCCGCCAGCACAGTTACCGCATCCATAGCGGGAGATATGCCCTTCATGCGGTTGTCCGCGAGCCACATCACCCCATTCTCCTCCACGCGGACTCCGCCCGGTGCGGGCAGTCCGCTGGGCCCGTCCAGCACCAGCATCGCCACCAGGCAGGGCTCATACGCAACGGAAAGCAGCGGGGCCATGGCCGCGCCAAACCGCCAGGTGTCTTCGTCGCTGATCAGCCGCAACGCCAGGGGAAGCGGGGTGGTCATCAGCACCGCTTTCGCTTCCAGGGTCTGCCCCGAAGCAACATCCACCAGCCAGCCCCCCCGCTGTTCCCTGATGCGCAGCACCGGCTCGCCGCAGCGCACCTCAAACCCTTTGGCCAGGCACTCCACCAGCCAGCGCATGCCATTGGTGCCATACCACCTGGGATGGCCGGGCCTTTCCACAACGCCATCGGCATAGGCAAAACCGAAAGCCCATATGCGCGCCGCGCTTTCCTGCGCCCAGAGTCCTGCCACTTCCTGAAACGCGGAATGCCGAATGGTGAAATACTGCGCGCCGTAATCAAAAACGCTGCCTTCCACGGAACGGGTAGCGCATCTCCCGCCCATGCGTTTGCGGCGTTCCAGCACCAGGACGGAAAATCCGGATTCGGCCAGTCTTCTGGCGGCGACAATCCCCGTAATACCAGCCCCCACGACAATAACATCCCACCGTCCCACGGTTTGGGATGGTACAGTTGATGGCATTTCCGCCCCCATAAATGCGCTTAACCTTCCGTCGGCGCCTGTTCCGCCATCTCCAGTTTATCCATGACGCTGCGTACCTTGTCTTCCATGGACTGTTCCCGGTCCGTCCGGGTCCCCAGTTTCAGCACGGTGGAAATCCTGGGCGCGCCCATGGCGTGCACCACTTCATGGCAGCGCTTTACTGCCGCCATTACGTCATCCCACTCGCCTTCGATATTGGTACCGTAGGCGTGCAGCGCGGTCTTGAGCCCAGCCTCACTCAAGACCCGATGGCAGGCCGCCACATACGGAGACAATGAGATATCTGTTCCCAGAGGAATCACGCAAAGATCCGCAACCACTTTCATGGCACACACACTCCGCGATCATTACACCCGCAATATGGTACTCCGCCTGCCCCCCGCGACGCATCCGGATCAGCAACGGCTCATGTATTCATCTACCACCTGAACCAGTTCCCGGGGATCATGCAACAGTCGCGCCGCTCCGGCCAGCTCATGTTTCCCGCCGAACCCGCCCCACCCAACTCCTATGGCAACCATGCCGTTTACGCGGGCGGCCTCCATATCGTCTTGCCGGTCACCCACAAAGAACGCCGGCCGCCGGTCCGGAAACCGGGCCAGCAGATCTGCCGCCATATCCGCTTTGGTTACGGGCCGGTTATCTCTCGCCCTTACCGCGGACAGGTAAGGCCGCACGCCATGGGCATCCAAAAAACAGGACACGTACCGCTCGGGACCGTTCGAACAGACCGCAAGCGTGTGGCCGGCACCCCGCAGCGCGTCCAGCATCTCCCGTACACCGGGATAAAGTCGCCCTGCAGATCGGATCAGGTTAAGCTCTTCCAGATTTGTCTCTTCCAGGATTTCTTGCGCCTGCTCCGGAGGGCAGAGGGACAGGATCCACGCTTCATATTCTGCCACCGGACGCCCCAGGTAGCGGCGTACAGCGTCCATCCCGGGGTCCGGCAGGCCGTGACGGGAAAACACTACCCGCACCGCCTCCGGCGTTACCCGATCCGCTTCAAACAGGGTGCCATCCACATCGAAAACAACCAGCGCGCCCTTCCCCCGCCGCGGACCGCAGGCGCTGTCTGCGACGATTCTGTTCACCCTCCAACCGCAGCCTTCTTCCGCGCCTTGTATTCATCCATCAGGCGCGCGAAATGCTCAAACAGGTAACGGCTGTCATGGGGGCCGGGAGAAGCTTCGGGATGGTATTGAACACTGAATATGGGCAGATGCCGATGCCGCATGCCCGAGCAGGTCTTATCATTGAGGTGCAGATGGGTAAACTCCACCTCTTCCGGACTCAGGGAAGCAGGATCGACAGCAAACCCGTGGTTCTGCGCGGTAATTTCGACCTTGCCTTCCGGCTGGTACAGCACAGGCTGGTTTCCGCCGCGGTGGCCGAATTTCAGCTTGTAGGTACGCCCCCCCAGCGCGTGACCGAGAATCTGATGGCCGAGGCAAATGCCGAATATGGGAATCCGTTTTTCTATTATCGCCTGCACGGTGGGGTACACGTAAGGCAAAGCCGCAGGGTCTCCAGGACCGTTTGACAGGAAAACGCCATCCGGATCTTCCGCCAGAATCTCTTCGGGGAAAACCGTCGCCGGCATAACTTTCACGTGGCATCCCCAGCGCGCAAGCAGCCGGAGTATGTTGCGCTTGATCCCATAATCGATGGCCACAACGCGGTAGCGGGCTTCGCCTTCCGCGGGCCATTCATAGGGTTCTCGGATGGTCACATATTTGACGAAATCGCTGCCTGCCATGTCAGTGCCTGAACGGGCTTTGGCCAGCAGCGATTCGGGATCCAGGTCCCGGGTACTGATGCAGGCTTTCATGGCGCCCTTCGTCCGAAGCAGGCGGGTTATCGCGCGGGTATCCACGCCGTCTATGGCCACAATGCCGTGTTTTTCCAGATATTGCGGGAGGGACATGGTGGCGCGGTGGTTGCTGGGTTCGAAACAGCATTCGCGCATGACAAATCCCCACACCTGAGGCCGCTCCGATTCCACGTCTTCCTCGTTGCAGCCGTAATTTCCGATATGGGGGTAGGTCATGGTGACAATCTGCCCCGCGTAAGACGGATCCGTGAGGATTTCCTGGTAGCCGGTCATGCTGGTATTGAACACCAGTTCGCCCACCATTTCGCCGTCCGCGCCTACAGACCGGCCTTCAAAGACGTGTCCGTCTTCGATGGCCAGCATGGCTTTTCCACGTTCAGCAGTCATAGCCTTTACCTTTTGGTTGTTACCACGTTATTACTGTAACACCGCACTTATAAAAAACCGTCCGGACAGAAAATTGTTCCGGACGGTCTGGCTTCCGAATCATTATCGGGCGAGGGGCTGGTATTTTTTCAGCTCGCCCGGCTTGAATTTTGCCAGTTCGCCCGCGTTTTTCACCACTTTTTCAACGGCGGCGGCGATGATCTCCATATCCGATTTGCTGTTCATCAGGATCTGATGATGGGCAACCACGCCGGACCGGTAATGGGCGTCCTCACAGACCGGCAGCTTGAACCGTTTCGGATCCAGCTGTTTCCAGTACTGGTCGCTGATCTGGTGGCGTTTCTTGGTCAGCGGTTTGAACAGGCCGCAATTGTTCAGCGGCTCATAAGGCGGCTCAAATTCATCGGGCATGTTCAGCTCGGCGTTGAGCGCCACCGCAAATTGCCGGTTCGTGATGCCCAGCGCTTCGGTGTCAATGCGGAACGCGAAATTGAAGTAACTCTGCTGGGTGACCTGGGGCCTGCGACGCATGGGCAGCACGCCCGGAATCTTTTCGAGCAGGCTGTTGAGGTATATGGCGTTCTCGTCCCGCAACTTCACCTGGGCGTCCAGCCGCTTGAGCCCACCCAGAAGCAGCGCCGCCTGCCATTCGGTAATGCGGTAATTGCCCGACTGCAGGGTAGTCTCCATGCCCGCCGGCTTTTTCAGGCCGTAGACCGGAGGGTTGGCCGCGTAGGGCCGGCCGCAGTTGCGCAGGCTGTAAATTTTGTAAAACAGGTCTTTGGTTTTGCACATGTTGAAGCCGCCTTCGCCGGAAGACAGCACTTTGGATTCCTGAAAACTCCAGGACGACACGTCGCCGATGGAACCTACGCCTTTCCCTTTCCAGAAGGACCCATGCTGATGGGCGCAGTCTTCAATCAGGTAGAGGTTATGCTTTTTGCAGAGTTTCACCAGCCGGTCAAGGTCCGTCATGCATCCGTAGAGATGAACCACGATGACCGCTTTGGTGCGGGGGGTAATCAGGGATTCCACGTGATCCAGGTCCAGGTTCCAGGTGTCCGGCTCCACATCGGCCAGGATGGGCAGGGCGTTTACGTCAGCCACTGCCGCGGCCGTCGCCTGCCAGGTCATGCCGGGCACGATCACTTCGTCGTACGCGCCGATGCCCAGGGCTTCGAGGGCAATCTGTATGCCTACGGTGCCGTTCGCACAGCACAGGCCGTACTTCGCGCCCTGGTAGGCGGTAAACTTCTGCGCGAATTCCCATTCATATGGGCCATCGAAAGACCACCGATTGGATCGGGTAATCTTCGCGACCAGTTTCGCGTCTTCTTCATCACTGATCGGCCATTTCGCCCATTTTTTGGACTTGGCTACAACAGCTTTGCCTCCCAGCACGGCCAGTTTTCCCATGGTGCGTCTCCTGTTATCTGGATAACGATCGGCCATTATGTCTTCGAAAAGCCCGAATCTCGAAAATCATACCTTTTTTGAAGGCAGTCAGGCAACTTTGCCAAACGAAGATCTACCAATAATTTTAATGCGACTATAATTATATTTTGCTTTAAATCAGTTAATTTTTCTGTATTTGCTTTACCTTTAATGGAATGGTTAGAACATGAGCACCTTCACAGCATCAGGGAACCTGGAAAACACTATGCTCCTGTCTAACGACGAAAACACGTTCCCATATGAATCAAATAAACAGACAGTTCCGCCGCGTTCGGGTATACACCGCGGCAAGGTTTCTCCTATTCTGCCTTTACTGGAAAGCCGCGGCCTGCTGCTGGGGAAAAAACGGATTCTCTGTTATGGGTGCGGCGCGGGCCAGGACGTGGAATGGCTTCTCGTTCGACGTTATCCGGCGGAAGGGTACGATACTTACGCCCCTTTCGGGTATACCACCCCGCCATCCGGGTATTATGACCTCGTATGCTTCAATTATGTTCTTCAACGGATTCAGCCTCCTGAGATCCGCGGACGCAAAATCCGCGAAGCCTTCGGTCTGGTACGTCCCGGCGGGCTGTTTGCCGTCACATCACGCCTGGCCCTTAAGGAGGCGCCATCCCCTGACATCATTGGGGTAACCCAGTATTTTCAGGAACTGCTGGGTAATGTCCCGATCACGGACCAGGAACTGCTCCCCACCCCTGATGGACAGGCTGTCATGGGGCTGTTTTTCAAGGGAGGACTGTACGAGCCGCGCAAACCGGTGCGCTGGATTGACACCCAGGACGCTTTTGAAACGCTGTGCCGGGAACTTTCAACGCGAAAGAGGGTGGGGCTGGACGTTGAAACTACGCTGGAAGAACCCCGCGTTCTGTGCACGATACAGTTTTCCGATGAGGATGCCAATTACGTGATTGACGCGCTGGCCTGCCAAGACCTTTCCCCCATCCGGCAGGTGCTGGAAAATAAGGATGTCCTGAAAATCATTCACAACGCGGAATTTGAACGCCAGATGTTTGCTCCTTTCGGGCTGAAAATAGATCCCGTATTGGATACGTTGGTGGCGTCCCGGAAAAAAACGCGGCGGGCACCAATTCAGGGCGGGCACCGGCTGGATGAAGTCTGTGAACGGGAGCTGAACATTTTCCTGGACAAGCGCCAGCAAACCTCCGACTGGACCGTACGGCCCCTATCCCCGGAGCAGTTGCGGTACGCCGCTATTGACGCGGAAGTGCTGATTCTGCTCCATGACGTATTCTGCCCACCCCCTCCACCGGAACCCGGCGTGCTCTTCGAAACGTGAACCTCGGCTTCAGCGGTTCCGCCGGAGGGCGGTTCAGACTGCCCGGCGCAATCCCGGGTGCAGCGCGTTTTCCGGCTGGAACACCTGTTCACGCCAGGGCGCGTCCGGCGGCAGCCAGGCCCTTATGCGGTCTTTTTCGTCAGGCCGGTGCAGCGCGGGAACCATGGTAGTCCTGAAATAGAACTGCACCGCCCCGGCCGCAAGCAGGCGGACAGATTCCCGCACGGCCTCCATGGGCGGCGCGGGCAGCCCGCTCAGCGCGGCGTAATAATCGGGGGCCGCCTTGATATCCATGGCAACGCAGTCCACCAGTCGGTCCCGGATCAGCATTTCAAGCACTTCCGGGTGACTTCCGTTGGTGTCCAGTTTTACCAGGTACCCCATGCTTTTAACGAGGGCTATGAACCGCGGCAAATCAGGTTGCAGGGTAGGTTCTCCGCCTGACAGCACCACGCCATCCAGGGCAGGCCGCCGAATCCGCAGCCGCTCCAGAACTTCCGCCTCCGGAATCAGCTGTCCTTCGACTGATACCCGGGAAACAAGCCTGCCATTGTGGCAGAACGGACACCTGAAATTACAGCCCTGCGTAAATACCACCGCCGCGGGAATGCCTGGATAATCACAAAGACTCAGCGGCAGGAAACCTCCGATACGCATACGTTATGTTCCTCCCCATCAGAAATATCAAGCCTGAACCGTTTTCGCAGCTGAAATTCAGCCTGTTTTCCTTCGTTCCACTGTTTTACCGGCCGGAGGTAACCAACAATCCGGGCGTACACTTCGGTTTCCGCTCCGCACCGCGGGCACCGTTCCAGTTCGCCCCGGATATAACCGTGCTCCGGGCATACCGAGAAACTGGGCGAAACCGTGAAATATGGCATTTTGTAGCGCTGGCACACGGTCCGGACAAACCGTTTTACCGCTTCCGGATCCGCCACCGATTCCCCCAGGAACACATGCTGTACGGTTCCCCCCGTGTACCGGCTCTGCAGGGGATCCTGCAGGTCAAGCACGTGGAAGATATCATCGGTGTAATCCACCGGCAACTGGGTGGAATTGGTGTAGAACGGCTCTCCGCCCCGTTCCACGGCATCCTGGTTCGCAAAGCGGGCCCGGGGGAAACGCTCCCGGTCCAGCCGGGCAAGCCGGTAGGACGTGCCTTCAGCCGGCGTGGCTTCCAGGTTGTACAGGTGCCCGGTCTCCTGCTGGTAATCCGCCAGGCGTTCCCGCATGAAATCCAGCACCCGGCACGCGAAATCCCGCCCGGCCTCGGACCCGATATCCTCGCCGAACAGGTTCAGGCAGGCTTCATTCATGCCCACCAGGCCAATCGTGGAGAAATGGTGTCTCCAGAACGAGCCGTGGGCCTGCCGAACGCCCCTCAGGTAATACTTGGTGTACGGATACAGGTCCCGTTCGGTAAAGGCTTCAAGGATTTTCCGCTTGGTTTCCAGGCTTTCCTTCGCGATATCCATCAGCCGGGCCAGCCGGTGGAAGAAATCCGCTTCGTCCCGGGACAGCAGACCCAGGCGCGGCATGTTCAGGGTCACCACGCCTATGGATCCCGTCAGGGGATTCGCGCCGAACAGTCCGCCCCCCCGGCGGTCCAGTGAACGCAGGTCCAGCCGCAACCGGCAACACATGGATCGGGCGTCCTCAGGCGACATGTCCGAGTGTATGAAATTCGCGAAATATGGGATGCCATACCGGGCGGTCACCTCCCAGAGCCGGGCAAGTCCGGGATTATCCCAGTCAAATTCGGGAGTGATGTTATAAGTGGGAATCGGGAAGCTGAACACCCGCCCCCGCGCGTCTCCTTCCGTCAGCACCTCCAGAAAAGCCGCGTTGAAAAGGTCCATTTCGCGCTGGTACTCGCCATAACAGGTGTTCTGGAGTTCCCCGCCGATGATAACCGGCTGCTGGGCCAACGTGCTGGGCGGACGCAGGTCCATGGTGACATTGGTAAAGGGAGTCTGGAAACCGACCCGGGTGGCCACATTCAGGTTGAACACGAACTCCTGGAGCGCCTGTTTAACCTCGTTGTACCCCAGCCCGTCATGCCGGATGAAGGGCGCCAGCAGGGTGTCAAAGTTGCTGAACGCCTGGGCGCCGGCGGCTTCACCCTGCAGGGTATAGAAGAAGTTCACCACCTGGCCCAGGGCCGTGCGGAAGTGTTTCGCCGGACGGCTCTCCGCCTTGCCGGGCGCGCCCCGGAAACCGCTGCGCAGCAGATCCTGCAGATCCCATCCCACGCAGTACACGGAAAGCAGCCCCAGGTCGTGGATATGAAGGTCTCCGGACTGATGGGCCTCGCGTATGTCCTGGGTGTAAACCTTGTTGAGCCAATAGACTTTGCTCACCTCGCTGGAGATGTAGTTATTGAGCCCCTGCAGCGAGTAGGCCATGTTGCTGTTTTCATTGACCTGCCAGTCCCGGCGGGCCAGGTACCGGTCGATCAACTCGACATCCGCCTTGTGAATGAGTTCCCGGACCTGGGCATGGCGGTCCCGGTACAGGATGTACGCCTTCGCCGTTCTGCGGTAAGGAGACGCCAGCAGAATTTCTTCGACGACGTCCTGTATGGATTCCACCGTTGGGATGTCCCTGCCGTGGAGGGACTGGTACATGGCCAGCACGCGCATGGTCAGCCGGCGGGCTTCCTCCATGCCGTACTCACCGGTAGCCTGACCCGCTTTCAACAGGGCCAGGGTAATCTTTCCCGCATCGAAATCAACCTCCCGTCCGTCCCGTTTGATGATTCGGGTGTAAAGCGGGATGGTTTCCGCGTGTTTTTCCGCAATGTCTGACCGAACGGAACCCGGAATCGCACCCTCCAGTGCCGTTTCCATAACGCGCCTCCACGGATTTTTTGGTCCCTCCCGGGACCAGCCGCAACTGTAAACCGCCGTTCCCGTTTCACAGCCCAAATCGGGAACGCATTGATTTTACTGCAGATCAACCATAAAGTCAAGTGGTTTTTAAAAATCAAACCACATTATATTGTGGATAACCCGTGGAAAACCTGTTGAAAAAATACCGGATCAAGTGGAAATCCAGTGGATATCGCATGAATTTCAATTAAAACTCTAACCATATTTTTTAATTTTTTTAATTTACCTAACCGCTAATTGCAGCGGACACTATTCACCCAATAAAAGCCGGTTCACGCACTAAAATCAGAACTTAAAAGGTAAAAACGGTGTTGCAAACGGCATACGCCGGCGTGGCGGGCGCTTTTAGGGAAGGGTAACGCAAAAATTCAACGTGTCCGTCGAGGTACAGCACATTTACACCGCCCGGCAGATGGCTGAACCCTTCCGGCACCTGGCTCAACACGTCGTGCATAACGAAAATTTCGCTCTGCGCGCGGGCGGCCGCGGCCGGATTGTTAATGTCCGTAATCACAAACCGTTCGATGCCTTCCCTCAGGCGGTACAGCACATCGCTGCCGCCGGTGCCGCGCCCCTCCATACCGTCGGTGTCTTCATCCAGCGGCGGCCACGGTCCGCGGGTATTGTAGGGAACCCGCAAAAAATTGTGCCGCGTAAACAGCACCACACCGTGCTGTACCCACTGCGCGGGAGGATTGACGCCCGGCGGGAAGTTCACGGCCGGGTTCAGGGTCTGCAGCAGGGTCGCGTAGAGTCCCGGGGCTGTCGTATATTCGGGAAGGTCATCACATCGGTCATAGACGAAGCCCAGGTAAGTGTATGATCGCGTTCCCGCTTTCCAGTCATTGACCGTTGCGTCTCCCTCCGTGCCGCGAAACGCCAGCTTGCAGGTTCCATCGTCGTAGTAAAGATCTTCCACCCGGTGCCGCGGACTGGACGGGCAGACCAGAATCGCTGGGTCCGTCAGGTATTCCGGGTATACCGCGGTAGCCAGGGGCATGGGAACCGTGCCCAGGCAGGTGGAACACGGCGCCTGATGCTGGGCGGGAGGCCATTTCCCGGCGCGGTCCTCCGACGCGTACATTTTGAAAATTAGCCCGAACTGCTTAAGGTTATTCTGGCAGGCGGCGCGCCGCGCGGCTTCCCGGGCACGGCCCAGCGCGGGCAGCAGAATCGCCGCCAGAATGCCAATAATGGCAATCACCACAAGCAACTCGATCAGCGTAAAGCCCCAGGGGCGACTGTAATGTTTTCTCATGGCTGACTCCAGCGTTTTCTCTCCTTCCAGCTTTGCCGCTAACGCCAGAAAAAGAGAAATCATTCCCTGATTGCGCGCGATAGCCTTCAGTTTAAATGCAGTGCCCGCGCAATACACGACCAGTTGGTATCGTTATAATTTCAGCTATGCAATCGCTGAGACTGCTGCTGTACAACATCCGCTATGCCACGGGAACCGGGCCGGTATACCACTTTCCCGCGCCCTTTTCCGGATCTCTGCGCATGCCTCGGGGACACCTGGACCGCATCGCGCAATTTTTGCGGGAGGAAGCCCCGGACCTGATCGGCCTGGTTGAGGTAGATTCCGGGTCCCGGCGGTCCGGCCACCGGAACCAGGCGGAACATCTCGCGCTGATGGTTGAAACGCCGTATTTTTTCCATGCCAATAAATACAGCCAGCGGTCTCCCGCGCGGCGTCTCCCATATTTTCGCCACCAGGGAAACGCGGTGCTGAGCAGCATGCCGCCCGGCGTTACCCGGACCCTGTTTTTTGACGCGGGCGTCAAACGCCTGGTGCTGGAAACGTCATTTGACCAATTTGACCTGCTGCTGGTACATCTGGCCCTGGGCGGCAGGACCCGAAAACGGCAGCTTGAACAGCTGACCGAAATAATCGCCGGCCGGACCAAACCGATCATTCTGGCCGGGGATTTCAACACGTTTAAAGGCTGGGAAGAACTGAAACCTTACGCCATGAAATGGGGATTGGTTTCCGCAAATACCCGCCACGCGCCCACGTTTCCCAGCCGGAAACCCCAGGTGGAACTGGACTACATCCTGCACAGTCCCCAAATTCGGGCGCTCCGGCTGCATATCCCCAGGATACGGCTCTCAGACCATCTGCCTTTGGTATTCGATTTCGCGCTGCCGGGCTGAATTCCCTCACCGGATCCTGCGGGCCAGCCATACCACCACACCCTGGATCGAAACGGCATCGGCCGGATACAGTAGCGTGGACATGTGGCGATTTTCAGGACGAAGCTCCACCACGCGCCCCCAGGGGAAATACCGTTTCAGGGTCATCTCGCCATCCACCAGCGCAGCCACCACATCCCCCGTTCTTGGAGCGATGTCCCGGTCCACAAAGACAATATCCCCATCCCAGATACCGGCATCCACCATGCTGTCTCCGGTAACGGTCAGGCAGAACCCCCGATGGCCGCGCGACGTTTCCGGGGGCGTCAGCCAGGATTCCGCCCGCTGCTCCATCGCTTCGACAGGAAATCCGGCCGCAATACGGCCCAGATGGGGCCAGCCAACCGATTCGACGGCTGGTTCAGTGCTGTCCGGCAGAAGCACCCGCAATGCTGAGTCGGTCAGGCGGATGGACCGCGCCCGATTGGATTCACGATGAATATACCCTTTTCGTTCCAATACTTTTAGATGATCGGACACCCCATTTGTTGAAGAGATATCGAACCGGTTTCCGATCTCCGTGATAGACGGGGGATATCCGCGCTGCCGGATCATGTCCGCAATGTACCGCAGGATTTCCGTCTGTCTGGGGGTCAGCTCAGCACGCATACATGGCTCCAGGCTGAATTTTATTTCAGTATACCTGAGCGGGTTATGGCTGTCAAACAAAAAGGCGGCAGCCATACGACCGCCGCCCGGTGATCATTATAGACCGCGCCGCTTATCCCGCGCGATACAGGGAAAACGGTTCATCCAGGCCGTAATCCATCCCGAAATATTCGCTTCCCGCCGGAGGTCCCTGCCTGGGAGCGGCTTCCCAGGAACCGGGTCCCGTCACGCCGACAGTGTCGTTTCTCAGGTGGGGACCCAGGGTGTTCCGCAAAGACCCGTATACCACTACGGTTACTGTATTGGCGCCGTTCTGAAGGCCAGTGAGTTCACACCGGTCCAGCGGACCAAAACAATGTCCGGCTGTTTTGCCGTTAACGTCCACCCGCGCGACGACGCCTTTCCAGGAGGGCATCCGGAGGAATACCCGTCCTGTCCCGTCGTAATTGAAAGTCGCCTCATAGGCCACGCGGTGGCCATAGAAAGGCATGCCCTGGTTCCGCCACGACCCCCAGGTCAGCGGAGTTTCCGCGGTAATCACGAAGCCTTTTTCCGCGGGCTTCAGCCGGAATGAACCCAGGATGTGCACAGCCTCGATTTCATGGTAAACCGTCATGGGTTTTGCTTCCAGCGTGAGGGTATTTTCCCCTTCCCGGGCAGCCTTCGACAGGTCCACCACGCCGAATTCCGGACCGAGCCATTTCGCGCCCGCCAGGGGCTCCACGGGGGTGCCGTTACAGGCGATCCGGAACCGGTGGGGCTGTTCGATGGCCGCCAGCAGCCGGGCCGGAGGCGCGCCTTCAATGGCGAAATGATAGGTTGCGGCAAAACCGCTGTCCTCCGGAAAAGTTTTTGTCAGCAGCGTATCCCGGAACTGGATGGCCCGGTCAAAGGGATTCCGCTCCAGGCCGTGTTTACGGAAAGCAAAGGCGGCCGCGTGAAACCAGAACAGTCCGCTGAGGCTTTCCCCGCCCGCCGTGATGCCCAGATAATCCAGGATCAGGTTGTTGTCGTCCAGCGGACGGATGCTCCAATTTTCAAGGGCCAGTGGCGCGCCATCCGCGGGCAGGTCCGGAGCCGGCGGGGCTTCAACCGATTCCGCGTCAAGCAGCAGCATTCGGCTGCCTACGGGCGGTAAGGTAAACGGAATCGCCCGGACATCGCCGGCCCGTTCGGAAGGAACCGCATATACCCGGCCGGTAAACAGGTCAACTTCCCGCGCGCCTGCAAACCACCGGCCCACCACGGTGCCGGAAACGGGCGCGGAATTACTGGTATTCACCAGGAACAGCACTTCGCCGTCGCTCAGCTTCCGCCGCTGGTGATAGAGAATTCCTTCACTGTTCCGGTCAAGCTCCACAAACGTGGTCGGCTGGGTCAGGCCCCGCAACTCCTCAGCCAGCGTGGTTTCCGCAGTGTTCCGCCAGCCGGGCATGGCGCGCAGCCGGCCCGTCAGGTCGGGATCCGGCATGCCATCCACGCAGTCCGGCAGGTCCGTTCCGGCGCAGGAGAGGACTTTTCCTCCGGCCTCCATGAACCGGGCCAGCAGTTCAGCGGTTTTCCGATTTAAATTTTTCATTTCCGGCGGGATAACCACCACGCGGTAACGCGCCCGCCCCACGATAAAGATGGCGTTGTCCACGATATCCCGGCCGATATCGCCGTGGTCCCGGATAACAGCTTCACTGCCGAGGTCAAATTCCGCCTGGGCTTTGGCGAGATTCACCACAAGCGACTGGAAACGGTTGCCGAGCGATTCCAGCAAGGGTTTTTCGCCGAAGTGATACATCCAGGCCGTAGTGGTAGGCTCAAGAACCAGGACTTCATTTTCCTGGCGGCCGGCGCTCATGCACCAGTCGACCCGGGTAAAATAATCGGCCAATACGGCGTATTCATCCATCCAGGGCGAGTGCCAGGAGAAAGTCGGCAGATGGTCCCGCTTCCGGCTGCCGCGGATGGAGATAAAGGACAGGTGCTGGTTGAGGGTATTGATGCCCAGCACGGAAATCCAGTCTCCCTGGCGCTTGTAGTCGGCGTAAGTCATTTCAGAGCCGCTGGCGCCGTATACCTCGCAGAGGGTGCGCTCCCGGCCCAGCTGATTGGCCACGCTGGCCACTTCGATCACGGACCGTACGTTGCCAAACTGGGCGTGGGTGTGTTCGGCATACTGGTTGCACAGGATATCGATTCCGGGCCGCTGCTGCCAGGCGGCCATGGCCATATTGTCCGGCACGGTCGCGCAGTTGGGCCATTCATGCTCCCAGTAATGGCCGGTCATTTCGAGGTTATTCCGCGCGCAGTAGTCGTAATAGACTTTTCCCCACCGGTCCGCAAAAAGGTCATTCAGCAGCTGGAAATACCGGTAGCGGAACGTCCTGGCCGCTTCGCCCGTTTCATGGAGCAGGGGCAGGTTTTCGCGGAAAGAAACGCCCCAGCGTTCCTGAAAACGTTCTTCCAGGTCGCCGGTCCAATGGATTTCGCCGGCCGGCCGGAGATGAGGCTCATCGGTGAAGGATCCTGGAATCCGTTTGCCGAATTCGTCTCCGAAATGGGCCTTGTAGGCGTCCAGGGTAATCTCCAGGAATTTTTCCGTTACTCCGGGCTGCAGCAGGTCGGGATGAAAACCTCCCGCGTACCACGGCGAATTCCGGGCCTCCTGAAATACAGCCCAGACATAATCTCCGGACGGGAGATCCTTGCCCGCGCGTAAGGCTTCGGTCATGTCCTGAAGGCCATCGGCGCCGCGCAGCCAGACTCCGTAAAGGTTTTCATCCGGCGCGGGCGGTTTATCGCCCTGTTTGACGACCAGTCCTTTTGTACGGCTCTCCGGCAGCGCTTCACACACAAATCCCCCGGCAAAACCGGACGGGTATGAATTTTCATCATAAATCCAAACCAGCATGTCCCGTTCCCGGCCCACATCCAGCGCGAGTTTCCACAGTTCGAACCATTTTTCAGACAGGTACGGCGTCACCAGCCCCGGCCGGGGGTGCACCCAGACCTGCCGGATTCCCCGGTCGGCCAGGAACTGCAGGGAATCCCTTACCAGTTCAGGTGTCAGGTCATCATTCCAGACCCATAACGGTCCTGTCGAGTAAGCGGGAGGCGGCGCCTGCATGTGCTGCACCAGCTCTTTAGCCGTAAACGGCACGCCTCCCAGCAGGAATGAAGTTACCAGCGCAACTGTCAAGCCGTTCATGTTTTGACCTCCTACCGGTTGTCTGTCTTATCAGCATGACAGAAAACGTCCGCGGATACAAACTGTACGGCTGCCGCTTCAGGAAGAAAAATCCGCTATCCGGCAGCGGCAAGACCCTTCAGCGCGCAACCATCCCCCAGCCTGTCCGCGGAGGTTGGCCGCCGGAGAGATCTGATGTTATACTGTCCAACGAATATGGGGGTTGACGTTTTATTCGGGTCCAGAAAAAATCAGGAGATTCGGTTATGCCACAAATGGACATCGGTCTGATCGGTCTGGCGGTAATGGGGGAAAACCTGGTGCTCAATATGGAAAGCAAAGGGTTTTCCGTGGCAGTTTATAACCGGACCGTGGAAAAAGTGGACAAATTCATCAACGGCCGCGGCAAAGGAAAAAATTTCTACGGCGCCCATTCCATCGAGGACCTGTGCGCCAACCTCAAGCGGCCGCGTAAAGTTATGCTGCTGGTCAAAGCGGGACAGGCCGTGGACGACTTTATCGAGCAGCTGCTGCCCCACATGGAACCGGGGGATATCATTATCGACGGCGGCAACAGCCATTTCCCGGATACCATCCGCCGCTGCAAATACGTGGAAAGCAAAGGGCTCCTGTACATTGGAACGGGGGTGTCCGGCGGCGAGGAGGGCGCGCTGCGCGGCCCTTCGATGATGCCCGGCGGTTCTCCCGCGGCATGGCCTCACGTTAAGGAAATTTTCCAGACCATCTGCGCGCATACCGATAACGGTGAGCCCTGCTGCGACTGGGTCGGCGAAGGCGGCGCGGGCCACTTCGTCAAAATGGTGCATAACGGCATCGAGTACGGCGACATGCAGATGATCTGCGAGACGTACCACATCATGAAACAGTGCCTCGGCATGACCAACCCGGAAATGCACCAGGTTTTCGCGGAATGGCAGGAAGGCGAGCTGAATTCCTACCTGATCGAGATCACCCGGGACATCCTGGGATACCGCGACGAGGACGGCCAATACGTGGTAGACCTGATCCTGGACACCGCCGGACAGAAAGGAACAGGAAAATGGACCGTTATGGCGGCCCTCGATGAAGGCCAGCCGCTTACCCTCATCGCCGAGGCGGTGTTTTCCCGGTGCCTGTCCGCCATCAAAGACGAGCGTGTGAAAGCCTCGCAGGTTATCCGCGGCGACGTGCGGCCCGCGTTCACGGGCGACCGCGCGGCCTTCCTGAATGACCTGCGCAAGGCGCTGTATGCCGCGAAAATTGTCAGCTACGCCCAGGGATACCAGTTAATGCGCGCCGCGGCTAAAACCTACGGATGGAACCTCAATTACGGCGGCATTGCCCTGATGTGGCGGGGCGGATGTATTATCCGTTCCGTTTTCCTGGGGAAAATTAAAGAGGCCTTCGACCGCAATCCAAACCTGGAAAATCTACTGCTGGATCCGTTCTTCGCGGACGTGGTGAATAACAGCCAGGCAGCCTGGCGCCGGGTAGTGGGGCAGGCCGTCGCGATGGGCATTCCCGTGCCGGCGCTGTCCTCCGCGCTGAATTTCCTGGACGGCTACCGTTCAGCATGGCTGCCCGCAAACCTGCTGCAGGCGCAGCGGGATTACTTTGGCGCGCACACCTATGAGCGGGTGGACAAGCCGCGCGGAGAATTCTTCCACACCAACTGGACAGGCCGCGGAGGCGAGACATCCGCATCCACCTACGTGGTGTAATCAGAGCCCTGAACAC
>JAKOTZ010000114.1 GCA_029776995.1 Candidatus Hydrogenedentota bacterium
CAGGGGAACAAACCGACAGGCCGTGTTCCATTCCTGCTGCCATCTCCCCCCCGGCAGTTTCTTAAGCACCAGCAGACGCTGTTCTTCTTGGTTGCCTACCGGCGCTATCAGCATTCCTCCTTCAGACAGGACCTCCGCCAAAGCCCAGGGGATTTCCGGACAGGCCGCGGCAATCAGGACACGGTCAAAACAGCAATTTGAAAAACAAGGAACGGATCCATCGGCAATGATGGCAGAAATAGTTTCATACCCCAAAGCTCTCAGACGGGCATAAGCATTCCAGGCAAGAGGGGCAATTCGCTCCACGGCAGTAACGGAACATCCGCATTCAGCCAGCACCGCAGTCTGATATCCAGACCCCATTCCAATCTCCAGAACCTTTGAAACCGGGGGGAGGTTCAGAAGTTGCGTCATGCAGGCCACCATATAAGGCTGGGATACCGTCTGTCCGAAACCGATCGGTAAAGGACGGTCCTCATAGGCTTCAGAATAACGGTCGGGCGGAACGAAAAGATGCCTGGGAACTTTTTCCATCGCCTGCAGCACCGCGGGATTGGAAATGCCCCGGGCAAAGAGCTGTTCTCTGACCATAATCCCGCGTTGGGTACTGCCGTCCTTGACCTGATCTGTCGTAAACGGACCTGTCGGTGCCAGTTCCATCTCAGATTTACCCGAAATCATACCCATTACTGATTATGCAATAAACATTACAAAAAACGTAACCGGCTTCGGTTTATTTTTATATTTTTTATTGATTTTATTAAAAAAAATAAAGGAAAAAGGTAAAAAGAACCATTAATTATTAAGGCATTATTTTTGCAAGCTGGTTGATAGAGTTTGGGAGCAGAAACGCCATGGATTCCAATAAACATGGGTTTACCCTGATCGAGTTGATCATTGTGGTGGCTATCATAGCACTGATTGCGGCTATCGCCATACCCAACCTGGTCAGATCCCGACTGCAGGCCAACGAGGCCTCGGCCATCCAGAATCTGCGGGCTATCATATCGGCCGAGGGCGCGTACCATGCGCAAAACAGCGAATACACAACTGACTTCGCCGACCTGGTAAACGCAAACCCGCCATTTATCAACGGTGACTGGGTCCCTGCTAAAAACGGTTATCTGTTTAAATTGGGGGGTACCAGCGATAATTACACGGTTAACGCTGATCCTGAAACCTTTTATATCACTGGAACGCGGGGATTTTACTGTGACAGCACCGGCGTAATCCGGGCTGAGACAGGTCAATCGGCGGATGAAAACAGTCCACCGTTAAGTGATAAATAAAATCAGGTCATTCCCAGGCAAGCATTAAAGTGATTATTTTCTTGGCGGGGACGTCAATTTGGCAGGTGTGGTCGTCTTTTAGGACGAGGGATTGAGGGTGTTCCTCGTTCAGATTAACCTGCCAGGCTCCAGTCAGTTTACGCCAGCAGTGGATCTTTCCCGCTGTGTTTTGCCAGGTTGGATTATAAATCCGGAGAATCCACCGGTCAGCCCGATCTTCCGCCCGTTTGAGCGCGGTAATCTGTAAGTTTTCCCCGGAAACAGACAACATTCCCAGTTTTTTCGGAAGCGCTCCGGGGTGCGGACCCGCCTGGGCGGGTTCCAGGGGCATATTAAACATTTCGGCTTCAGCCAATACGCCGTTTGTCCAGTCCCCCGCGTGCGGATACAGTGCATACGTGTAGGTAAACCGGCCGGGGCACTGGGCGAGTTCCATATCGGGATACGTTTCCCAGCGTCCAAAAACCGGCGAATTCCGGAACGTGAATGCCCGGATGAACGTGATGGCCAGCGGACGGTCCGCCCGGTCCATGGCCTCATATTCCCGAATGCCGCTGTTATTCAGTACAGCCAGCCCGACCTGTCCATCTGTCATATCCACAAATCGGTACATCGGGTATTGCGGATTGGGCCGCCCATAATATGGATTGCCCGGCTTGACAGTGATATCCCGTGAAATCACGTCGTAGGCGATTTCCGCGTCCGTCCGATCACATTGGAGACGGGTGGGAAAGACAGCCCGCAACCGGTGGTGCCGGCAGGTATTCTCAAAGGTTGTCTCCACCTCCAGAATGCGGGATCCTTTCCGCAGCGTAAACCGGCTGGATATTACCATTTCCCGGCGTTCCGCCGTGCGGCCTGTATTGTTCAGGTCCCCTTCTTTGAAATCAACTCCCGGACGGTCTTCAACATCCACGGGAATCATCATGCGGTAATCCACCCGGATCCGGGCCAGCAGCGGACCGTTTTCCTCAAGCTGGATGGAACACGGGAAACCGTGAGACGTAATAATTTCGTTACGCTCCGGCTCCATATGTACCCACGAGTGGCCGGTTTCGCCGCTGTCTTCCAGATAATGCAGCCCCTGAAACGTGTGGCCGGTTTCTTTGTGGGTGAGATCCAGCGTACCGTCCCCGTTGAATCGGACCCGTAAAAATTCGTTCTCGAGCGTGTTGACTTCCGGCGAGAGCGTAACCGTCGCGTGTGGAAACCGATCAGCCCGCGTGATATGCCACGTGGCATATCCCATTCCGGGGACTTCATCTACTTCCACGTGGCAGGCGACCCGGCGCGTCCTCAGTTCGACCGATATATCCTGCAGGTTGCGCACCAACACCCCCATGGGATACTCTTCCCTGCGCTGCAACGGCAGAACTTTCGCCCCATCGGGAGAACGGAGTTCAAAAGCTTCATAATCCATGCCGTCGGGCATGTCAATAAGACAGGAAACTACGCCTTTTCGGGGAAACGGCGAGGGATTAAATACCGTCAAGACCGAATCGCGCGGGGAAAGGTCTCCGTTGTCAATGTGAATCTGGATCTGACCAAGAGATTTCCGGGCCAGGGCGGTACAGAGAATGTTAATCTGATCAAACCGGAAAAGGGCATCTTTTTCCATCTGATCGATACCGCCGCCGGTGATGGTATCGTGTGGATGATTCTGTAACAGCATCTTCCACGCGCGATCCAACGCAGTCTTCAGGTATTCTCCGCCGACCATCGCGGCAAGCACACCATAGGGTTCAGCGCGCCGCTGCAGATTCAGCTCCGCCTTATGATTGGCCTGTTTCAGGCGGGGCCGTGCGCTTATGACGTCTCCAAATAGGTGGGTCCACTTGCCTGTTGCGCCGGGATCGCGGAATTCTCCGCGCAGGACAATCGGATCCTGAACCTCTTTCCGCATCGCTTCCATGTATTCAGCGAGATTGGAAAAGCGGATCTCATGTTCGGGAAGCAACTTCTGGCACAGCGCCATTATCCGGGTTTCTTCCGGGTCCGGATTGGAGGAATCAAAACCCTGCATGCAGACAATATGGCGGGTACTGAAATGCTCGGACTCATCCCGCACGAGTTTCAGCAGCTGTTCCCGGATGGGCGCCTCGTTCCACTGTTTTTTCCGGTCGTCCAGCACGTAATAATGTTCCCGCGGCAACGACTGTGAAGCGAGACGGAATGGCGCGGCGCCGCGGTCCCAGTCATACCTCTTGAACACATCGGAAGACCCGTAACGGAGCATTCGGTAAACATAAATGTAATAACTGAACCGGCTCATGCATCCGAACCGAGATCCCAGCAGACGCGAACCGTCCGGTCCCTCCAGGATGAATTCGCATTTAGGCGTATTGATGCCGCGGTAAAAGATAATGGTGTCAATATCAAATCCGCGGTAAATCTGCGGCATCTGGGAAGTCTGTCCGTAGCTGAAAGGGGTATACCCGATCTTGGAAACCCCGCCCAGGGACTGGGCTACCCGATGCCCCACAACTAGATTCCGCACCAGGGATTCGCCGTTGACGATATATTCTTCCGGCAGGGAATACCAGGGGCCGATGATCAGCTTTCCGGATTTAACGTGTTTTTCTATAATTGCCCTTTTTTCCGGCCGCAACTCCAGGTAATCCTCCACACAGAGGGTCTGGGAATCCATGGTGAAGGAATGGAAATCCGGATCCGTATCCAGCAGATCCAGCAGTTCGTCCATGAACTGGATCAGCAGAATCCTGGTTTCCTCAAAGGGATAAACCCATTCCCGGTCCCAGTGTGAGTTGGAAACGACATAAATAATCTTCCGCCCGTTATCCATTGCGGCTCTCCATCCAAACCATACTTAATAACCGGACTGACTCAGCGTTTATCAGGGCGTGTCGGATTAACGGCTTTTGGCCTGATTGGCTACGGCCTCCGCCGCCTTGCGCGCAGCTTCCGGATCGCCCAGGTAACGGCTGCCCAGCGGTTTAAGCTGATCGTCCAACTCGTACAGCAGGGGTATACCGGTGGGAATATTCAGGTTGATGATGTCCTGATCCGAAATGTTGTCCAGATGCTTTACCAAAGCGCGCAGGCTGTTTCCGTGGGCCACGATCACAACCCTGACCCCAGCCCGGACTTTCGGCGCTATTTCCTGTTCCCAATAAGGTACAAACCGCGCGACTGTATCCTTCAGGCTTTCCGTAAGCGGCAGTTCTTCTTTGGACAGGCCTCGATACCGCCGGTCGTGTCCCGGCCACCGGGGATCCGAAGGCTCCAAAGCTGGGGGCGGAACATCATAAGACCGCCGCCAGATTTTTACCTGTTCTTCTCCATACTTCGCCGCGGTTTCCGCTTTGTTCAGTCCCTGAAGCGCGCCATAATGCCGTTCATTCAGACGCCAGTGGCGGATAACCGGCACCCACATCTGATCGAGCTCATCCATCACGATCTGCATCGTCCTGATGGCGCGCTTCAACACGGACGTGTATACCAGATCAAATTCAAAACCTTCTTCACGCAAGAGTTTTCCGGCATCGCGGGCTTCACGGATACCCTGTTCACTCAGATCTACATCCGTCCATCCCGTAAACAGATTTTCCAGGTTCCAGACGCTCTGCCCATGACGGATCAGCACCAGTTTATGCATAACAGCGGACTCCTATTATTTTTCAGGGCTTTTCCAGAAATACAGGAAAGATGCTTAATCATATCATTTTCGGGGGTGTAAAGACATCCCGCGTAACTGAGCGGATTCCTGCTCACTCCCCTGAAGTAACGGGGTTACAAAGACATCCAATTTCAGGTGCGCATATTTCCACGACGTCACCTGCCTGAAGAGGACCTACCCCTTCCGGTGTTCCAGTGGCCACCAGGTCACCGGGCTCCAGCGTGATGTACCGGGATATGTAGGAAATAATCGTATCCAGAGAGAAAATGAAGTGGCCCGTGTCACTTTGCTGGCGGAGTTCTCCGTTGAGCCGGGTTTCTATGGGAATTACCGGAGGCCAGTCGAACACATCCGCAAGGACAATGACAGGACCGACTGGACAGAAGGTATCGAAGCTTTTAGCCAGAAACCAGGGATTCCCCTCTCCCATTGCCTTGCGTTGCATATCCCGGGCGGTCACGTCGTTGATAAGTGTGTAACCGGCAATGTATTCGCGAACCGCACTCGGCGTAACACCGCTGCAGGTTTTTCCGATCACTACTGCGACCTCGCCCTCGTAATCAACCCGTCCGGCATGCTGTGGTATTCGAATGGGCTCCCCGCTGCCGATGCAGGCTGATGCAGCCTTGGAGAACACGACCGGCGAATCAGGCATGCGGTTGTCGAATTCCTTCACATGTGCCCTGTAATTCCGCCCCATGGCCAGCACCTTCCCGGGACGGCCCGGAGGACACCAGCGCGCGGGCTTCTCTATCCGGTACTGTTCCATGCGCCCATACCGCTGAACAAACTCTCCCACTCTGGAAAGCGTGGCCCTTGTGAACAGTCCGGACCGTATTAATTCCACCGCGTCGGTAATCTCCGGTGCTGTTTCGCCGTCAACCGCCTGGCGCATATCCATCCAGGCCTGGGTGAAATTAAACCAGTCCGGTCCCAATCTACTGACCAGTATAGGTCGGCCATTTCTTTTGACTCTGCCAATAAGCATCCTGTCAGTTTCTCCCGGTTAATAACTCCGGCCTGTCCATGTGCCATATATAGGGTATTCGGGGCGAAAACAGGGTTTTAACCAGTGCTTTGGCATCCTGGTCCAGGTGACCGGTTCTGTGATCCATCCATTCCCCGTCCGAAATGTTGCCCAGCAGAAGACTGACCATTTCGTCTCGGTCCAGAATAACGCGGTTCGCTCCCATTCCCGGGACAATGCTGACGGCGCCCCGCGCGGACCGGATTGTCCATGGCCCTGATTCGCGCGCCACAACCAGGGTGCATTCCGTAGTTTTGCCAAGAAAATCCAGCGTGTTCAACCTTCGTTCCCACTCGGGAATCATATCTTCAAGGGCATCCGCACA
>JAKOTZ010000117.1 GCA_029776995.1 Candidatus Hydrogenedentota bacterium
GCATGCGGCGCGCTGGATCCGGAATGGGGGCTCTACTTCGTCCGGGAACGGGCGCGCCTGATGAGCCAGGCTCCCGAGGGCGGCATGGCCGCCGTGCTGGGGCTGTCCGCTGAAGCTATCGAGGAGGCGCTGCCGGCGGAGGTGAACGTGGCCAACTTTAACGGTCCGGCGCAAACGGTCATTTCTGGAACCATCGCCGGCCTTGCCGCCGCGGAAGAAGCCCTGAAACGGGCCGGGGCCAAGCGGGTCATTCCCCTGCGGGTTTCCGGACCGTTTCACAGCCCGCTCATGCGCCCGGTAGCGGACGCGCTGGCCCGCGTGTTGCGGGATGCGCCGATAACCGCGCCCGGTTGTCCCTTCTACTCCACGGTGTCGGCTGCCAGGGAAACAGATCCGGAACGCATTCGCGCGCTGCTGGCGGAACAGGTGTGCGCGCCGGTCCGGTGGACCGAAACCGCAAGCCTGATCGGGCCCGTTGCCGCGCTGGAAGCAGGACCCGGCGGAGTTTTGCAGGGATTGTGCCGCCGCATCCCGGGCGCCCCGGACGTGCGTCCCGCGGATACGCCTGAAGCCTGCCGAAGCTTGGCAACACCCTAACCTCCTTTGGAATGTCAGATGAGCAGCGATACGATGAAACGTTTTGACGGAAAAGTGGTGCTGGTCACCGGGGGGACCCGCGGCATTGGCCGCGCCTGCGTGGAGCGGTTCTTAGCGGAGGGCGCCCGGGTAGCCTGGTGCGGCACCACGGATGAGGGTGTCCGTAAGACGCAGGACGCGTTTGGACCGGATACCCTGGGCGTGGTCTGTGATGTTTCGGATCCCGAGGCGGTGAATGCCATGGTCCAGACCGTGGAAACCGGACTTGGGCCCATTGACGTGTTGGTCAACAATGCCGGGATCAGCCGGGAAAACCTGGTTCCCCGTATCCGGGACGACGAATGGGAAACGGTCATGCGGGTGAATCTGGACGGCGTGTTCTACTGCTGCAGGGCCGTGTCGAGAGGCATGATTCAGCGGCGCCGGGGAAGGATCATCAATATCGCCTCGATCCTGGGATACCGGGGGCAGGCCGGACAGTCTCATTACTGCGCGTCTAAAGCCGCCGTAATCGGATTCAGCCGGGCTCTTGCGCGCGAGCTGGCGCGCCGCAGCATCACGGTGAACGTCGTAGCTCCCGGGTATACCCTCACGGACATGACTTCCGGCATGACACCGGCCGTCGTTGAGCAACTGCTGGCGGCCATCCCGATGAACCGCGCGATTGATCCCGCGGAAGTCGCCGCGGCTGTCGCGTTTCTCGCTTCCGATGAAGCCGCCGGCATCACCGGCATTACCCTGCCCGTGGACGGCGGACTTACCAGTTAAATCCCTCAGCGCCATCTGATATTCTCGCCGTCATTCTGAAACCGGATCGCGTCCCGATCCGTCTCTTTCTTCGGAAGGTTCAAGCGCGGCTTCAGCCGCCAACCCGCAGCAGAAGTCGAAACCAAGAAAGGGACAATTATGCGCGCACACAGTGAAAAAAGGGACGGTCGGGGATTTACCCTGATTGAGCTGCTGGTGGTCATCGCGATTATCGGGATTCTTGCGGCCATCCTGCTGCCCGCTCTGGCTAGGGCACGGGAAGCCGCGCGCCGATCTTCCTGCCAGAACAACCTGAAGCAGGTCGGCATCATTTTCAAAATGTATGCCAACGAGAGCCGCGGCGGAATTTATCCGTCCATCCAGGCCTTCGACTGCGACGGCGGAACGCCACCCATATCCAAATCGTTCACGGTAAACGCTTTTCAGGTTTTCCCGGAATACATGACCGACCCGGGCGTCATGCTTTGCCCGTCTGATCCCCAGAACAAAGGGGTCGAGCTGACATTCAGCGAGGCCAACGGCAAGGCGCAGATTTGGAACGGCACCGGCTATATGCCCATGCCGCCGGACGGAGACAAACAGTTCTTCCCCTGCGAAATGGACAGTTCCAGCAGCAGTTATTTCTACACCAGCTGGGCCTTCTACGTGCCGGGAATCACCGACGACACCTATCAGTTCTATCCCAATCCGAGCGCGCTGCAGTTGCTGGCGGACATTGCCTCTTACTTCGCGGCAAAACCGGGAATCAGCCCCGCCCTGGCCGCGGACCTGAACACCATTCTGCTCGACTTTTACAATCGGATCGTTTCCACCGACCTGACCATGCTGGACGAGGACGTGAAGGCATCCAGCACCACGGTATACCGGCTCCGGGAAGGCATTGAACGTTTCTTCGTCACCGACATCAACAACCCCGCGGCCAGCAATACTGCCCAGAGCGTAATCCCGGTCATGTCGGATACGGTCACGTCGACAACTGACGAAGGCGCCTCTTTCAATCACCTGCCGGGAGGAGCGAACGTCCTGTACATGGACGGGCACGTGGAGTTTCACCGGTACCCGTCCGCCTGGCCGGTCAGCCCGCTCGCGGCGGCCCTGATCGCTCAGTGGTAGTCCGAAACCCTTTCAACAGCCCAACTGAAAAGAACATATTTCCCACCCCGGCCGGACAGCTTCCGTCCGGGGTGTTCTCTGTCAGCGCGCGGGAGCGGGAGCGGGCGCCAGCGAAGGCGCATGCACGGGCGGAGGGCCTGGAACACTTAATGGAGCAGGGGATGGGCCAGGCGCGGGCCGGGACGAAGCCGGCGCGGGACCGCCTCCGCCGGGAGGCGAGGCAACCGGCACGGCAGGCCCCGGAGCCACCTGGGATACGCTGCTGCCTGACGGCCGATACTTATTCGCCTCAGGAATCAGCGCCCGAATCGCGGCAATCCGGTTTTCCGGCGCGGGATGGGTGGACAGGAATTCAGGCACCCGCGGTCCCCCCTCGGCGCTGAGTTTTTCCCAGAAGGTCAGGGCCGCGGCCGGATCGTAGCCTGCCCGGGCCATCAGGATCAGACCCACATGATCCGCCTCATACTCCTGCTGGCGGCTGTAGGGAAGCAAAAACCCAAGATTGGCGGTCACGCCGAAAACCTGCAGGTAAAGGCTCCGCGTTTTCTCGGGCCGCTGGGCGAGCGCCGTATCCAGCGCCGTGCCGCCCAGTTCCACCAGCAGCGCCTGGCTCATCCGCTCATTGCCGTGGCGGCTCACGGCATGCGCGATTTCATGGGAAACCACCACTGCCAGTTCATCGTCCGTGGGTACCAGTTTGAGCAGGCCGGAATATACCGCTACCTTCCCGCCCGGCAGGCACCATGCGTTTACGACCTCGTCATTATCCAGCGCGACAAATTCCCACTGATACTGGATAGGCTGCCCAAGGGAAGCGAGATGCTCTTCGGCCGCCCGCGCGATCCGGCTGCCAACCGTCTGTACCCGTTGCTGTACCGCCGGATCCTCCACTTTTTTTTCCTGGCTGAGCACTTCCTGGAAGGCCTGGCTGCCCATCGCCACCATCTGGGTATCACCCACCAGCATCAGCTGGGTCCGCCCTGTTACGGGCACCGTGGCACAGCCGCACAGGAGCAATAATCCCGCCAAAACCGAATAAACACGATTTGTACACATGGCACACTTCCCCACTTGGCTACTTTATCCAACTTCCGCCAACTACTTTCTTCTCCGCCATTCCCGGGTCGGCTCGTTGGAAGAACCCCATCTCGGCAGGCCGGCCCCGGGTGAAAACCACGCGGAACGGTCTCCCAGCAATTCATTCAGCGCATCCACCATCCGCAGGTCAAACCGCACGCGCCAGTCTGGCGCCAGGTGTACAATCGTTTCCCCTCCCTTCGCCCCTTCCCCCGGACAGTGCAAAAACACGTCCAGTGCTCCCGGAAACTGGGAAAGGCATTTCCGCACGGCATCCAGCGCGGCGTTTTCCAGGTGTTCAGGCCGCAGCCTGATGTGCAGCGCCCGGCTGAACCGGGGCAGCGCATCTTCCATGTGGACCGCGTCCTCCAGCACAATGCCGGCTTTGCCGTTCCGCACGCTGACGCGCCCCATGCACACCAGCAGCATTTCATTGCGGAACAAACTCCGGCAGCGGTTCAGTGTGTCGCTGAACACGAGGATATCGAATTCTCCACCGGGCGTCTCCAGGGTAAGAAAAGCCATGTCATCCGAGTTGCGCGTCCGACCCATGCGTATTGCCCTCAACACGCCGGCCAGTGAACACTCTTCGTCGTTGCTTATGGCAGGCAGTTCAGACGCTTTGATCGAGGTGAACTGAACCGCCAGGTCCCAGTATCGGCGCAGGGGGTGGCGGTTCAGATAAAACCCAAGGGCTTCTTTCTCTTTGTCAGCCAGGTCCATGTCACTGTATTCCTGGACCCGCGGACGTGTATGCGCGGTTGTCTCGGCGTCTTCAAACAGCAGAAACTGGCCGCTGTTCTTTTCCCTGGAACGCAGCTGACCTTCCCGAAGCGCCATTTCCGTGACCTCGTCCACCTGACGGATGCTCCATCCGGTCGACAGGAAAGCGCCCGCGTGGTTAAGCCGCTGAATCACAATGCTTGACAACCGGGTATCGCTCAGGCGGATGCAGAAATCAAAAACATCCCGGTACGGCCCATTTTTCTCGCGCTCCGCCACAATGGCCTCAGCCGCTTTTTCCCCCATGTTCTGTATGGCCGTCAGGGCGTAACGGATTTTCCCCGATTCAATCGAAAAGATTTCCGTGCTGGCGTTGATGTCGGGAGGCAGTACCTCTATCCCCATGTTCCTGGCTTCCAGAATATATTCCTCCAGCTTTTCCTGTTTTCCGATTTCGCTGGTCAGCAGGGCGCACATGAATTCCACCGGATAGTGCGCCTTGAGATACGCCGTCTGATACGCCACGATGGCGTACGCCAGGGAGTGGGATTTGTTAAAACCGTACCCCGCGAAGGCATAAATACGTTCCCACAGTTCCTCGGCCTTGTCTTCAGGAATCCCGTTCTGCTGGCACCCCTTGATAAATTCGGTTTTCAGCGCCGCCAGTTCGCCCGCTTTTTTCTTGCTCATCGCGCGCCGGATGTTATCCGCTTTTCCGGCCGAAAACCCCGCGCAGGCGCGGACCAGGCCCATCACCTGTTCCTGGTAGATGGCTACGCCATACGTCTCCTTCAGGATGTCTTCCGTATGGGGCGGGTCATACACAATCCTGTCCTGGTTAAACTTATTCTCCATGTACTTGGGAATCAACGCCATAGGGCCTGGCCGGTACATCGCGATGACTGCGGACAATTCTTCGATGCTCCCCACCCCCGCCTGACGCGCGGTCTCGCGCATGCCCGCGCTTTCCATCTGGAAGACGCCTTTGACATTGCCCTCCTGAATCAGACGATACGCGGCCCGATCATTCAGGTCGATCTTATTGATATCGATCTCGATGCCCCGGTGCTGCCGCAGCAGCTTCACCGTATCCCATATCACCGTGAGGGTGCGCAGTCCCAGCACGTCTATTTTCAGCAGTCCGAACTTATCGACCCCCCCCATATCCATCTGCACCTGGGTTTCACTGCCATGCCCGTCGGCAGGGCGGTAAAGAGCCACATGGTCCGTCAGATCATGGTCACAGATCACCACGCCGGCCGCGTGGGTGCTCACCGCGTTAATGGCGCCTTCAAGCTTTATGGCCTCCCGGAACACCTCCGCGAACTGACTGTTGGCTTCCATCACCCTGTTCAGTCCGACCGGATCCGCTTCCTGGATCTGCGCCAGGGACTCCAGTTTTTTGCCGGGCAGCTCGGGAATAAGTTTCAGCAGTTCGTTGGTCTCGCTGAACGGGATCCCCATCGCCCGGGCCACGCAGCGAAACGCGTTGCGCGCTTTCATGGACTGAAACGCGGTAATCTGGGCCACGTTCATTTCCCCGTACCGTTCCCGAAGGTATCTGACTACTTCCTTACGCGACCGATAGCAGAAATCCGTGTCGATATCCGGCATGCTCTTCCGCTCGGGATTCAGGAACCGCTCGAAGTAAAGCCCATATTTCAGGGGATCCACCCCGGTAATCCCCAGGCAGTACGCGACCAGGCTTCCCGCGCCGGAACCGCGGCCGGGCCCCACGGGAATAGCGTGTTGCCGGGCGAAGTGAATCATGTCCCAGACCACCAAAAAATAATCCACGAAATTCATTTGCCGGATCACGCCCAGTTCGTATTCGAGGCGTTCGAGGTATTCCCGGGGCGGATTATCCCCCATGCGCCAGGCCAGCCCTTCCATTGTGAGTTTTTGGAGATACTCAAAATGGTCCACACCGTCCGGCAGATCGTAATTGGGAATCAGGTGCTGGTTCTCCGGCATGACGAAATCGCAGCGTTCAGCCACCGCCAGCGTGTTTTCAAGCGCGTCCGGCCAGCGCATGAACCAGCTCCACATCTCCTCGGGCGTGCGCAGGTAGAATTCATCGTTGGGCAGCCGCATCCGGTTCTCGTCGTTCAGGGTTTTCTGGGTCTGGATACACAGCAGAATGTCGTGGGTTCTGGCATCCTCCCGGTTCGTGTAATGGCTGTCGTTGGTAGCTATGGTCATCAGTTTTAGCTCGCGGGAGATCCGGTACAGCTCATCGGTGATCTGTTCCTCTTCATCCATCCCGTGGTTCATCAGTTCAATGAAAAAATTCTCGCGCCCAAAAATCTCGGCGTATTTGGCCGCCTCCCTGCGCGCGTCTTCGGGGCGGTTTCCCAGCAGCCTCCGGGGAATCCGGCCGGACAGGCACGCGGAAGACGCCATCAGCCCTTCGCTGTGTTCCGCCAGCAGGTTGTCATCGACGCGGGGTTTGTAGTGCCAGCCATGAAGGCAGGCCTTGGTGGCCAGCTTGCAGAGATTCCGGTAGCCTGTTTCGTTCCGGACATACACCACCAGGTGTTCAGCCGCCTCATGGCTCGATTTGGCCTGCCGGTTGTCCACCCTGTCAGGAGCCACATACAGTTCGCAGCCGAAGATCGCTTTTATTTTTCCTTTGGCCGCCTGCGCGAAGGGCATCTGTCCGAACAGCGTCCCGTGGTCGGTAACCGCGCAGGCCGGCATGCCGTAACGCTGGCATTTTTCCACCAGTTCTGCCGGCGTGCTCAGGCCGTCCTGGACACTGTAATGGGTGTGTACGTGCAGGGGAACGTACGGCTTTACGTCCTGTGCCATCTCACATATCCTCCATGATCATCGAAATCAGATCCCGCAGGGCCGCGTCAGCCGTCTGTGACCGGATGGCCTGTCGGTCCCCGGTAAAGCGGTATTCCCGGCACACCGTGGATTTGGGACCGGATACGGCCAGGTATACCAGTCCCACCGGTTTGGCGGCTGTGCCCCCGGAGGGTCCCGCAATACCGGTCACGCCAAGCCCATAATCCGACCGGAACACCCTGCGCGCGCCTTCGGCCATCATGCGGGCGACCGGTTCGCTCACGGCGCCCTGTTCCCGGATTATTCCCGCGTCCACGCCCAGCAGCGCCTCTTTTATTTCATTTGCGTATGCGACCACCCCGCCGGGAAAACACCCCGACGCGCCGGGAACACGGGTAATCCGGCAGGCCACCAGTCCGCCCGTGCAGGATTCGGCCGTGGCAATCCGTATCCCCTCTTCCAGGCAAATCCCCACCAGACGTTCTTCCAAATCCCGTTCCGTCATAGGCAACCCCCAGTCCGCGCAAGAAAGGGACCCGCGCCACGGTTTCAGTATACCACCGGAACGCCTGTCAGGTCTCGTTTTTACCATTCCCTGAAGAACATGAGGGAGCCTGACCAGTCAGGCTCCCTCTGATCGGACAAGTCAGACCCGCGCGGGATCAGAACACCCGGCGGCTCCTTCTGCTGCGGACCGCGATAATGCCCGCTCCTACTGTCAGCAGCGCCGCCAGTAACAATCCGAACCTGGAATATGCCGGAACGCTGGAGGCCACCTGAAGGTAGAAGGAGTATATTGTCTGGGACTTGGCGCCATCAGGGCTGTCAACCACCACCCGATAGGTTCCGCTGTCCGCTTCGGTCAGGTTACTGAAGCACAGCGTGGCACCGGTTTCACCGGGAAGTACAGTTTGGTCTTTATACCACTGGAAACTGCCTCCCTGCGTGAGCAGCTGCTCCAGGTCTCCCGGCACCTGAAGGCATACCGCCTGTCCGGGCTCGAAAAATCCGCCCTTGGTCGTGTAGGTAACGTTCGAGCCGGAAGGCTGCCCCGAGGCTCCAATCGTTTCCATTCGGGTGATAAGGACCGTCGGATCCGTCGCTGATTTGGTGTGCGGCGTTATCGATCCGGGTTTGGCGATCACCATGCCTCGGCGAATATCCTTTTTCTCTATGCCTCGCAGGCTTAGGGTAGTCCCTTCGAACGTTTCCTGGCTTCCCTCGACGGTAACCTCTACCGGTTCCGAGAAAACCAGAGACGTCCTGCCGCGCGAGACCGTCAGGGTCATGCCCAGCTGCCAGGGATTGGGTTCCAGCGTACCATCGCTCTTGGGCGGGCTGCTTTTGGTTTTTATGACAAGCGAAGCCGCAGTCGGCGACGTGGGAATCGTAAAGGAATCCAGCTGAACATCCCCCGGCGCGATTTCCATGCCCGTACGGGCATAAAGCAACTGGAATGATTCGTAACGCTCTGTCTGCGTAACGGTAATCGCCATGTCCCTCAGCAACAGGCCCTCATGCGCTTCCTGGCCGGCCTGTCCGTTTCCTCCGGAAGATGTGCTGCTCGCGACCAACAGCAAATTCAAACTCTGCGAAAAATCCGTCACCCGGGAAAAGTCGGGTTTAAATTCCATAACAAACACGTTGTCGGAAAGCCTGATCGACGGAAAGCTCCCTTCCAGAATCAGGCCATCCGTGTTGGCGTACAAGCCGGAGATGGAACTGCCAAACCATGCGTTGTCAAACTCACGATCCCGGTGGTCAATTGGGAGAACTTCGCTTAGGGTGGCATGATACTCTAGAAACCATGTTGTGTTATCTCCCTGTTGATTGGTTTCCCGCCGGATCAGGCTGGAAAAGCCTTTCGCCTCATCCTGGATCGATTCCAACAGGCCGGTTCGAAGCGCAATACCGCCCCGATTAATGGTTTCCTGTTTGACTTTTACCGCAAGAGGCCCCTGCCCCCAGGACGACAGATAAAGCGGGAAATCCCCTGCCGTTCCGCTGTCCAATACGTAAATTTCCAAACCATCGGCTAAAACAGGCGGCTGCCCGGGAAACCCGACATACGTAGGCCGCGTAAACTGGACTGCATAGGCAATGGCGCTGTCCAGCACGCCGGCCTTATCAGGATTTCCCTTCACCATTTCCTTGACTCTGACAGGCTTGCGGTTGCTCTCCGGCTTAATGCCCAAACCCGCTGTAATCAGTGCGCCCGGCGTGCCGGATTGCCCCGACTGGAACAGGTTTTCGACGGAATCGTAAATTACAATGCCATCTGTCAGGGAATTGGAATCATCCAGCCAAGACAATTCACTGTATGCCAACCCTCTGGAACCCGCGCGCAGCAGTGAAATGAGGGTATAGTCCCCGGATCTGCTGACCGCCAGTATCGGATCAGGCGCCGAGGTTAAACCCTGCTGAGGTAATACGTCTCCCGCCCCCACCAGCAGCGACTTGCCTTCCGGCCAGTACACCGTTTCCAGCGCGATTTCGACCCCAAACGCCGTCGATCGGACCACTTCCCCATTCGAAGGATCGATTACCAGAAAATTCTCCGCGGGGGACCCATCTCCGAATTCCAGTATAAGGGTATTGTCGTCTGCGGACGGCGAGGCAAACACGTTCCCCAGCGTCCTGTGCGGCAAACCGAAATAGATATTCGGTCCCTGTGCCGCCGCCGTCAGGGCAAACCCCGCAGCCCCGATAACCAGCATCACGCGAAGCAGTACGTTTTTCCGTATCATGGCATGTCTCCTTCCTCTTAAAGCTTTTGCCTGCATACCACGGTTCGTTCGAATAAAATTTTACCCTGATTTTTTAAAAATTGCAAAAACAAATTTGTTTGGTTGCAGATTTTTATTTTAATGTTTAAAAAACTTAAGTAATTCTATTCTTAACTGATCGTAAAAAACTTATTTTACAGCATCAAATAACTCGCCTGAACAGGCAACTTGACGCTCCCCGGGCGTGAAAAAATCCCCCTAAAACCAGAATCCGCCGGCCATGAAGCCGTCTTCCGTCCCTTCCCGCCTGCCGTAGCCATTCATGTTAAAAAACTGGACTATCCGGAGCACCTCACCCAGTGAAATCTGCCAGTCCTGGGGCTGATAATCCGAATCGTGGGGCAGACAGGCATGGTCCCCTGCTCCAGGCCAGTAACCATCCTCGGTTCCGGACAGACAGGAATACGCCCCCACATTGTAAAACTGTATGACACGGAGCAACTCGGACAGGCTGATTTTCCAATCGCCGTTCTGGTCCGCCTTATGGGGCGTGTAACTCCCACCCACGCCGACCATCGCGGCAGGGCCGGCTTCCAGCTCCTTTTCTGCCGCGTCAGAGCCGGCCCCTTCCAGCCCGGATATGGAGATCTGGCAGGTATCCGCCTCCGGCCGCACCAGCAGACGAACCACATCCCCTTCCGGAAGGCCGTCTGGTCCTCCGTACACCACGCAGATCCCCTGCCGGCCGTTCTGCAGACGGCATTCCGCCGATTTACCTGCCGTCCGGACAGCATCTCCTGCCTCCCAGGCGCGCAGGGTCCCACCCTGCACGGCAACACTGAAACGCGCGGAACATACCGGATCACTGGCATCCTGTCCCGTCAGCACGACTGCCACCCAGACCTGGCCGCCCGCCGGCACGCTGACCGGCTGGGGCGATAGCAGCGGCATCGTCCACCCGTACCCCGCCGCCAGCGTAGCCCAGCACCAGCAGATCGCGGCGTACAGGACTGAATTCCGGGGTGATGGATTATTCATCTGTTTGCTCATCATGGGTCATTTAATCTTCGCAAAAACTATACCACATGGACGGAAATACGACAGGCGCCCGAAATCGTGTTATGCTATGAGAAACGGTTCAGCGGACTGCGCGCGGAAAACGCGGATTTGTGGAGTATTCCAATGATAGCCGGAGAAATGCAGCAGGATCCTCTTTGGGAAGCCATTCGACAGGAAGCCGCGGAAGGCGTGGCCCGGGAGCCCATGCTTTCCAGTTTCCTGCATGCGTCCATACTCAACCATGCCACGCTGGAAGACGCCCTGTGTTTCATTCTTGCCCACAAACTGGAAAGCGTGACGCTGCCCGCCCTGTCCCTGCGGGACCTCATGGAAGCGGCCCACCGGGCGGATCCCTCTCTGGGAGAAGCGGCGCGGGCGGACATCCGCGCTGTGCGGGAACGGGACCCGGCCTGCCGGCTGTTTTGCCAGCCCATGCTCTATTTCAAGGGATTTCTGTCCATCCAGGCCTACCGGATCGCCCATTTTTACTGGAACCAGGGCCGAAAACACCTGGCCCTGTTCCTGCAGAGCCGCATTTCTGAAGTTTTCGGCGTGGACATCCACCCTGCCGCGCGGATGGGCAAAGGCATTTTCATGGACCATGCCACGGGAGTGGTAATCGGCGAGACTGCCGTGGTGGAAGACAACGTATCGATGCTGCATGAGGTTACGCTCGGCGGCACGGGCAAAGAGTGGGATGACCGGCATCCGAAGATCCGCCGGGGCGTGCTGATCGCGGCGGGCGCCAAAATTTTAGGAAATATTGAAATCGGTGAAGGGGCGAAAGTGGCCGCGGGGGCCGTGGTGTTGCATCCGGTGCCCGCGCACACGACGGTAGCGGGGGTTCCGGCCCGACCCGTTGGCGTGCCGCCGACGGAACAGCCCGCCCTGGACATGGACCAGGCAATTGGCGACGCCCAGCTGTGCCCGCCGCCGTGCAGCCGCCCCCTGGAAGAGTGCGAACGGTTCCAGGCCGGCCGCATCTACGGTGCGGAAACCCCCATCCAGTGGCCCTGCTGGCCCGCCCGTGCCCCGGAAACACGCGGAACAGATTCCCCGGCTGAAAACCGGTAGCCTATAGGCGGAATACATCTCTGTCTGGTAAAATAATTAAGGGATGGGAGAGGAAATACAGCTGGATGTTGTTATCAGCCTGTTAACAGCATCTGTACTATGAGCGCTAATCCCTGTCTGCAATGCGGTGTGTGCTGCGCCCGTTACCGGGTTTCGTTTTACTGGCGGGAAACCACGGAAGATCAGCCGGGTGGCGTACCGGTTGAAATGACAGACCCGCTTGGACCTTTCCGGCGGGTCATGAAAGGAACCGACTGCGCCGCGCCCCGTTGTGTGGCCCTGGTCGGAACGCCCGGCGTGGCGGTGCGGTGCGCAATTTACGACCGGCGCCCCACGCCCTGTCGGGAATTCGAGGCTTCCTGGGCCAACGGACAACCTAACGAACGGTGCGACCGGGCCCGCATGGAGGCCGGGCTTCGACCGCTGACACCGGAGGACTGGAGCCACCCCACCTGTGATGACAACAGCCTAGCCCCGCCACAGCAACCGGAACCCCGAGCCGCGTAATTACCATCGGATCGCCGTCAGCTCTCCGAGCAGCAACCGCACCCACCCTTCCCCTCATGCTGAGCACGCTGGATCGGGGGACTGGGATGGGATCCATAGGAACAGAACACGCAGCATTTGCCGGGTAATGTAACGATGTCCCGGTGGCACGCCTGGCACTGTACCCGCCACATGCAGGCGTTTTCAGGCATATGCCATACCGACTGAAATCCGCAGTGCGGGCAGCACAGGGTGGATTCCAGAACAATCGGCATGTTCATTTTCCCCTCCAGTAATAAAAAATGGTGCCAGGGGACAGAATCGAACTGTCGACACGCGGATTTTCAGTCCGCTGCTCTACCAACTGAGCTACCCCGGCACCGTCTTGTAGATGTAAATATAACAAAAAAATAATGCCGCTGTCAATCTTCTGTCCGAGGGATTTCGTCCTTGCCGGGTTGAAAATGTCAACACGACAGAATCCCAATAGCCTGAATTTTCCTCCCCATGCGCGCGAAACGGGCGGGATCCGCCGGCTGGTGTACAATACATCGCTGTGACGCCAATTATCGGAACCGCGGATGGATGCTGAAGTGACGGGCGCTGCGACGTATCAGGGAGAACCGGCGGATCTTCGTATCTGCAAAGAAGTACGGGAGTACATCCGCGACGCTATAGCAGCCGCGGGAGGGTGTGAAGTTTTTGTCGCGGGCATCCCGGATGCCTCAGGAGTAATCACGGAAGCCAGAATTCTGGCCCGGGGAAATCAGGCGGCGGTCCCCGCGATCTTTGAGGGGCTGTACACCCGTGAGGTACTGATCCACAATCACCTGGGAGGAAACCTCCAACCCAGCGAACCGGATCTGCTGCTGGCGGCGCGGTTTGCCGCGGACGGCCACGGTTCCTACATCGTGGACAATGATGTCAGCCGCGTGTACGTGGTGGTCGAGCCCTTTCTGCCGGAGCCGGCCCATCTGCTGGAAAACACCGAAATCGAGGCGATCTTCTCGGACAATGGCGCGTTAGCCCGCGCGTTAAGCCGCTATGAACTGCGACCACAGCAGATTGAGATGACCCGCCTGGCGGCCCGGGCATTCAATGAATCACGCATCGCGGCGGTAGAAGCGCCCACGGGCGTCGGCAAAACCATGGCGTACCTGGTGCCGGCCATTCTGTGGGCCGTCCGGAACCGGGAACGGGTGGTCATTTCAACCCGCACCATTACCCTCCAGGAACAGCTGATCCACAAAGATATTCCGCTGCTGCGGCAGGCCCTGGCGGACCTTCCGTTCGAAGCCTGCCTGGTCAAGGGGCGCGGCAACTACCTTTGCCGGCGAAAGCTGGCGCGGGCCCTGGAAGAAAGTTCGCTGTTTGAGGACACGGCCCTGCGTGACCAGCTGACCGCCATCGCAGACTGGGCAAAAGTGACCGAAGACGGCAGCCTGTCGGACCTTCCTTTTGAACCCGTCCGTTCGGTCTGGGAACGGGTAAACAGCGAAGCGGACACCTGCCAGGGAAGCGCGTGTCCGGCTGTGCAGCAGTGTTTCGTCACCCGCGCGCGGCGCGCCATGGCCCGTGCGGACATCCTGGTAGTAAACCACCACCTTTTCTTCGCGGACCTTTCCATACGCAAAGGTCGGCAGGTTTACAGTGAAGCCGCGGTACTGCCTTCTTTCCGCTGGGTCATTTTCGACGAAGCCCACGGCATCGAAGATTCAGCGACAGAATATTTTGGAGATATCTGCGCCTGGACAGCCACGGAACAGACGCTCTACCGCCTGCGCCACGGAGAAGGCGGAAAAGTCCGGGGCCTGCTGCCCCTGATCGAACTGAAGCTGCTGAAGGACTGCGCCCGGCTGAACGTGGACACCTACAGCGCCCTGACCGACTTGGTCAGCCAGCGGATTACACCCGCGATGGACACGTCATTCGTGTCCCTCAGCGAAGCGTTCCTGGCGCTTAAGCATCTGGCGGAATCGCGCGTGGAAGACAGTGGCCGCGAGGTAAAGTGGCGCATTACGGAAGAAGAGGTCAAGCGCGAGGAAGTCCGCCAGACCGGCGCCCAGATCGTTCTGCCTGCCGTGGAAGCGGTTGCGCGTCTGACCCGTGAACTGGATGTGTTCATCGAGGAACTGAGGCGCATCCCGCCGAACCAGTCCGGTGATGAACCGCCGCTGCAGGGGGAAATATTGGAATTAACCGCAATCACGGAACGGTTGCGGGCCGCAGGACTGTCCCTGGCGGCCATTCTGTCTGAAGAAAGCGATACCAATGAGGTGCGGTGGATCGAGACAGACCGAAACAATAACCGCCATATTCGGCTGTACCGGTGCCCGCTGGAGGTCGCAGATTACCTGAACGAGGGCGTCTATGAAAAAATGCGCTCGGTGATCCTCACTTCCGCCACCCTCACCGTCGGACAGCGGTTTGATTTCTTTTCCCGGCGGGTCGGGCTGGACAAAGCGCCGGAATCCCGACAGGACAGGCTGATTTTGAGTTCACCCTTTGATTTCCGTAAACAGGCGTTACTGGCCGTTCCAACGGACGGGCCCTCGCCGGACCAGCCCGATTTTACCGCCTGGCTGAGCGATACCCTGCTGAAAATTTTCCGAATTACCCGGGGGCACGCGCTGGTGCTGTTCACTTCGTTTCAGTCGCTGCGGCGGGCATTCCGCGACCTGGAACAGCCGCTCCGGGACATGGGAATCAACCCGCTCTGGCAGGGCGGCGCGCCGCGTCACCGGCTGCTGGAAATATTCCGCCAGGACCGTTCCAGCGTCCTCTTCGCCACGGACAGTTTCTGGGAAGGGATTGACGTCTCGGGCGACGCGCTGACCTGTGTTATACTGACGAAGCTGCCATTCCGCGTTCCGACCGAGCCCATTCAGCAGGCCCGGTGTGAAGCGATTGAACGGAACGGGGGCAACGCGTTTATGGAATATTCCCTGCCCCAGGCGGCGATTAAACTGCGCCAGGGATTTGGAAGGCTGATCCGGAACCGCTCGGATTGGGGTTCAGTAGTGATTCTGGACAAGCGCGTGGTAACCCGCCATTATGGCAAAATATTTCTGGATTCCCTTCCGCATGTAACCATAATCAAAAAGCCTCTGCGGGAAACGCTGGAGGCATTACGGCTTTTCTTTAACCGCCATAGGAGCCAGCAGAACGATGAGCAACCAGTTGGATATCCGGATTGACGTGTCCCGGGCGAGGTCTGGAGCGGTTACATCCGCTCACGGCGTGACGGCTGATGAACTGCGGGAAATTGAACCGCGGGTGCTGAAGGCCCACGAACAGCTTCTCCGGGAACGGGAAGAGAAAAAATACGGGTTCTTCGACCTGTACAAGCACGATGCTGTTTTTGCGGATATCAGGGAGAAGGCAGCGCACTTCAGCTCGTTCGGTTATGAAAACCTGGTGGTGCTGGGAATCGGAGGATCCGCCCTGGGCATCACGGCCCTGAATACCGCGCTGAACCTGCCTTACTGGAACATGCTGAGCCGGGCTGCCCGCAAGGGGCGCCCCCGGCTGTTCGTGATGGATAACATCGATCCCGACACGTTCAAGGTCATGATGCGGCTGTGCCCGCCAAAGAAAACCCTGTACAACGTGATCTCTAAATCTGGGGAAACCGCGGAAACTATCTGCCAGTTGCTGATCATTGTGGAAAAACTGGAGAAAGAGGTCGGCGCCGCGGCGATGAAGGACCACCTCGTGGTGACAACCAGCCCCAAAGGACCGAACGCCCCGAAAAGCCTGCTGCATCCCGTGGCTGAAACGTATAACCTGGTGTCTTTTGAAATTCCGCTCAATGTGGGCGGCCGGTTCTCCGTGTTCTCTCCGGTGGGGATGTTTCCTGCGGCCATGCTGGGCATGGATCTGGACGGCCTGCGCGAGGGGTGCGCCCGGATGGATATCCGGTGCTCCCTGCCGTCCGTTACGCTCAATTCCGCCTATCTCCGCGCCGTTTACCACTACCTGCTGGACACCAGAAAGGGTAAACACATTGCGGTCATGATGCCCTATTCCGACGCGCTGCGGGACATTGCCGACTGGTACCGGCAGCTCTGGGCGGAAAGCCTGGGAAAACGTTTCGCCATGGATGGCACCGAGGTATTCGCCGGCCAGACCCCCGTCAAGGCGCTGGGCGCGACAGACCAGCACTCGCAGATTCAGCTCTACCGGGAAGGCCCGAACGATAAAATCATCACCATGATTGATGTGCAGCGCTTCAGTTCCACCCTCAAAGTGCCGGACGTGCTGCCCCAAATCTCAGGGGTGGATTACCTGCGCGGCAAAACCATGAACCGGCTCATGAACGCTGAGTTCCTTGGAACCATGGATGCCCTCAAGGCCAGCCATCGGCCGGTAATCCGCATTACCTTCCCCAGGATAACGCCGTCTACCGTGGCCCAGCTGCTCTATATGCTGGAAGTGGAAACGGCCATGGCGGGAAAACTGTACCGGGTCAACGCCTTTGACCAGCCCGGGGTGGAAGAAGGAAAGAAAAACGCCCGGAAACGCATGGGAGGCGAATGATGTCGGAAGCAGCCCCGGGGCCGCATCCAGACCCTTCAGGGCCAGTTTCAGAACACGGAGCAGATCCGGCGGCCGGCGACGTACCGCGCGCCCATCGGAGCCACCGGACTTCCCGACTGATCGTGACTGCCATTTTGTGCGCCACCGCGTCCCTTTGGTTTGCCGACCAGTACCTGCGCCTGCCCCGGCTGGAAACCATGTTCCGGATGACCAGGACGCTCCCAGCGCCGTCCGCGCGGGCGGTACTGCGCAACCTGGCCCGCCAGGACGCCACCCGGAATACGTCTCCCAACCCGCGTTACCTGGAAGCTTTGGGCGATGTGGAAGAACCTGATTTGGCGCCATCCGTTTATGACCAGGCCTTCCGGCTGGATTCGCGGAATGCCCTGTTGGCGGTCAAATCCGGCTGCGCGCTGTTTCACGCGGGCCGCTTTTTCGAATCCCGCGACCGTTGCCGGGAGGCGGCCGCGCTGTCGCCGCCCAACCGCTTTCCGCGGTACCTGGAGGCTGCCGCGCTGTGCGCGTCGCTGTCGGAAAAAGATGATGTGGGCGACACGTTGGCAATTCTGGCCCGGGCAAACGCGTCTGAAGCGCCGATAATCCTGCCCGAACCGCTGTGGCATCCGACCCTCCCGGAAACGGGAGCCTGGCAGGTTCGGGTTAAACGCGATATGGACAGATGGCTGCTGGCCCCCCTGTATGCCATGACGGACGTGCTGCGCGAACGGGCGCGCAAGGCGGTTATGACCGGACGGGAAGGAGCATGGCGGGAATGGAGCGGGGTACTCGAGACCGCGGGAGTCAACCTGATCCGGGTGGGCAGGGATGAGAAAGCTGTCCCGGGACTGGAGCAGATCCAGGCCGGCATTGAATTCATCCGCGCCGCCCAGGAAATCAGAAACATGTCCCCCCCTTCCCAGAACCAGGCGCAGGCCATGGATCCCGCGGCGCGCGCAATTGAGGATGCGCTGGAGAAAATCGCCGATTTTCAGAACTCCTGGGAAATACGGATAAAGGATGCCGAACAGGCATTGAAGCAGCCGATTAAATCCATCATCGTAACCGGCGTCCTGGTGTACGGTCTCCTGTATTTTCTTTCGGGAATCCTGGGCCGAATGTTTGGGAAATTGTGGCGGCTGGCCAAAAACGCGGATCCTTCCCGCGCCGATTCTATTCCGCCGCTGACAGCCGCCGCGCTGTGGGCAGCTCTACTGTCTTTCGCGCTGTTTGCTTATCCACTGACGTCTGCCGATGCCGACGCCTTTCGGATTTGGTGGAACATTGCCACGGCATTTCCTCCGGTTATGGCTGCGCTGATTGCGATCTACCAGTCGGCACGCCCAGGACTGCCGGCCATCACGGAAGCGAAAATTGGACTGGGCGGAAGAATCTCCTATGGACTGGGCCGGTTCAGGATACATATGGGCGCGGTGAATAAAACCGCCCTGGTGCTGGTCTGCCTGTGGCTGATTGCTTTCAGGGTGATTTGGAATGCCTATCCATTCCAGTTTTCCCTGATAACTCCCGGCCTGACGCAGGAGGAAATGGAACTGGCCCGCCAGGCGCGCATGCTGATTCTCTCGGCAATCGGAAGCGTCTGACCAGGCCTATCTAACACCTGCCCTCAGTATGGGCTGTCACCGGATCCCCCTGGCAGAATAGGCTGGTTATTGCTGTTTCTGGATTCGTTCGCGCTGGTCACGCGCACGGCGGCCTCATCCCGGAACACGCAACTCCATTCACAGATGCCACATCCGATACACTTGTCCGGATCCACGTGGGGCCGTTTCAGCAGGGTCGTTGAACCGTCCCGAAGGGTAACTTCCTCCTCCACAAAATATATCGCTTTGTCCGGAACAGGGCAGTGTTCTTCGCAAATGATGCAGTTCCGGTCATACGCGTAAGGCAGGCAGCGGTTCCGGTTGAACATCGCCAGGCCCAGCCGGACCTGATGTTTGGCTTCAACGGTTAACGGCTGGATCGCCCCCGTAGGGCATACCTGCCCGCAGAGGGTGCAATTGTATTCGCAGTATCCCACCTTCGGAATCAGGCGGGGCGTCCAAAGCCCTTCTATTCCCGCCTCCAGCGAGCAGGGATGCAGGGCCTGGGTCGGACACACCCGCATGCACAGTCCGCACTGAATGCACCGCTGCAGAAATTCCCTTTCCGGAAGCGCGCCGGGCGGACGGATCAGCCACGGGTTGTATACCACCTCCTGGGCCTGCGGGCTCTGGCGAAATCCGGTAACGGCGATCGCCCCTGCCACCGCTGAACCCAGCGCCGCGCGCCGGCTGAAATCCACCTCGCCGACCGCGGGCCGCCGGCCGTCTTCCTGTTTAGCAAAGCTGAAATTTACTCCACCCCGGGAACAGGCCGCCACGCAGTTCCAGCATCCGTAACACTCCGAGGGAAGCCATTTACCGGGCATATCCGGCTGCGCGGCGGCGGGACAGGCCATCGCGCACAGCCCGCACCCCGTACACCGCTGCTCATCGGTGCGCAGCCGCAGCAGCGGTTTCCGGGCCAGCAGCCCAAGCATCCCCCCCAGGGGACAGATGTAGCGGCACCAGAAACGGGGTTTCCAGAAATTAAACCCCAGGATCAGCAGGAACCAGAACGCGATAAAGACACCGCCGTCCAAAACCTGCCGGTCGCCCTGAAACACCCAGTTCCGGAAGAACTGATAGACCGGCTCAGTTACCCATGTCGCCCGTACAGGGCCAACGTGGGGGTCAGCCTGGTAAACGGCGGTGGCGCTGTCCTCAATGCCATATTGCGCGCCGGGAAGCACAAACGCCGTGAGGCTGCGGAACATCAGGGGGATCGGGTCAAACACGCCAGTCCAGTGCACCCCGAACAGCGCCATAACCAGCAGCCCGACCAGCACCGCGTATTTGACGCGGTGCCACGGCGTGCGGTGGTTATCTGCCGCTTTGGGCTTTCTGGGCCTGAGCGCGCTGACCAGGGTGTGCGCGGTGCCCAATGGACAGACCCAGCCGCAAAAGAACCGCCCCAGGATCATCGTGGCTATTACCAGCGCGACGGCCGGCCACGCGATCACCTCCATGGTGCGGGCCGCCAAAGCCGTGGCCGCGGCCGTAAGGGGATCCATATCAAAGAAAAAACGCGGCCCCCACCCCGGCACCGTGGGGTCTCCCAGCCGCACCGAGACGGCCAGCCCGATAAACAGGATCAGAAAAAAAGCCTGGCTGATCCGCCGAAGCCACTGCATCCAGGACCTGGGACGACGTATCCGCATCACGCGGCCGTGACCTCTTTCGGATTCAGTGTCTTGTACTGGATAACGCCCAGCCCGTACTCCGCTCCGACCCGAATGGTGCCGATATGCTCGGGATTGTTCCCGAGGAGTTCAGCGCCGAAAGCATCCAGCGCGACGATATCTGTTCCGGCCGCCACTGTCCGAAGGATTTTCACGTCATTCAGATCGCCGCCGGTTGGGCCGTGGTCCATCAGAATGCGGGTCGCGTCCAGCACGGAAATCCGGGGCTTCATGAAACGCGTCAGGTCCGCAATACAGTAGGGCAGATCCTGGTGGAATTTTTTACGGTTCTCCACGACCCCCATGTAATTTTTCATGCAGAGGGTAACCCGGGTAGAGCTGTGGTGCTTGGCCACCGGAACGCTGATGACCAGGTCAGATTCGTAGATGTCAGGGTATACAGGTATTGATGACAGCCTCTTCCCGCCGATCTCCATCTCCCGGAAACGGTTCCGGTCCAGATAGACCACTTCTGCCCCCGCCTCTTTCGCGGCCGCCTCAATGCCGCTGTTCCCGTAGCTCTTCCGGATGTCGTTGCAGGGGTTGTCGCCCACCTTGACTTTTCCGGCCCCCGCTTCATAACACAGGCGCACCAGCGCCTTCACCACCCCCGGGTGGGTATTGGCAGCCTGTTCGGGAACCCGGTCCCAGCCAATATTGGGTTTTACCCAAACTGTCCCGCCTTTCTTTATGAACGGCTCCAGCCCGCCGATGGCTTTGATTGCCTCAACGGTCAATTTTTCTGCCACTTCCATCATGGGGGCGTTTTCGTCTCCGCTCCACCGGGCGATGGACATAAGGGGCTGGTCTGCCGCGCGTGCCGGCGAATGGGAGATCAGGGCTGCCCCTCCAAGAGCCACCGCAGATTGCAGAAAAGCGCGCCGATTGGTTTTCATGGCATGACCTCCGTTGATCTGAAGGCGTTTGACAGTTACCGCTTACCTTTTGTGAGACTCAGTATAACACGGAATTGTTTCGGAATTGGGAAGGCGGGTAAACAAACGGTTACAATGCTTGTCGACAAAGGAATAACGCGTATGTCAGCAAAACATCGGCCGCGGCGCGACATGTTCCGGTGGCTGGGCATCGGAGTGTGCCTGGTGATTTCGGCCTGGACGTATGGACAGGATGCATCCACATCCCCGGTCAGCGGGCCCCCTTCACCTCCACCGGATAAAAACACCGCTCCCGCCCCGGAAAAAATCTATCCCAAATCATTGGGGTACCCCTGCCAGAATTACCATTTTCTCAGCGGAGTGGTAGCCTATAACCCGGAAACAGACCGCAATCTGATGGCCCTGTCTTCCCTGTGTGAAGTCTCACCGATGCAGATTATTTTCGTGGATTATAAGTCCCGCGAGTTTACCGATGTTATTGCCCCGTCCGGATCCGGAGCCTGGGCCATGTCGCTCACGCCATCCGGAAAACAGATGATCATTGGCGCGTTTTTCACGGGGCACGTCATGCTGTTCGATTTCGATCAGTGGGCCTTTGTGGCTGACGTCCCTGTCCCGGACGCACCGTACATCTGGAACTTCGCGCCCGGCGGTGACGGCCGAATGTATTTCGGGGTCTTCGGCGAGGGCCGGCTTTTCGCGTTTGATCTCGAGTCGAAAACCGTCACGCCATGCGGCAGCGGCCTCCCGCCCAACAGTTCGCTGCGGTGGGTATCTCCCCTGCCCGACGGCCGTATCCTGTGCGTTTACGGAACTGAACAGCCCGGCGCGCGGATTTATGATCCGGCTTCCGGAACATACGCGGATCCGCCCGAAGCCCTCCGCCATATCCAGCGGGGAACCGTGTGGAACGGCCTGTTCGTCAGCGGAAACCAGGTGTTCGACCGGGAGCTGAAACCATTGGACCCGCCGCCCTTTCCTCTTCCTGCCGGAGACAGCAAGGATTGGAGCGTGATATTGGAGGCGACCAGCCGCGACCGGCTGTATCTGCAACAGGGCACGGCCATTTACCGGTACCAGCCGGGCGATTCAGGCCTCACGCCCGTGTGTGATATCGATTTAAAGGGTGGCCGGATAATCGGAGCGACCGCGGACGGCGGACTGTATGGAATCCGCGGCCCGCAGTACTTCCACGTGGAGCCCGGATCGACCGCGCTGGACCGGCGAACCATTTCACAGCGGGTCCCCTATCGCCCCCCCGCACTGCTGATCCCGGACAATGCCGGAAACGTATGGGGCGCCCCGCCGCTCGGCGCGACACTGTTCATGATGAACGACAAAACCGGCGTGTCAACCAACACCGGGCTGGTAATCGATGGTGACGGCGTGGTCAAATCCCTGGTCGCGTACAACGAAATTATTTACGGGGTGGTTGATCCCGCGAATGAAATTTTTCGGCTGAATCCCGCAGACCCCTGGGACCAGTTTTCCGGAAAAAATCCCCGTTCACTGGCTGTCCTGCGAAACCGGGGCCTGAAACGCTGTGACGGGGGGATCGTCGTCGGACCCGGCGGTAAAAAACTGTACTCCGGATGGACCATGGGCGAGGGCATGAATGAAGGCGCCGTGGCGATCACGGATATCGAATCAGGGGAAACGAAGATTCTCGAAAACCCCCTCGGAAAAGCGCCGATAACCGGGATCGCCGTGGATGAGAATTTTATTTATCTCCTCACGGGGTCGGTTGAAGGGACCCAGGGCGAAGTTAAGGCATCCTTTGGCGTGATCGGCGTGGACACGTTCCAGGCATACGCCGGATTTCCGCTGGAGGGCGTGTCCGCGGCACGGTGGCTTACCCTCGCGAAAACCAAGAACACGGCTGTCTTCAGCGCGGACGGCGCTATCCGGGCGGTAAACCTGGATCGGATGCGGCTGGTGGGCCTGCCGAATCCTCCTCCGCCAAATGTCACGGCTCCCGGCATTTCCTGGCCGGGCGGATCTTCCGTTTATTACGTTTCCGACCGCCAGGTCATCCAGATGGATCCTGCCACGGGGGTGTTTTCCGTGATCGCGGAACTCCCAACTAAAGCGCAGGCTTTTTGCGGAGTACGGTTCGGCGACCTGTATGCCGCGTGTGGAGCGGAGGTCTTCCGGATTCCGCTGATCTGACCCTCTACTGCAAGGAAAGGCGCGCGTTATGCGTTGGGCAATCATATTGAAACGGCTGTTTTGTCTGGGCGTTCTGGCCGGGCTGGGATATATGGCGTCCCCGGCAGCGGAAACTTCGGGGCTGTCCGCAGAACAAAATAGCCCGACCGCGGAAATAAAGCAGCCTCAAACTGGCAAGCCGACGGATCAGGGCGCGGCACAGGACACTTTACATTTTCTGGACCGGTTTCAGCCCGGACAGGCTTTCGCGGAGTTCATAAAATTGCATCCCCGGGCAATTTACAGCCGTATGGAGCACGCGGATCGCGTCCCGACCCCCGATCAGCCGGGGGGGCTCCTGGAGGAATGGGACGCGGATCCCTGGCTGGGCCTGGAATGCATCGCGGACATGGGATTCCGCGATACCGGCGCGCTGTATGAGTTTGTCATCATGTGGCGGGGGAAAGAACGTGACGTTGCCGGCCGGACCGCCATGTTTTACCGGGGATGCCTGGAACGCAATGGTGCGGCCTTTTCCCGGGAAATCCTGTTGCTGAACCCAGACCGGGAAGGCCAGGGAACACCCGTACCAGTCCTGGTCTGGGATAAAGGAGATTGGCGTTTTCTGGCCTATTGCGTGCCCAGGTGGGAGAACCGCCCTGAAAAACCCGGCGTGTGCGTGTACGCGTGCATAGAGCGTTCAGATCCCACGCTGGAATCCTGGCTGAACCCTGCAAACGTGTCGGCGGAAACGCGGGAAACCCTTTGGAAGGAACTGGATAAGATACTGCAGCCCCTGATCCGGGAAATTGAAGCCGGCAACCAGTCGGGGCATCCACCGAAATAATATTTCCGTGATGGGGAGCGTTGAATTGGGTGGCACAAATCCCGAATGAGCAGCCAAAATACTGCCGGGTGTCCTGTCGGACTGAACCCCGGCTGTCGTGGTGTTTTTCAGCATTCATCCTGATGCTGGCCCTGGGAGCCCGGTTATGGAACATCCGGCACCAGTCGGTATGGCTGGATGAATTTTTCAGTTACAACTATCTCGACGCGCCCAGCCTGTACGAGTGCATTGTCCGGCAACGCCCGGAAAACTGGGAGA
>JAKOTZ010000141.1 GCA_029776995.1 Candidatus Hydrogenedentota bacterium
GACACTGGAACCCGTTCCGGACGGACAGGAAGGCGAACTGGTTCTCACCACCCTGAGCAAACAGGCCATGCCCATGATCCGCTACCGCACCCGGGATATTACGCTGATTTATCCCGAGCCCTGCCCCTGTGGCAGAACCATCCGCAGAATCCGGCGCATTTCACGGCGGAGCGATGATATGTTCATTATCCGCGGTGTCAATGTGTATCCTTCCCAGATTGAGGAAGCCCTGCTGCAGGTGGAAGGCACCGCTCCCCACTATCTGATTGTACTGACCAACGACGGCACCATGGACGATGCGGAAGTCCGCGTTGAGGTGACTCCGGAAGTTTTCAGCGACCGAATCGGCGAGATGGAAACCCTCCGTAAAAAGATCAGCGCGGCCATTGAACGGATTGTAAATATCCGTATCAATGTGCGGCTGGTGGAACCCAACAGCATTCCGCGGAGCGAAGGCAAAGCCAAACGCGTACTGGACGAACGCAGGAAATGATCACCGCAGAACCTTTACCTTAAAGGAACCTGGAGGTTGGAGTATGAAGATCAAACAGATATCCATGTTTCTCGAGAACAAACCCGGACGCCTCAGCGAGCCCTGCCGCCTTCTGGCCGATGCCGGAATCAACATCGTCACCCTGTCGCTGGCCGATACCCAGCAGTTCGGCATTCTTCGCCTGATTGTTCAGGAATGGGAAAAAACCTATCAGCTGCTGAAAGACGCGGGCTGCGTGGTCAACGTGACGGAAGTAATCGCCACTGAAGTGGAAGATAAGCCGGGCGGCCTCGCGCATGTGCTCGATATCATAGAGGAAGCCGGGCTGAACATCGAGTACATGTACGCGTTTACGTTTCGCAAAAATGATCGGGCCGTACTGGTCTTCCGTTTTAATGATCCGGACGCCGCCATTGCCGCGCTGCAGGCCCGGGGTGTCAATGTTATCGGCCCGGTAGAGCTGTATGGTAACGCCTGAGAAGTTACCGGCACAGTGCCCATACAGGATTGGAAGGGAACGTAAATGAGCCACTTGGTGGTGGAAAACCGGTTTTGGGATCCGGAGGCTGAAAGGCTTTCCCGAGAAGACCTTACGCAGTTGCAGCTGCACCGCCTCCGGGAAACTGTGGCCCGCGCGTCGCGGGTACCTTTTTACCAGAAACTCTTTGAAAAAGACGGCATTACTCCGGACAGTATCCGGTCGCTGGATGACATCAGGCGGCTTCCGTTCACCACGAAGCAGGACATGCGCGACAACTATCCGTTGAGGCTGTGCGCGGTGCCCAGGGAGCAGCTGATCCGCATACATGGCTCATCCGGGACAACCGGCACGCCTACTTTTGTCGGTTATACCCGGAACGACCTGGAAACATGGTCCGGATTATGCGCGCGGTTCCTGGTTGCCGGCGGGTTGCGTCCTGAACACGTGGTGCAGGTAAGCTTCGGTTATGGCCTGTTCACGGGAGGATTCGGGCTGCATTACGGCATTGAACGGGTCGGCGCGGCCATTATTCCCGCCGCTTCCGGCAATACGCCCCGACAGATCATGCTGATGCGGGACCTGCAGCCAGACGTGTTAATCGCGACACCAAGCTACGCGCTGAACATTGCGGATGTGGCCCGTTCCATGGGTATGGACCCCGCGGGACTCAGCCTCAAATACGCCCATTTCGGCGGTGAAATGTGGACTGAGGACATGCGGACTGAGATCGAGAGACAGCTTAATCTGCTTGCGTTCAACAACTACGGTTTAAGCGAGATCATCGGTCCGGGCGTAAGCGGTGAATGTGGGGTTCGGCAGGGAATGCACCTGCAGGAAGACCATTTCCTGGTGGAATGCCTGGATCCCGATACCCTGGAACCGGTTGGCGACTATGAGTATGGCGAACTGGTGATCACCACGCTGACCCGGGAAGCTCAGCCGATGATCCGCTACCGAACCCGGGATATCGCCGCGCTGGATCCCTGTCCATGTCCCTGTGGACGCACCGGACGCCGGATGAGCCGGGTCATTGGCCGCTCCGATGACATGCTGATCATTCGGGGCGTCAACGTGTTCCCGTCCCAGATTGAAGAGGCGCTTCTCAGTGTTGAGGGCACATCTCCCCATTATCTTATCGAAGTGGATCGCCCGGGAACGTTGGATGAGGTAACCGTCAAAGTCGAAGTGCAGCCCGCGCTGTTTTCGGACAAAATGAGCAGCATGCAGGAACTGCGGGACCGAATTGAACGGAAAATTCACGCGTACACCGGGATTCACGTAGTAGTGGAACTGGTCGCCCCTAAGACGCTGGAGCGTTCCACCGGAAAAGCCGTGCGGGTCGTTGATAAACGGGGACGGCTTGGCTGATCGGTTCATAAGGCAAGAGGATTAAGAGGATACGACAATGAGAGCAGTCGCACTGTGGTCAGGCGCATTATTGCTGCTTTGGATGGTTTGGTCTTCGGGATGCGCCACCCGGCAGCAGCAGGGCGAAATGCGTCCTCCCGTATCGCCGGAAACTGAAAAAAAAGAAGCTCCGGATACTTCCGATACTCATCCGGAAAAATCTGCTGTTCCTGTCGATGCCGCATCCCTGATCCTGATCCCCCGTCCCCGACAGATCAGCGCAACCGGACGCCAAGTCAGTCCTGGATCCGAGGTTATACGGCAGATCAATCCTGAAGTGGCGCCAAAACCACAGGGATACCGGCTCGAAATCCGGCAAGATGGCATACGCATAACAGGACATGATGAAGCCGGAATTTTTTATGGAGAACAGACGCTAAACCAGATTCGCCGCCAGTGCGCTTCGTGTTCCACCCTTCCGGAAATGACCATTGATGACTGGCCCGATTTTCCACACCGCGGGGTGATGCTGGATATCTCCCGGGACAAGGTTCCTACCATGGAAACCCTGCGCATGCTGGTGGATATGTTCGCGGAACTTAAATATAACCAGCTGCAGCTGTACATGGAACACACCTTCGCGTACGGCGGCCATGAAACGGTTTGGAAAAATGCATCCCCCATGACGCCGGAGGAAATCCGTCAGCTGGACGCATGGTGTCAGGAGAAATTTATCGAGCTGGTCCCGAACCAGAATTCTTTTGGGCATATGGAACGGTGGCTTTCCCATCCGGAATACGCGCGACTGGCCGAACGGCCCGGATCCAGCGACCTGTGTCCCGTGGATCCGGAAAGCATCGAGCTGCTCCGGGATATGTACGCCCAGCTGTTGCCCAACTTCTCCAGCGGAAACTTCAACGTCGGGTGCGATGAAACGTGGAGCCTTGGTCAGGGACGCAGTAAAGAAGCCTGCGAACGCATCGGAAAAGGACGGGTCTATCTGAATTTCCTTAAAGAAATTCACACGCTTGTACAGGCACATAACCGTACCATGATGTTCTGGGGGGATATCATTCTGCAGCATCCGGAACTGATTCCGGAGTTGCCGGACGATATTATCGCGATGGTATGGGGATATGAAGCCGATCATCCCTATGCCGAGCAATGCCCCCGTTTCGCCGCCAGCGGCATCCGGTTCTATGTCTGTCCGGGCACGTCCAGCTGGAACTCGCTGCTCGGACGGACCTCCAACGCCATGGAAAACCTGCGCAATGCCGCGCGGAACGGCCTGGCCCATGGCGCCCTGGGATTTCTGGTAACGGATTGGGGAGACAATGGGCACTGGCAGTGCATTCCGGTATCTTTCGCCCCCTTTGCGTATGGCGCCGCGGTATCGTGGTGCTATGAGGCAAATGTCGGCCTGGATCTTGCCCGCGCCCTTGATGCACATGTGTTCCAGGATACTTCGGGATCCATGGGACAGGCCGTCCTGGACCTGGGAGATGCGCATACCCTCACCGGTGTTAAAATAGGAAATTCAACGGTTTACTACAGTTTTCTGCTGAACGCGCTGGAAGGCGCTCCCAGGAAAGGCGCGCTGGCCTCATTAACCCCGGAAAAAATTGATGCCGCGCTGACAGCGCTGGAAAGTGGGTTATCCCGGATCCGGGCATCATCCATGAACCGTCCGGACGCAGCGCTGATTCAGCAGGAATTCGCGGCGGACTGCGCCCTTGCGCGCGTGGCATTACTTCTGGCGCGCCACCGCCTGCAGAACGGGTGTGGCACGTCACAACTTCCCGCGGGTACCAAAAAAGAGATTCTGGCTGAACTGGACAGTGCAATTTCCAGTCTGCAAAATGTGTGGCTGGCACGAAACCGCGAAGGCGGTCTGGCAGACAGTATAGAACGGTTAAAACGCCTGAGGGATCGATTGAACAGGTAAAAGATTATCCTTGATCGCCCTGTCCTGAATATGGCAAAGTATGTCCATACGGGCTGGCAGGCTTATTTCCCTATAAAGGAATTTGTTATATGTTACAGGAATCCCGTCAACTGTTAAATGGAAACGAGGCCGTGGCGCTCGCCGCGCTGCATGCGGGGGTTTGCCTGGGAACTGGTTATCCGGGCACGCCTTCCACGGAAATTCTGGAAAATTTTTCGCTGTTGGGGGGCAAAGCGCAGTGGGCCCCGAATGAAAAAGTCGCTTATGAGGTAGGGTTGGGTGTCGCATTCGGCGGGGGGCGCGCGCTGGTTACTATGAAACATGTCGGGGTGAATGTGGCAGCGGACCCTCTGTTCACCTCCGCGTATACGGGCGTGCGGGGTGGTTTTGTGTTCATTTCAGCGGACGATCCCGGAATGGCCAGCAGCCAGAATGAGCAGGATAACCGGCGCTATGCCCGCGCCGCCGGCGTGCTTATGCTGGAACCTGCCGACGCGCAGGAAGCCTACGAGTACACCATGCGCGCCTACGAAATCTCTGAAGCATGGCGGTTACCGGTCATGATCCGCATGACAACCCGGGTGTGCCACAGCAAAAGTGTAGTGCGACCTTCCGGCGTGGCCATAAAACCTCCGGAGCCCGCTCATTTCGTGCGGGACTTTGCGTCGCTGGTCATGGTACCCGCGTTCGCGCGGCCGGCTCACCGGCGCCTGCGGGAAAAACTGGCGCGCGCTGAGGAATGGAATGAACAGTCCGGCCTGAACCGGAAAATTATGAAATCAGAAGATCTGGGCATTATTACCTCAGGGGTTTCTTTCCACCATGTCTGCGAGGCTGCCCCTGAAGCCAGCATCCTTAAACTGGGTATGACCTACCCGTTGCCCATGCAGACCATCAAAAAATTTATCGCGTCGGTCAAACGGTGCGTCGTCATTGAGGAAGGGGATCCTTATCTGGTAGAAGCAATCCGGTATGAAGGAGGCGCAGTTGAGGGCAAACCCGACATGTACCGATTTGGCGAATTGAACGTGAGTCGGGTACGGCGGATTCTCAATGGCGACACCTCCCCCGAACCGGTTCCCCCTCGCGGAAAACCGCCGCAATTGTGCCAGGGCTGTCCCCACCGCATGACGTTCGCGGTGATGAAAAAGTACGACTGCATCGTTTCAGGGGATATTGGGTGTTACACGCTCAGCGTCCTTCCCCCATTTGAAACGATGGACTCCTGTGTCTGTATGGGGGCCAGCGTGACGGTTGGCCTCGGCCTGCGGCACGCGCTGCCGCCCGAGGAAGCAAAACGGGTCGTCAGCGTCATTGGAGACAGCACTTTCGTGCACAGCGGCCTGACCGGAATCGCGGAAATGGTTTACAATCCTCCCCCAACGGGACACGTGGTAGTTATCCTGGACAATGGAACAACTGCCATGACGGGGATGCAGGAACATCCCGGAACAGGCAGAACGCTGGATCACCAGCCCACCAATAAATTATCTTTCGAGCGGGTGCTGGAAGCCATGGGCGTGCCGAACGTTACGGTCACGGACAGCCCACCGGCGTTTGAAGATGCGCTCAAAGCGGCTTTGGAACGTAACGAATTGAGCATGATTATCATGCGGCGCACCTGCCGCCTGGCCGAACCCAAAATCCAACTGTACGAAAAGGCCGCGGCAAAATGCGAACAGCAGAATAATTCCCAGAATGGATAAGGACGGCTGAATATGAGCAACCGAAAAATTACCAATATCGTGATTGCCGGACTTGGCGGACAGGGGGTCATCCGTGCGGCAAATATCCTGGCGGAAGCGGCTTTTCTGGCAGGATACGACGTCAAACAAAGTGAAATTCACGGGATGAGCCAGCGGGGCGGTTCCGTTAGCAGTGATGTCAGGTTTGGAACCCAGGTTCACAGCCCCATGGTACCGATCGGTGAAGCGGATTACCTGATGGTGCTTCATCCTACCCAGGTAGACAATAATCTGTACATGTTGCGAGAAGGCGGTACCCTGATTTCCACCCGGATGATCCTTGAAGAGGGGAAAGATCTGGAATCGCTGGACGCGGATAATACGCCCCTGACCTCTCGTAATTTCAACGTTGGGTTGCTGGGAGTTCTGGCACAGCATATCCAGTTTCCTGAGGATGCGTGGATAGCGGCAATCCGTAAACACCTGCCGGAAAAAGTTCACGAACAGAATATTCAGGCATTCATGTACGGAAAAAACCTAACACTCGCCTGTGCCTGACACTCTCTTGAACCTGCGCGGATGCTTGCTGTTCGATCTCAGTTGCCCTCTTTTTTGCGTGCGCTTTCTTTCAGGGCGTACTGAAACCCGTCCATGTCTTCCAGTCTGAGGAGAGAAATCGCGCCGACCCCGAATAAGTTGAACTTCGGGGCAAGCGCGCGGACAGACGCCAGAGATCCTTCTTCACATGTAAAGCGAAGCACGTGGTTTCCTGCTTTCAGATCCTTCGTGTCCAGAAATACCCAGCGGAAATCAGCACCCGGCGCATTCAGTGTGACAGGTTTTCCGAAGGGCTGATCGTCAAGGGTCGCCTGCCATGTGCCACTCATCACCGTGTGGTACAACACCGCGTCCAGTCGGTACCGCCCCTCTTTTTCCACAGGAAGATCAAACTCAATCTGCGCTTTGGGCACGCCGGGCATATACAGCAGCGCGGGATCGGCAGGCAGTATCAGGATAGGCGGTTCCGATCGGTACGTAAGATCGGATGCCTTGAATATTTTGTACGGCGCGACCCGTTTTTCAGGGGGCGGCAGCGTATCGTCCAGCAAAGCCGGAGGCGTCTGATACCAGTACGCCACTGAACTGAACCAGTCCCGACGGTCCAGGAATCCACCGACTTCAAAATCGGTCAGGCTTCCCTTGTCATTGAATACGCTGCCCCGATGTTCTATTTCAACCCGCAGAGATTTCTGGAAAGAGACGGGATCCTGGACGTGCCAGCGATATGCCGTTACCCGATCCCCTGTCACTACCCCCTCGTAAATCGGTACCCCATGCCAGGGCGCGCAGAATTCCCTGAATCCCCATGCGTCACAGAAATAATCTTCCGTTCCCGTTCCCCGAAGGCGGGGTTCGGCTTCCCCGTCGATATAGAAGAAATCATCCCCCTCACCGAACCAGCCGGTCTCCATCTGATGGACGGACAGGACAGTTCCGACGTAATGCCCCCGCCCTTTTATGTCCGCGATCACGTAATTATCCGGAGACGTAACTGGATGTTCCTGACGGTACTGCGCGTGGAAATACAGGGTATCCAGCGGCAGATTTTCCAGTTTCACCCAGTCAACATAGTAATAAAAAGAATCCACCTTGATTGGAGAGTCATTGGTCACCGTGATTCGAATGGCTTCCCGGAAGGGCATCCGCCAGAAGCATGTTCTCGATCGGCCGGCAGATGAAACCGTGACAGGTATTGATGTCATGTCACGCCAGGCACCGTGGCCGATACCGAAAAAATCGCCCAGGGGAGCAACTACGCACGGTTTCTCGGCGCGGTCATAATA
>JAKOTZ010000178.1 GCA_029776995.1 Candidatus Hydrogenedentota bacterium
GGCGGCGGTGGAGTGGATGCCAGCACAATCCGCCAAAAAGGCTACGGTTATAAATATCTGGAATGGGAAAGCCTTTACGGCGGATATTTCAATGCCACGGCCAATCCGGCCGCGGGCACCGCCATGGGGGACCTTACTGCTGCGGGTACCACGCGTTATGCCGTCAATGGTGATTCCCTGGCCGCTCTGAGCGCCGCTGACAATGTGCTCTATCCTGACAAACCGGTTGTCAGCTATTCGGGAAGTTCCGGATACCCGGTGAACGATATCCGGCTTCACAGCAGTGACTACGGGGATCCTCAAAACGATGCCATTTCCGCAGTTCAGTGGCGCGTCGGCGAAATCTCAGCTCCCGGCATTCCACTTTACGATCCGGCAAAACCGCGGGTCTATGAAATCGAAGAACTCTGGCGCTCTGCTGAAATTCCCACTGTCAGCCCCCAGGGAATCCCGGATGTCCGGGTACCCGGGAGTGCGCTCCGCGCCGGTCATACCTATCGCGCCCGGGTGCGTCACCGGGATGCGACCGGCCGCTGGAGTTTTTGGTCCGAACCGCTCCAGTTCGTGGCGGGAACTCCGGACGTCAGTGCCTACGCCGGAGCCCTTCGCATCAGCGAGATCAATTACAATCCGGGTGCGGTGAAGCCTGCGGAGTCCGCTGCTCCGGGCTGGAACGTGCTGTGGAATGAACAGGATTTTGAATTCATCGAAGTGCGCAATATCAGCGGGGCTTCCATGGACATGACGGACCTCAGGTTCACCAAAGGGATCGATTTTGATTTTCCGGCCGGTTTCAATCTTCCGGCCGGGGCTTCTGCAGTGATCGTGAAAAACCCCGCCGCATTCGCTATTCGCTATCCTTCTGTGACCCCCGCAGGGACCTACGGGGAGGGGAATCTCTCCAACAGCGGTGAGGAAGTGAAGCTCAGCTATGGAGCCGGAGCTTCCATTATTGAATTCGCCTACGGAGACAGCCAGTCGGCCTGGCCGGCCTCGCCGGATGGTGAAGGTCCCACGCTTGTGCTGAAAACGCCCGGCAAACCCGCACTGGTCCACAGCGATCCGGAGGAGTGGCAGGAAAGCTACACTGAAATCGGCAACCCGGGAGGAGGCGACGGGATCAGCTATGCTTTCTGGGCCGTGGGGGATTCGGAGCGGGCCGATCCGGCTGCTGATCCCGACAGGGACGGTTACAATAACCGGCTGGAATTTGCCCTTTCCAGCGACACGGAATCGTCATCCACCAACAGGGCACCGGTGGCCGGTTTCAGCGAGGTGAATGGCTCCAGTTACGCAACGCTGGCTTTTGTCCGCCGCAGTGAGGTGGAAGGCATTGGTTTCAGCGTCCAGTTCAGTGGGGAACTCATGGATTGGACCCTTCCCGGGATCCTGCTCAGCCGCACTTTTAATTCGGATCGCACCCAAACGGAAATCTGGCGTTCAGTGGAGCCCGTGGACATCCGGAAGCGATTGTTCGGACGGGTGCTGGTGAAGGACCTGCCCTGATGCCTGCTTTTTACTGTTTGCACCCTTCGGACTGCGGGCCGATTCCTCTACCCGTCCATTTTAATTGTAAGAGAATGAAAAATGATTGACGCGACCGCCTCGAATTCGGTAATCCAGTCCGTATTGGCGGAAATTATCCCTGGCAT
>JAKOTZ010000189.1 GCA_029776995.1 Candidatus Hydrogenedentota bacterium
ATTGTTCGGGCTTTGCCCGTGGACCATAGCCAGCAGCAGGCAGGCCTGGCGCGTTGCTTTAGCTAGGGCAAGGCAGGAAGGCCAGGATTCCTTCCACCTTCGCGGGCAGGGGCCAGGGGGCACGGGTGGGGGGTGCGCGAAAAACGGCCAGCAGGGGGAGCCCAAGCCCACGAACCCCAAGATATGCCCATACCGGTATTCTCCAATCCCCTCATGTAAAGCGCGAGGGGGGCAGGGGAAAAACGCCGTGATGCGAACAAAGGTCATCCGAAAATATAAAAAATGGCGCAGGGCCATATAAAGCGCGGCGCAGGCAGACACGAACACATTCCACGAACAAAAGCACGTTTATAGGTGTTAAAGTGGTAGCGGGATAGACTGCTCCGAGACACGGGGCAGTTTTTGCATATCCTGGCGGGGGTGGTCCGGTGTGACGAAGATGGTCCACGGACTTTGGCAGAAAACCAGGAGGGACAGGGATCCGCTGTGGAGGTTCTGGGGGCAGGTAGCGATGGACGAGATAAACGCGGAACTGTTGTTGGAAGAAGTGCGGCGGAAGGATGCGGACAACGGAACAAACAATGCCCGGGTAGTGGCGAGCATCCTACGGCGGATCAAGAGGCTGGAAGCGAACCTGGGGCGGGCGAATGACCTGCTGGGGCGGCTTCAGGACAAGGGTGACACGTTTCTTACGGGGTCGGCCGGGTATGAGCCGAAGCTGTCGTGGCTGGAAACGATGGCAACCGCGGAGCGTGCGCTCCAGGATTTGCATAACGAGCTTTGGAAATACACGGGGGACGACCGTCTGTATGTTGCCAGCGTGGAGTTGAAGGAAGCGCAGAAGGATCTTGTGAAGGGCTCGACGGGTCAGATACAGGTTATTTTCAGTGGCGACATAGCGACGCCCCCGACGGAAAGGATGTTGACCGGTGGCGGGGCCAAGGACGGTGATAGTTGATTATCAGCCCACGGCGAAACAAAACCTGCTGCATGGCAGCGATGCGGACGAATCGCTTTACGGAGGCGCGGCGGGCGGGGGCAAGTCCAAGGCCCTTGTGATGGATGCGTTCTTCCGGGCCTGCCGGACGCCAGGGCTGATGGTGTACCTGTTCCGGCGGACATACCGGGAGTTGGAGGATACGCTGATCCGGGAGGCGCGGCGGTCCATTCCGTTGCCGGCGGTTGGGAAGTATGTCGGCGGAGAGCATGAGATCCGGCTGCACAATGGGAGTTTCATGTTGTTCCGGCATTGTGAAAATGACGGGGACAAGGAAAAATACCAAGGCGCCGAGATCCACGCGCTGTATATCGACGAGCTGACGCACTTCCCCAAGGATGTGTACGAGTACCTGAAAACCCGTCTGCGGGCGCCCAAGGCGATAGGTGTAAAGCCAGTAGTGCGGTGTACGGCCAACCCTGGCGGCGTGGGACATGCGTGGGTCAAGGACTATTTCGTGGATCCGCACCCGGGCGGCGGGAGGCACATCCGGCGAGTGTATTCCAAGACGCTGGACGAGTACCAGGACCGGGTGGTGGAATTCATTCCGGCCAAGGTGACGGACAACCCCCACATCAGTGCGGATTATGTTTTCGAGCTGGAGCAGAAGCCGGATGCGCTGCGACGGGCGCTGCTGGAAGGGAATTGGGACGCCTTCGAGGGCCAGGTGTTCACCGAGTGGCGGAACGACCCGGAGCATTACCGGGACCGGAGATTTACTCACGTGATAGACCCCTTCCCCATCCCGGCGGATTGGCGGAGGTACCGCAGCTTCGACTTCGGGTATTCGCGGCCGTTCTCCGTGGGATGGTGGGCAGCGGATCCCCAAGGGCGGCTGTACCGGTTCAGCGAGTGGTACGGGTGCCAGAGGGACCGGGGGATCGGATCCAATGTGGGCGCTCGGATGCAGCCCGGGAAGATCGCCGAGGAAATTGCGGCGTTCGAGAAGCAGTACATGCCCGGCCTGCCGGTGATCGGGATTGCGGACCCGTCGATATTCGACGAGAGCCGGGGTGAGAGCGTGGCGCAGCTTATGGCGCGGCATGGCGTGTACTTTGACCCGGCGGACAACACCCGGATTGCCGGGAAGATGCAGTTCCACTACCGGCTTCAGTTCGACGAGAATGGATACCCCGGAATGTATGTGTTCAAGACCTGCCGGGACTTCATACGGACCATCCCGGCGCTGACGTATAACACCCGCGTGGCCTCCAAGGTGGAGGACGTGGACACCGAGTGCGAAGATCACGCCTACGACGACGCCCGGTACATGTTTATGCTCAACCCCATGCCGGAGCGGCGGCCCTTTGTGGTGCCGCAAAAGCAGTACGACCCGCTAGAAATACCCGAACCGCGCAAGCGGTACTTGCCATAGGAGGACATCATGGCCGAGAATGAAAGCCCCGCCGGCGGCGTCAATACGCTGGTGACGAAAGTTTATAATCTATCCTCCGCGTCGGACGAGCAGTTGGAGGCGACCTGCGCCCATTGGTTTACCCGGCTGTACAGCGCCACCAGTGTGCTGCGGGAGAGGTTC
>JAKOTZ010000191.1 GCA_029776995.1 Candidatus Hydrogenedentota bacterium
CGTTCACGGAAAAATACTGCCCGGTAATGTAGTCTGAAAGAGGCGACATCAGGAACGCCGCCAGCCCGGCGACATCTTCCGGAAGGCCGATCCGACGCAGGGGCACCATAGCGGCGTATTTCCGCTTCATTTCTTCGGGCTGGTGCGCCGTGGCGTCGGTATTGATCAGTCCTGGCGCGATCACGTTGGCCGTGATACCGCGGGGACCCAGTTCCAGCGCCAGGCTTTTGGCAAAGCTGTCAATGGCGGCTTTCGCCGAGGCATGCGCTGAAAACCCGGGACCCGGAAGCCTGGACAGAGTACTGGAAACGAACACGAGCTTACCCCGTCCCGTGGGAAGCATATACTTCAGCGCCGCCTGGACACAGTGGAAGGCCGCGCCGAGTTCACCGTTGAGCTTGGCGGCAAACGCGTCCCAGGTAATCTCCGGAAATGGCTTTACGGGGAAGTCAATATGGGCGTTGTTGATCAGGCCATGTATGGCGCCAAACGTTTCGGCAACCCGGTCAAACATGCTCTGTACCTGTTCGGGATCCCGCACGTCAGCCCGGACAGGAAGGGCTTTTCCGCCCGATGCTTCAATTCGGTCCGCCACCTCCCTGGCGCGGTCGGCGCTGGCGTGATAGTTCACCGCCACGCTCGCGCCGCATTTGCCCAGCAGTTCCGCCATCGCCGCGCCAATGCCGCGGCTGGCTCCGGTGATCACCACGACCGTGCCGGTGAGATCAAGAGCGCTGACGTTCATGCGTGTTTCTCCTCTGGATGGTTTATCGCCATCGCTTCCTTGAAAATGTCTATCATTTCACGGGCCCGGTCGGATCGCGCGCAGTGGGTTTCCGCATACGCGCGCCCATTGCGGGCCAGCGATTCCCGAAGTTCAGGGTCATCCGCCAGCCGGTCCAGAGCTTCCGCAAGTGCGGTGGGATTTTCCGGCGGTACCACCATAGCGGCACGCGCGGTTTCCGCCAGCTGCCGGGCCTGCCCCGCGGCGGCCACCACCATGGGACGGCCTGCGGCCATGATTTCAAACATTTTACTGGGGATATTGGTGTGAAACACCGGCAGATCGCGCAGGCATACCAGGCAGACATCCGCTGCCGCATACCACAGCGGCACTTCTTTGCGGGGCACGATCGGATGAAATGAAACGCGGTTAAGTTCCCGTTCTTTCGCCATGGATTCAAGGGCGGCCTTGCGCGCGCCGCCGCCGACAAAAACAAACCGCCACGGATCGCGGTCTTTTCGCAACGCGGCCGCCTCAAGGATGGTTTCAAGCCCCTGCGAAAGTCCGTGCGCTCCAATGTACAGGATCACAAATGTTTCATCGGTCCAGGCGTGCGCGGCCCGGAACGCGTGAACGGCCTCTGCCGGAGGGGGCGTGAACAGGTCCAGGTCAATGCCGTTTGGAACACACCTCAGTTTATTCTTGGGGATTCCCCGACTCGCGAGGGTTTTCTGTGTGGCCGGCGCTACTGTTACGATGCGGCGCGCAGCGCGGTACAGCGCTTTTTCCAGCCACTCCAGCGGACGCAGCAACAGGGGAGTCTTCAGCACGCCGAGGTCGGCAATCTGCTGCGGCCACAGGTCACGGATTTCCAGCACGAAGGGTTTTCGCAGCATCCCGGCAGCCAGCATCCCGGCAAGCGCCGCCAGCAGATGGGGTGACGTGGCCGCGATAAGGTCAGCCTTGCGGCCATAACGCAGGGTAACCGCCAGGGCCAGCGCGAAAAATGTCAGGAAACAAAGCCCCCGGCGGACAATCCCGCTGTTCGGCGCGGCCCATACCCGGCACCGCAACACCCGGATACCGTCTACGGTTTCTGGGAAGATGAGGCGCTTTCGGTAGGCGGGTGGAACAACGCCTTCCGGGTAGTGCGGTACGGCGCACACAACCGTGACATCGTGTCCCAGCCGGACCCACTCGCGGGCGTGTTCGTGGGTCCTGGCCGCCGGAGCTCCGGGTTCGGGCGGAAAATACTGGCAGATAAATATAAGTCGCATAGTCCAATAAAGAAGGCCGGTGGCTGTCGTGAAACAGTCCGCCGGCCTATTGACTGTTATACGTTACAGATTTCGAAGGCGCGTCGGAGCGAATCCAGCGGATTGGGCAGCGCCGGCACGAACTCATGGGCCACGAAACCGGTGTATCCGGTTTCGGCGATGGCCTCCATGATGCGGCGGTAGTTCAGTTCCTGGGTTTCGTCGATGTCGTTCCGGCCCGGCACGCCGCCGGTGTGGTAATGGCCGATGTACGGATGAAATTCCCTGATGGTATCGATAATATCCCCTTCCATAATCTGCATATGGTATATATCATACAGCAGCTTCAGCCGGTCGGAGCCCACCATGTCGCACAGGCCGACGCCCCACGCCGTGCGGTCGCACATGTAATCCTTGTGGTTGCGTTTGCTGTTGAGCAGCTCCATAATGATGGTGATGTTGTGCTTTTCGGCGAGGGGGAGAATCTGTTTCAGCCCTTCCGCGCAGTTTTTCATTCCTTTGCGGTCGTCCATGCCGCGGCGGTTTCCGGAAAATACGATCATGTTCCGGATACCCATCGCGGCGATTTTGGGGATCAATTCCTCGGACGCGCGGATCAAGTTTTCGTGGTTTTTCGGCTCATTCCACCCGTCCGGGATGCCTCCCGGTCCATTAGCCATGGACACTTCGAGCCCGTGGTCTATGACGGTTTTCCAGTCAGGTTCTGAGAGCAGATCAATCCCCTTCAGCCCTATGGCCTTTGCCTGGAGGCAGAATTCATCCAGAGGAATTTTGTCGTAGCACCAGCGGGAAGCGGACTGCTTGAACAACCCTTTGCGCGGGGGGGCATCCTGCGCGGTGGCTGAATTACTCAGGGATGCGGCCAGTGGAGCGGCGGCTGCCGCGGTCATCAGGCCCATGGCCTGGCGACGGGTGCAGCGGATCTTTGGATTGGTCATCTCGGTTCTCCTTCTGGTAGTCTGGCGTTTATTGTGTCAGAAATGGGCGGTTCAGGCAACCTTTTAACGGATTTTCGGATTGGCGGACAGCACCATCAGGCTGAACGCGGTCAGTACGGCTTTGCCGGTGACAACCCGGCGGGCTTTTTCCAGGGGCATAATGTCGTCGGGCGGCTGTGCGGCGGTATCAATCCGTGAAATCCACTGTCCGGGCGGGATCGAAAACATAACCGCGACAGGCGTGGGATTGAACATCAGGTAGAGCGCTATGCCGTCGTTTTCGCGGGGATGAATACGGCAGGCAAGCGGATTGTCGCTTGCGTGCCAGTTGACCGGCCCGCCGGATTCATCGAACCAAAGGATATCCGCTTCTTCCGGTGGTTCTCCGGATTCCAGTCCCCGGAAGAACCGGTCCCGGCGGAATACAGGGTTTTCCTTCCTGAAAGCCACGCATTCCCGGGTAAACCGTACCAGTTCGGCATTCTTTTGCGCGAGCGTCCAGTCGAACCAGGAGATTTCATTGTCCTGGCAGTACGCGTTGTTGTTGCCCCGCTGTGATCGGCCAAACTCATCTCCGCCGAGCAGCATGGGCACCCCGAGGGAAAGGAACAGGGTGGCAATAAAATTTTTCTGGCGGCGCAGACGCAGGGCGTTGATGGCGGGATGGTCCGTTTCCCCTTCCACGCCAGTGTTCCAGCTGTAGTTTTCATCCATGCCGTCCCGGTTGTCTTCGCCGTTGGCCTCGTTGTGCTTACGGTTGTAGGACACGAGGTCCCGGAGCGTGAAGCCGTCGTGGCAGGTGATGAAGTTGATGCTGTGGCACGGGGTGCGTCCCGAACGGTAATAAAGATCACTGCTGCCGGAAATTCGCGTGGCAAACGCGGGACGCATGCCGGGATCCCCGCGCCAGTAGCGGCGTACTTCATCCCGGTACAGGCCGTTCCATTCGGCCCACCGGCGCCCCCCGAAAGATCCCACCTGATAGGCTCCGCCGGCATCCCAGGCTTCGGCGATGAGCTTGGTTTCGCGGAGCACAGGATCCTCGGCGATGCGGGTGAGCAGCGGCGCGTCCTGGCGGATGCTGCCGTCCTGTCCTCTGCCCAGGATCGAAGTCAGGTCGAAGCGGAACCCGTCGATGTGCATGACGGCGACCCAGTAGCGCAAACAGTCCAGGATGAAATCAAGCACGATCGGATGATTGCAGTTCAAAGTATTTCCGCAACCGCTGAAATTCAGGTATTGCCCGTCGCGGAGCAGGTAATACACGGCGTTGTCGATGCCCTTGAAGCACAGCGTGGGGCCCAGTTCATTCCCCTCCGAGGTATGGTTGAACACCACGTCCAGGATGATTTCAATGCCGGCCCGGTGAAGCTCGCGGACCAGGGAACGGAACTCATCCAGGTGCTCCACCCGTTTCGCGCTGACGGCATAGCGGCCGGTTGGCGCGAAGAATCCAATCGTGCTGTATCCCCAGTAATTGGTGAGCTCCTGTCCATCGGGCCCCTTGCGGCCGATATAATTCTCGCCCATCTCGTGGATCGGCAGCAGTTCCACGGCGTTGATGCCAAGCTCCTTGAGCCAGGGGATTTTTTCGATAAATCCGGCATAGGTGCCCGGACAGCTCACGCCCGACGAAGGGTGACGCGTAAACCCTTTTACGTGCGTTTCATAGATGACCAGGTCCTGAAGCGGGATCTTTGGCCGGATATCATCGATCCAGTCCATGCGGTCATGCACCGCGACGCATTTCATGGTCCCGTCATGGACGTCTCCGACAAAGGCTTTGGCATAGGGGTCGAGCAGGTAGATGTCCCGGTTGTAACGGTGTCCCTTCGCCGGGTCAAACGGGCCGTCCACGCGGTACTTGAACAGCGCGCCTTCCTCGAGCCCCCGAACGAAGATGGACCACACATCTCCGATGCGGTGTCGCGCGGGGTCCAGTTCGTATTCCCAGACGGGCGCCAGGTCTTCCACGTTTTTGAAGAGGGCCAGCCATACCCTGCGGGCATGGCGGCTGAAGAGGGTGAAACGAATTCCGTCGGGATACACTACGGGACCCATCGGATACGGGCGCCCCGGTATCACATCCAGATTTTGGTAATTCACGGTCACTCCATATCACGTTCCGGCGAAAAACGAGCCAGGAAACCTTCCCGCCGGAAAATAAACGCTAAAACAGTATGAAAAAACGGGGTCGCGCGGGGCAAACCGCCCGGGCGGCCGCCTGCGCCTGCAGATTTCTGCCGCAAACGAGTATACTTTATCAGGAACAATGAATGAAAAGGCTGCTGTGATGGGTAGACCAACATACATTCGCGGATGGCTGCGGGTTTTGTTGCGGGTTGGGGGGTGCCTGATCGTTGTGATGTGCTCTGGACAGAATGGTTATGGGGATGTGCCGCCCACGTGGGTGTTGGAAGTGCGGCTGCCCTCTCCCGAATCCGCGCGGCAGCTGGTTGAAATGGGACTGACCATAGACAATGTAACCCGGGATTATGCCGTTATTTACGCTGACGCGTCCGAGCGGGCGGCGGTGGAATCGCTGGGATGGCCCGTCCGGGTGCTTGAAATACAGCCTGCGCCGACAGAAGAAAAAACTGTTGATGGATACCGGGACAGCGGTGATATTGCCGCGCTGTTCTCCCAGTGGACATCGGTCTACCCCCACCTGTGCCGGGCGTATACCGTGGGGTACTCGGTACAGAATCGTCCCCTGCTGGCAATAAAAATTACCTCCAATCCGGATGTCGCCGCCGATAAGCCGGCAGTTCGCTATATCGCCACCATTCACGGCGACGAGCCGGTAGGCACCGAAATGTGCCTGAACTTCGCGGAATGGCTGCTCACAGGCTATGGCACGGATGCCCGCGTAACCCGGCTGGTTGATGAAACGGTATGCTGGCT
>JAKOTZ010000198.1 GCA_029776995.1 Candidatus Hydrogenedentota bacterium
GGCGGTGCGGCTTATCCGAACCCGGAACCTTTGCGTCCCGACGGCCCTTATCGCTATACCGTGCAGTTTATGCCATCTGGGAACGGTGAGCGGGTAGCGTGTCCGCGGTTTACCCTGGAAAATGCGGGCGCGGCCGTCTCCCTGTACGCGCTGCTCATACGTGACGTGTCGGAGTAATCTATGGAACGTCTGGTTAACATAGCCGGTTTCGGCGTCCTCGTCATCAGCGGAGCCGCCATGCTGATGAGCATCTTCAGCGACCCGGTTGCCGGCGAGCGCGCGCGCCTCGAGCAGCTCCTTGGCGAGGTAACATCGGAGTCTGAAGAGGAACCGCAGTTCGCCTGGGATTTTGATGCCTGGCGGCAGGCCATTACCGGCAGTCCGCAGATTTGGGGGGCGTTGGTTCCGCCGCCGCCGCCTCCTCCTCCTCCGCCGCCGCCTCCGCCCCAGCGGCCGGATCTGCGCAAAATGTTGGAGGGCGTCAAGGCCACCCGCGCGCAGATTGGCAACAGTAGAATCAAACTGATAACGCCGGACAATCCTCGCGGTCGGATGTTCTCCGTCGGAGAAACCATCAACGGGGTAAAACTGGAAAGTTTTGATCGGCAGAAAGTGGTGTTTTCCTACGACTGGAAAGAAGGAAAGGAACGGCTTACCGTGGAAATTCCCCGGGAATGACGCGTATGGGATTTTACGCACGTTATCCGGTAATATATCTCAAACACCGGGTTGCCGCCTGAAACGGACCCGCGCGGGATGTGTCATGATGGATTCCAGACATAACAGGGTAGTGGGCATTGCGGTGGTGGCCGTCTTTCTGGCCGGCCTGGTGTGCTGGTCCGTGTCCGCCCAGAGCCAGACCCCTTCCTCGCCACAGCCGTACCCTCAGACCGGCACCGGCAGCCGCCTGTCCAACCGGGGACTGGGAGGCAATACCGCCGGTTCCGGGCAACTGAACAGTCCCCTGGGCGGTTCCAGAATGGGCAGTGACACGTCTGCGGGGGGTGGCGCCCAGGCGCCGGGACCGCGGAATCCTGTCTTTGAACGGTTGCGGGAACGGGATGAACGGCGCAAACAGGAGGCGGAACAGCAGAAGCAGGGCCAACAGGGTCAGTCCGCGGGCGGAGCTGATGCGGCAAAGGCCGCCGCGGAATCGGCCGGCGCCGCTAAAAACCCGGCAGGCGAGCGGGGCGCTTCCGGGGGGAAACCGACCGTTACGGGCGGAAAAGGGCCGGCTAATGCCGGTGGCGGCGGAGAAAAAGGGGGAGGCGGCGGGACCTCTTTTAATAAAGGGGCAGGCGGCGCTGTGGTGATGACGAGGGACGGCAAGTTTGAGCCGTTTCTTGATCGGGACGTCAACTATGCGGACGTTCCGGACGATGGAGAACCCCTGACGCTGGAAGGACCCATGCCGGTGGGGGAATTCCTGTCCACCATCAGCATGGCCACCGGGTGGAATATTATGGTTTCTCCGGAACTGCAGGAAGTGGAACTCAAGTTCTGGCTGAATGAAACCCGTCCGCGGGAGGCCTTGAAAGTCCTGCAGTTTTACAAGATTTTCTACGAGTTTGACCGGGACACCCGCTTTCTTCGGGTTATGTCCGAAGAGGATTACCTGAAGCGCAGTTTCGGCAAACGCAAGCCGGAGGAATTCAAGGTCCGGCACGTGGATCCCGCGCTGGCGGAGCAGATGCTGACGTCCATGCTTTCCTCAAACGGCTGGCTGCTGAGTGATCAGCGGACCGGTACCCTTTATGTGTGGGACGCGGAAGACAACCTGAAGGTGATGCGGGAGGTGTTTGAGAAGCTGGACGTGCCACTGGAACAGCGGGAATTCACCATCCGTTACGCCGATCTGCCGGATATCGAAACCGTTCTATCCTCCATGGCTTCCCAGAATGGCAACCTGCTCAGCGACGCGCGGACCGGCCAGATCATTGTATGGGATACCCCAGCCGTGCTGGAGCAGATGGCCATGGTGGTGGATCGCCTGGACCGGCCGGTGGAAACCCGCACCTTCGAACTGCGCCACGTGAATGTCGAAGATATCATCGAAAGCCTCGAGTCGATTATCACGGAACGGGGCATGATTCAGTCGGATCCGCGGTATAACACCATCATGGTCTCAGACCTGCCGCAACGCCTGGAAAAAGTGGCTGAAGTAGTCGCCATGCTGGACCGCGAGCTGGAATCGCGCACCTGGACCATCCGCTACGCGGACCTTGACTTCATCGCGGATGAGATCGAGGCGCTGGTGCCTGAGAGCATGGGGCGCATCACCATCAACGAGGATGTGCACCAGATTACGGTTTCGGCTATTCCCGCGCGGCTGGATGAAATCGATAAACTGATTCAGGCCTGGGATGTCAAACGCCGCCAGGTGTTCATAGAGGCCTATATCGTCGAATGCACGGATGAAGTGGAGCGCTCCTTCAGCATCAACTGGTCGTATTACGGGAACATAAACGGCGAACCTTCCGTGTTCCACAGCGGATCCGGAGGGGCCAGCGCCAAAGCGCCACCCGGAGCGGGGCAGGCCCTGCAGTTCGGCACGCTGCCCTACGCGATACCGGCATTCGGCGCGCTGCAGCTGGACAGTTCCGGCAACATTACCCGGCCGGTGCTGACGGACGTCAACGGCAAGCCGATTACAGACCGCTATGCCGGCAACCGGCTTACAGCCGTCCTGGATTACCTGGATAAGCAGAACAAGGTTACCATCATCGCGTCGCCTCGGGTAACGGTGCAGGACGGCGAAGAAGCCGTGTTTGAAAATGCCACGCGCGTACCCTACGTATCCGCGTCTACTTATTACGGCGGCGGGGGATATTACCCCACCCGAAGTCAGACGGGCGACGGGACTAACAAT
>JAKOTZ010000214.1 GCA_029776995.1 Candidatus Hydrogenedentota bacterium
CCATCTGAGCAGACCTACACCCTGCGTAATGAGGGCAGCAGCGCCATCTCCTGGTCTGCCACGGCGCCTGCCTGGATCAGCCTCTCCCAGACAGGCGGTTCCCTGGCTGCCGGCGCGCAGACCTCGGTAACGGCAACCATCAACGCGGCAACGCTTCAGCCGGGAACCTATTCCGGTGATGTGGTTTTCGTCAATGCCGCCACGGGTTACGAACAGCGCCGACGGTTTACGCTGACCGTGCGGGCGCCGATACTGTACGCGTTTCCCCTGGACACGGATCCGGGATGGGCCCGCACGGGTGACTGGGCATTCGGCTGGCCAACGGGGCAGGGTTCCGAAAACCCCGACCCCACCGCCGGCTACACCGGTAACAATGTATTCGGAAATAACCTGAACGGCAATTACGCGAACAACGCTTCCGCCATGACCCTAACCGCGGGTCCTTTCGATTTTTCCCGGGCGCACGGTGTAACCCTGGAATTCCAGCGCTGGCTGGGGGTGGAGCGCAATAGTTATGACAAAGCGCTTCTCCAGGTAAGCCAGGACGGATCGGTCTGGTACACCCTGTGGGAAAACCCGGACACGGATCTCGCCGAGACCTCCTGGTCCAGGCAGGTCTTTGACCTGAGCGCCCGCGCAGACGGCTCTGCCGCGTTCTACGTCCGCTGGGTGCTGGGACCAACAGATGATTCTGTAACCTATTCCGGCTGGAATATTGACGATATCGTATTCCGCGGCATACAGGAAGGCGGCGGAACGGACCCCGGCGATCCGGTGGCGGTCACTTCTGTCGAAGACCTCCAGAAAATCGGCAATGATCCGGCCTAGCCGGCCAACGGGCGCTACTATCTTTCGGCGGACCTGGACGCGTCGGCCACCGCCTCGTGGAATGGCGGCGCGGGATTCAGTCCTATCGTGGATTTCTCCGGAGAATTTGACGGGCAGGGACATACCATCGGCGGACTAGTGATCAACCGTCCCGGTCTTAACCAGGTGGGGCTCTTCGGAACCGTCTCCTCATCCGGGCAGATCCGTAATCTGGGCCTGGAGAATGCCAATATCCGGGGCAATCTGTTCACGGGCGGCATCGCCGGCGTCAACCGGGGAAGCATCGCCTCATGTATGGTTACGGGGACGGTCACCGGAAGTGACGCCACGGGTGGAATCGTGGGATCCAACTCGGGCGGCTCCATAACCGACTGCCGGGTTTCCGCGACCGTAACCGGCGGGTTACGCACCGGCGGAGCGGTCGGGGAAAACTCCGGCCCCCTGGCCCGCATCCTGTCTACGGGTCCTGTTACTGGCTCATCCGGCGGCGGCGGTCTTGCCGGATGGAACAGCAACAGTATCACGGCCTCCTTCTGGGACACCGAAACCTCCGGTGTCAGCTGGTCCGCCGGCGGCACGGGACTCAGTACGGCCGCCCTGAAACAGCGCGCCACCTATGAATCCGCCGGCTGGGATTTCAGCGCCGTCTGGTATATCCGCGAAAGCGTAGACTATCCTGTCCCGGCCTGGGCGGCCCCACCGGATACCCCTGATAGCACCCCGCCAACGCCCCCTGTTCTGCAAAGCGTCACACACAGTGTCGGCGGCCTCAGCAACCAGCCGGTGATCCGGATTTCCTGGGCAGGCGCAGCGGACCCGGAATCAGGCATTGCGGGGTATGCCTGGCTGTTCACGCAGGATCCGAACGCGGACCCGGGTACCGTCGTTCAAACGCCCCACAGCGCGGATCCCCATGTGGTGGACTCCGACGCATTGGCGGATGGAACCTGGTATTTCCGGTTGCGCGCGAAAAACGGCTACGGACTCTGGTCCGATCCGGTTTCCTGGGGACCGGTCACCATCGACACCGCGGCGCCGGCGGTATCGCTGATTGGCGCGGATGCAGGGACGGCAGAATGCGGCTCCCCCTACACGGATCCCGGCGCGACGGCATGGGATTCCCGGGAGGGAGACGTTTCAAATACGCTGGTATTGAGCGGTGAAGTGAACACGGCTGTTCCGGGAACATACGCGCTTACCTGGACCGCGACGGATGGGGCGGGAAATGTCGGCACGGCAACCCGTCAGGTACAGGTCCTGGACACGCAACCCCCGGTGGTCACCCTGAACGGCGCCGCGGAGATCACCCTCGCCTGCGGTGACACCTGGACAGACCCCGGAGCCTCCGCTATTGACGCGTGCGAAGGAAACCTGCAGGTTACGGTTTCCGGTTCCGTGAACCCCAACGCTGTGGGTACATACACCCTCCTCTACACGGCTGCGGACTCGACCGGACAAAGCGCTTCGGTGCAACGCGTTGTGCGGGTAACAGATACGCAACCGCCGGTGGTTACCCTGAACGGCGCGGCGGAGGTCACCCTCGCCTGCGGTGACACCTGGACAGACCCCGGAGCCTCCGCTATTGACGCGTGCGAAGGAAACCTGCAGGTTACGGTTTCCGGTTCCGTGAACCCCAATGCCGGGGGAACCTATACACTCCTCTATACGGCCACGGACTCGTCCGGACAAAGCGCTTCGGTCCAGCGCACGGTATGGGTTACGGACACTCAACCCCCGGTGGTTACCCTGAACGGCGACGCGGAGGTCACTCTCGCCTGCGGCGATCCCTGGACAGACCCCGGAGCCTCCGCCATGGATGCGTGCGAAGGAAACCTGCAGGTTACGGTTTCCGGCTCCGTGAACCCCAATGCCGGGGGAACCTATACCCTCCTCTACACGGCCACGGACTCGGCCGGACAGAGTGCCTCGGTGCAGCGCACAGTGCGGGTTGAGGACAGCCAGCCGCCGGTGGTAACCCTGAACGGCGACGCGGAGATTACTCTCGCCTGCGGTGACACCTGAACAGACCCCGGCGCATCCGCCATTGACGCGTGTGAAGGAAACCTGCAGGTAATGGTTACTGGCGCCGTGAACCCCAGCGCCGTGGGCACTTACCCCCTCCTTTACACGGCCACGGACTCGTTCGGACAAAGCGCCTCGGTCCAGCGCACAGTGCGGGTTGAGGACAGCCAGCCGCCGGTGGTTACCCTGCTGGGAGAACGGGTTATGGCGATTCGCCAATATGACGCCTTCACGGATCCGGGCGCCCAGGCAACCGACATCTGTGACGGCGACCTTCCAGTCACCGTCTCCGGCCAGGTCTCAACCGGTTCGGTCGGCCTGTACCGCCTGGATTACGCGGCCGTGGATCGGCAGGGAAATCGCGGGGCCGCCCAGCGGACGATACTGGTGAATCCCCGGGTGCACTGCGCGGATACCAACGGAAACGGCCGTATCGACCTTGAGGAGTTGCTGCGCGTCATCCAGCTGTTCCGCGCCGGCCAGTACAGTATTGCCGCGGGAGCCGCCACGGAGGACGGCTACCAGCCGGGCGAGGGAAGCCACGATGGTCCGCCGCACGATGCGGATTACGCGCCCGCGGACTGGAAAATTTCCGTGATGGAACTGATGCGGCTGATCCAGCTGTATCACCAGGGCGGCTACGTACCCTGTCCGGATGGCGAAGACCTGTTCTGCGGGGGCCCCCGTTAAGGCTGGAGCTTTACTGTGAAAAACCCAAACGGTTCTATTTGTTATTGTCGTTTGGCGTGGACACCCGTTCGACGTTAATGGCCTGGGGGCCGCGGTCTGTCTCCAGCAGTTCGTACGTGACAATGTCGCCTTCGTGCAGCGTGCGGAATCCTTCCATCCGGATGGAACTGTAATGCACGAAGATGTCCCGTCCATCCTCCCGGGCGATGAATCCCCAGCCTTTCTGGTCACTGAAGAACTTTACTTTTCCGGTCTCTCGGGGAGCCTGGCTGGTTGCGTTTTCGTTGACTTCCGCGTTGCTTACTTCAGACTGCTTTTCCACAACAGTGCCTCCATTCCCGGCCTGGGACAGTTTTCCACGGTTTAGTGTAACCCGTTTCTGCAAATTTGTCAATACTTTTGTTCAGTGGTTAAACCTTCTCTCATCCCTTTACGGCATCACACTCCGGACAAAGAGGCAACAGGATGCGCGCCAAGCGGAATTTTTGACATAATAGCCTTGGATCAGCAACAAATCCCGTCTTAACAATATCTCAGCACAAGGGTAAAACTATGACGCAGGACACCGCGCCGAAGCAGGACATCAACCTTTCCGTTAACACCCGAATCGAGCGGGATCGCGCGTTGATTGTCAATGCGAGACAAAAGGGTCGCCTTCCGCTGCTGGGGGTTTTTGTGCGGCTGTCCGGACCCGGCTGGCTGCAGAGCGCCATCACCCTGGGCGGCGGCACGCTTTCCAACTCCCTGTACCTGGCCGTGCTGACAGGTTTCACTTTCCTGTGGCTCCAGCCCGCGGCCATGGCGGTAGGCATCGTCATGCTCAGCGCCATCTCTTATGTTGTGCTTTCCACGGGGAAACGGCCGCTCGGCCTGATCAATGAACACGTCAATCCGGTCCTGGGGTGGGGTTGGCTGTTCGCGTCCATGCTGGCAAACATCGTCTGGTCAATGCCCCAGTTCGCGCTGGGACTGGCCTCGCTGACCAAAATGCTGTTCCCCCAGATTCTGGGCGTGGATGGGCCGCTGGGCGACAACGGAAAATTCGTAGCGGCCCTCTTCATCCTCGCGGTGAACATCACCTTCCTGGCGCTGTACTCCTCCGGCGGACGGGGAATGCGCATTTTTGAGACCGTCGTGAAGGGTATGGTAGGCCTGACGGTTATCTGCTTTTTCGGGGTCGTATACGTTGTTACGGTAAACGGCCTGGCGGACTGGCGGGAGTATATGGCCGGGTTCCTGCCAAATTTCAGCATGATGTTTGAGCCGGCCCCGAAGCTTCGGCCATACCTCGAACAGGTGCCGGCCGCTTTCGAACCGTTCTGGCGCGCCAAAATCCTGAATGACCAGCGGGATTTCATCATCTCCGCTTTTGCCACGGCGGTAGGCATCAACATGACTTTTCTCTTCCCGTATTCCATGATGCGGAAAGGGTGGGACCGGGATTTCCGGGGGCTGGCCATTTTTGACCTGTCCACCGGCCTGTTCATTCCGTTCCTCATCGCCACATCCTGCGTGGTGATCGCGGCGGGAACCCAGCTGCACGCGAAACCTCAGCCCGGACTGGTCAACCCGGTGGATGAACAGGGGAATCCCATTAAGGTGGATTCCACACTGGTCAAGGGGTATCAGGGGCTCCTCAAAGCGCGCCTGGAAAAAGAACTTGGTTCCGCTGCCGTGGCGGCCCTTACCCCCGCGGAACTCGAAGCCAGAATGAACGGCCTGCCGGAATCCGAGCGGATGATGGCGGCAATGCTGGTCCGACGCGACGCGCCGCAGCTGGCGGCTTCACTCGAACCGCTGACTGGACCCACAGTGGGACGTTATATCTTCGGTATCGGCATCCTGGGCATGGGCATCTCCGCCGCCACCATGCTGATGATCATCAACAGCCTGTGCTTCTGCGAACTGCTCAACCGTCCGGCAAAAGGATGGCCCCAGTTCGTGGGCGGGCTGATGACCTCCATCGCGCTGTTTGCCATGCTTTTCTGGGAAGGCGCCCTGATGGCGGTGGCCACGCCGACCTCGGTGTTCTGCATGACCCTGCTTCCCCTGGCATACCTGTCTTTCCTCCTGTTGATGAACCAGAAAACCGTGCTGGGCAATGATATGCCCCGGGGATTCAAACGGGTGGTATGGAACGTACTCATGGCAATCGCCACGTTCTGTTCTTTCTTTGGCGGCATCTGGGGCATCTGGGGCAAGGTCGGCGCCCGGAACACGGTCATCATCATCGTGGTCTTCACCGCCCTGGTGATCGCCGGACACGTCTACCGGAAAAGCCGCAAAACTGCCGCCGCATAACCGTCATAACACAATTGTTGCTGACCGGATAGCGTGACAAAAAATCAGCGGGGACGCAGCAGGATCCGCTCCGCGGAAACCTCGTAGCCAAAGGTGTCTACGGGCCACTGCCGCAGAATCAATTCTATAACCGTCCGGACCCGGATGTTCCTGAACAGGCAGGGCGTGATCGGGATATCGCCCATGCTCCGGTAGGCCGCCACGGGAATCCCCAGCTGCCGGGAAAGTGGCGTAAGAACCTCTTTCAGCGTATCCGGCTGCCCTCCGAAGGCCACCTCGAGGGGGTTGGCCCCGGGTGACGGCAGCACTACCATCGGCACCACCCGTTCCATCAGGGCGGCTGTGTCTGGATCCTCCAGCGCCTCAGGATTCAGTAATGCCGGGCTGTTCCTCGGATTCCGCCCGGAGGCCAGCAGGATGTACTCATCTGTTGCCTCTACGACCAATTCGGACGGCGGCACGCGCGCGCTCATCAGGATCATCTCCAGCGTGTCGCTCAGGGACGCGTCATCCAGAAAGAGTTCGCCGCACCGGGCTTCCGTAATGTAATTGTCCCCGACAATATTTATATTAAGGTTGTGGCTCAGTACCGAAAACACATTGTACAGCGGCGTTTTCGCGCCGAACGCCACCGTGGCGGCAATCCCCGTGTAGCGCGCCGGCAGTCGGTCCCGCACATTCATCTGTGCGAGCAGTTCGTATCCGGGCGGACAGATAAACCATCCCTGGGGCAATTCCAGCGCCCGGGACTGGGCTGAAGCCGCCAGATAATCTGCCACCGCCCCAAAAGTGGTATTCCGGTGGTCTGTCCCCCTGACGGGATATTCCTCAAGCCCTGCCATGACGGCCAGCCGGCCGCCAATGGTTTCCCCAAGCAGGCGGGCAACGTCACCCAGCGGCAGCGTGCCATGGCTGAAAAAGATTTTCCCGGAGGGCATCCGTTTTCCGGACGCGGGTTTCTCCAGCGAGTCGCCCGGATCAGTGGTGCGGCACCCCCAAATCACGCCAAACGCAAGCAGGGCTGCCGCGATCACGCGAACTCCCGTTTGTTTTTCCATCTTCTCTGCGGGCATGGAATGCTTTCTCCTTCCCCGGGCTCCCCTGTCTTTTATTCATTTTGAACGCGGAATGTTGCGCCGTTCAAGAAAATCACGGGTATAATAGTTCCATGATCTGGTGCGCGCTGATAATGGCGCTGTCCCAGCCGGAAAGCGCGATGTCCGTTATTGCCAGCGCCGTTCCGGAGCGGGAAGCGACATTCAAGGTGGTCCTCTCGTCCGGAGGGGGGCAGGAATTTTTTGCGGGCATACGCGTGGACGGCGTGTGGGCCGGACGCAACGACACCTCCTGGAAACCCACGGAAAACCTGGAACTGGTTCCCGATGTTCCCGGCAATGCGCCGCCAGTCCGGGTGCTGGCCCGAAACGTGCAGTCCGTGGTGTACGAAGCGCCCGTCATGCGCCGCGAACGGTGGCTCAAATATTGGCAGGATATGGGATACGTGCTCTATGGGGATGGGCCGCAGGCGCGGCTGGTATTTGCTGAGGACTTACCCTACGCGGAAAGGGCCCGCGGCATGGCTGCGGCCGCGGCTGCGCGTCAGCGGGACGAAATGGTTTCCCTGCTTCGCTCCCTGAACTGGTCGGATCCGACAGTTCCCGCCTCCGGAGGAAATCGCGGACTCCCCTGGCAGGTGTATGCCGCGGCAGGCGTAGCGGCAATCGGTATGGTGATGGCCGCCTATGCTTTTTATCGGTGGAGGCAGGAGTCATAGCCGGGGCAGGTCCGGTCGTAAAGGAAAGCGATCATGTTTTACACACAGTTCGGTCAGACAGGCGTTACCGTTTCCCGGGTTGGATTTGGCGGCATGCGTTTCGAGCGCCCAGACCAGCGCGAGGAAATGGCCGAAATCGTCTGGCACGCTTTTGACCGAGGGATCACCTACTTCGATACGGCTCCCAATTACTGCGATGAGCTGAGTGAACAGATATACGGCATCGCCTTTAAAGAAATGAAAAAGACGGGCCGTCCATTTTATGTCTCCACCAAAACCATGGCGTCCAAACCCGACGAAATCCGGCGGCAGTGCGAAGAGTCCCTGGAAATCCTGCAGGTGGACGCCATCGACTTCTATCACGTCTGGTGCCTGGTGCACCCTGAGGACCTCCCCAACCGAAAAGCCGAAGGCGCCCTGGATGCTTTCCGAAAACTCAAAGAGGAAGGGCTCATCCGGCACATTTGCGTGTCCACCCATCTGGAACACGATAAAATCGCCGCCATGCTTGACCAGGGAGAGGGACTGTTTGAAGGCATGCTCATCGGGCTGAACGCGCTGAACTGCCACCTCCGCCTGCCCGGCGCCCGTGAAGCTGCCCGCCGCGGCATGGGGGTGGTCACCATGAACACCCTGGGCGGAGGGCTCCTCACGGAACACGCTAACCGGTTCCCCGAACTGATGCGTCCCGGCGACCGAAGCATTGTCGAGGCCGCGTTGCGGTTCAACCTGTCCCTGCCTGAAGTCACAGTCGCGTTAGTCGGATTCCGTTCCATGGAAGACGTGGACGAAGCATGCGACGCGGTGGAGCGGATGACCCTGCTGGACGCGAAAGGCCTTGAGGCGGTTCAGGCGCAGATCCGGGAGCGGCACCGCGAATTCTGCACCCAGTGCGGCTACTGCGCCGAGTGCCCCGCCGGGGTTCCGGTGGTCCGCCTCATGGACGCTTACAACAGGCGGCTCCTGGAAGGGCCGCAGGCGGCTCTGGACCACATGCGCTGGCACTGGTGGTCCCCGGATATCGCCGCCCTGATCGATGCCTGCACCCAGTGCAGGCACTGTGAAGAAGTCTGCACCCAGCAGTTGCCCGTGCTGGAGCGGTTTGAAACCCTGCGGCAGGATTACCTGCGCTCCATCAAAAAATCTCCTGCCGCATCCTGATTCACTTCCCCAAAAACACCATTCCATGGAGACCTGTTATGCATTACCTGGCAAACCTTTTTCAGCAAAGCAGCGAGTTTGAAGCGTACGCGAAAGGCTATTTCCAGCGGGTCAACGAACTGGCCCGGAAACTGGACCTCGACGCCGTGCGGCGGGCCATGGAACACATTGGCAACACACGGCAAAACGGGAACGCCCTGTATTTCTTCGCCAACGGCGGCAGCGCCGCGGTCGCGGCGCACTGGGTCAATGACCTGATGGCCGGCGCGAATGAACCGGGCAAGCCCGCTTTCCGGGCGTACTGCCTGAGCGATAACACCTCAACCGTGACGGCCATTGGGAATGACAGCGCTTTTGAAAATATCTTCCGCGACCAGCTCCGGGCCTATATCCGGCCGGGAGACGTAGCGCTGGCCATGTCCGTAAGCGGAAACAGTGAAAATATTATCCGCGGCCTTCAGGCCGCGCGGGATGCCGGCGCGACCACCATCGGCATTGCGGGCATGTCCGGCGGAAGAATGTCCGCCCTGTGCGATGTTTTCATACTGATCCCCACCACAGCGGATGAATACGGTCCCGTGGAGGACCTGTTCAGCCTGCTGGAGCACCTGATCACCGGCTGGCTGACCATGTCGGCCGGAAAATGGATGCACCATGGATGAGGATGTAATGTCTGATATCAGGATGCCGGCGGCAGGAAAATCCAAATGATCAGTCCGGTTACGCATCAAACAACACGCGCGCGCCGTATGGCGCTCGTATGCTGCCTGTTGCTTCTCTGCCCATTTTCCGGAGTAGCCCAGCCTGAAGAAGAAAGGCTTGGAGGCAGGCCCACTCCCGATCAGGTCGCCCCGCCCGTGAGTGTCGCATTCAAAGCGACCGACTGGTTCCCTGGACTGGACGGGCTGGAACCGCCCCGGCTGGTGAAACGGGTCAGGATTTATGATCGTTTACAGCAGACCATGGCGGCATGGCATGAACTCACCGGGAAACGCCTGTTCGAACAGGGAGAAAAAGATCGCGCTATGGAACATGCCCGGGCTATGCGCGACCATCTGGTCCTGGCGCGGCGCTTTTACGAAGCCGCGCTGGAGCGCTGTCCGGATGAACCGGACCTGATGAATTATTACGGGGAATTGCTCTATGACCGCTTTGGCGAACGGGAAAAGGCGGTGCAGATCTGGGAGCAGGTACTGCGCCGCAACAGCCGGCACGCCCGGGCCCACAATAACCTGGCCATTCACGACAGCCATGAAGGGCGTTATGAACAGGCTTTGGCTCACCTGGATGAAGCCATTAAAGCGGAACCCGACAATGCCGATTACCTGTTCAACCTGGCCCAGATTTACCTGGTGCACTGGCCACAGGTCATGCGCGTGCGCCTGTGGAATATGGACCGGCTTTATTCCGAGGCCATGGCCCTGTCCAGAAAAGCCGCTGAACTGCGTCCCAGGGATCTGTCCCTTCAGCGGGACTACGCGCTCAATTTCTTCCTGGCGGAGAACCTGAGTTCAAAGCCGGACTGGAAAACCGCCGCGAAAGCCTGGGCCAACGTGCGCAGAATAGCCCGGCGAAAGGACGACCTGTTCAACGCCTGGCTCAATGAAGGCCGGGTGTGGCTGCGCGCGGAAAACCCGGACCAGGCCCGGAAATGCTTCGAAGCCGCGCTGCAAATTTATCCGGACAGCGAGGTGGCCCGGGGGTTGGTCCAGGACGCGGAAGACATGAAACAGGCCGGCAGGCGCGAACCATGAACCTGACCGAAACGCCCCGGGAAGAGCGCCCGGATAACGCACCGTGGGGGGAACTTAACTCGACTGGCAAATCCATCGATACTCCCGGGGAACCGTCCGCCTCCCGCAGAAATCCCGGCTGGCGCGCACGGATCCTGGGAGCGGAAGGCGGGGCCGTCATCAGTATCCTGCTGATTGGCTTTGCCGCCTACGCGTGGTTCGGGCTCGGCGTCCGTTTCTTTCTCGTGCCCAGCCGTTCTATGGAACCGACCCTGCTCGAGGGGGACATGATCGTGACTGTGCCGGCCCGCGAATACCGGCGGGGGGATCTGGTGGTCTTCAGGCACCAGGAAGAAATCCTGGTCAAGCGGCTGATCGCCCTTCCGGGAGATTCGGTCCAGGTGGTGGATGGCGCGCTGTTCCTCAACGGCCAATACGTTTCCGAACCCTACTGCATGGAACCGATGAAATACATTCTGCCCAACGCGCAAACCGTTCCGGAAGGCGGCTTCTTTTTTCTTGGCGATAACCGGAACGTGAGTGAGGACAGCAGTGAAATCGCCATGCGCGAAGAAAATAAGTCCCCAGACCGGGAATTCGGGCAATTATCCGATATCATCGGCAAAGTGGTCTTCCGATACTATCCTTACCGCCGCTTCGGACCGGTACATTCCTATCCCCTCCGGGCAGTTGCTTCCAACTGACGGCGCGCAACCTGTCGCTCCGCGGTCGGGCCTGTTCGGGAATCAGGTTCTGTCGCTTCCCGGCCGGAGCGCACGTTTGGCGCGGCATCCCCCAGGTTGCCGGCCGGCTGTGCCTGCCGAAAAAATGTGTTTGTTCGTCTGGCTATGCTATAATTCAGCTTGATTGACAAACGTTCAGGATTAAGGAGTTTCCTGATATTGTTTGCTGATCTGGGGGTGGAGGGGCACATCAGTGTGGAGACCAATCATGATTAAGGACGAACGGTTCAGCGCCTGGTCGAACGCCAATGATGACGGCAACGGGAGCGACAGCAACGAAGATCCCATCTGGCGGCAGTATTCCAGGAATTTCCTCTCCCATTCCAGGGCCCATTACCTGATGGCCATTGAAGCGCTGCGGGAAGATCTGGGATATGCCCGGACAACCGACGTGGCCGAACTGCTGGAGGTTTCCCGGGGGGCCGCGTCCATGGCGCTTACCCAGCTTAAAAAAAGAGGCTGGGTCACTGAGGACCCCAACCGTTTCCTGTTGCTCACTGAGGAAGGAAAACGGATTTCCGAGCTGGTTTCCGGCAACTTCCGGGTGTTGTCAGCCTTCTTCGAGACCATACTGGGGATGAAAAAAGAACGCGCGCTGCTGGATGCCTGCAAAATCGAACATCTGATCAGCGCGGATGCCTGCCGCCGCATCACTGCCCTCTCCGAACTGATCCAGCAGGACCCGGCCTTCCTTAAAAAGCTTCGGAATGCAGTCGAATCATTGCCGGAACTGAAGGAAGACGAAACCGATTTCTCCGAGTGACCGCGCGCTGAACCGCTGAAACAGCCGGTCCGAACCGCCATGGCGGCGGCAGCCTCATACTACGGCTGGTTCCTGGCCCACTCCATCAGTACTTCAGCCACTTCAGGGCGGGTAAACTCCGCCGGAAGGGACTTGCCTTCCTTCAGCAGTTCACGCACTTTGGTTCCGCTGAGCATGATCCGGTCTTCCGGCCCTCCCGGCGCGGTTTTCTTACTGGCCATCTCCCCGGTCCGTTTGGAATAAAACGTGTGTTCAAAAAACAGCGGCGTAATACCCAGCGCCACCGGATCGATTTCATCGAAAATATAGTGCGCGTCGTAGGAACCATAATAGTTGCCGACGCCGGCATGGTCCCGGCCCACGATAAAATGGGTGCATCCGTAATTCCGGCGGATAATCGCGTGCATAACCGCCTCACGGGGACCGGCATAGCGCATGTTCACCGGCATGATGGACAGCATGACATGTTCCGCCGGGTAGTATTTTTCCAGCAGCACCTGATAGCACCGCATCCGCACTTCGCCGGGGATGTCATCGCTCTTGGTCGTTCCCATCAGGGGGTGAATCAGCAGTCCGTCACAGATTTCCAGCGCGCATTTGGTCAGGTATTCATGGGCGCGATGGATCGGGTTCCGGGTCTGGAACGCAACAATCCGGCGCCATCCGCGCTCCTGAAACGCCTGCCGCGTCCGGCTGGGGGGCAGGTTGTACTCCTGAAAAGGCACTGTCCGTTCCCGAAGCACTTCCAGCGGGCCCGCCAGAAAAACATCTCCAAGGCTCATGGTGTATGCCACCCCGGGATGAGCCGTATCTGTAGTCCGGTATACCTTTTCCGCGAGATGTGCTTTATCGAGGGTAAATTTCTCGCGCAGGTGGAGCACCGCCACAAAACGGTCTTCATCGTCCACCAGGGCGACTGGTTCTCCGGGCGTCAGTCGATCCGCCGTAGCGCGGTCCACCGCCAGTAGGATCGGGATGGTCCACGGGATCCCGGGGCGCAACTCCATCCGTTCAAGGACCCGCTCGGTTTCTTCCGCTCCCATGAATCCCTCCAGCGGGCTGAAGATTCCTTTTGCGATGCCGTCGATGTCAAAAGCGGCATAGGCATCCACCCGGATCACGGGCAGTTCCCGGAACCGCTGTTCCCAGGACGATACCGATTCCGGCGCAACAAATCGGTTAACCAAAGTTCCACCCAGGGGAGGCAGGGACATAAAAATCTCCTTTTATGATCGTTTTAGTAAGTTTTATCCAGTATACCAGAAAAACACGCTCCCTCGCAAGTATAATCCCAGCCGATCAGGCGGTTCCAGTCCCCACTTAACGCAGGGACTGCAGGGTGGCGCGGTGCAGCCAGGATACGAAACGCCCCGGATCCCACTCATCCAGGTTGGCAATCGGGACTTCCACATCGACCCACCCCGTATACTCCGCGTCCCGGACCCAGCCATAGATTTCTCCCAGGGGTATGCACCCCTCGCCGGGAACTTCCCGGCTGGCATCCCGGGTGGGAACGCGCCAGTCCCCCACCTGAAACAGAAAAAGATGTTTTCCTCCGGCGCGCCGGATCTCGGACCGCAAATAGGGATCCCACCACGTGTGCCACGTATCGACGCAGGCGCCGACCCACGGGCTGTTGATGGCCACTATAATGTTATTCACCTGTTCCAGCAGATTGATCGCCGATTCGGTGTCCGCCAGAAGGGGGTGTGTGGGCTCAATGGCCAGCCGGATCTCGGCGGAACGGGCGTGGGGCTCCACTGCATGGATCCCGTCCATGGCCTGGCGCCGGGCCATAGGCAGGTCCACCTCCGGGGTGGCTCCGCAGGTTATTCCAAGAATCGGAACGCCCAGTTCGGCTGCCGTGTCAATGGCTTTTCGGACGCGTGTCCGGGCCTGTTCCCGGGCCATGGCGCCGGACGCCACAAAATAACCGGCACCCCAAAGGCTGACGGGTTTCAGGCCATGATCCGCCAGGATGGATGCAGCCTCTTTCGCCGAAAGGGACTCCAGGTCCTGGAACCGCAGCGAAAGTCCCCGAAAACCCGCATCCGAAGCCATCCGGGCGATCTCCTTCAGCGGGAAGTTCGGCAGGGTAGCCGTGTGAAGGCTGATGTTGGGAATATTTTCTGGCACGGGCATAACCTACTCCTTCTGTCCCGGTACCCCGTCCGCTCACTGTTCCTCACAACCGGGAGGATCAACAGTGCCCGTTGCCCTGTAACTGAAACTCAGATATGCGGGACGGAATAATGCCCGCGGCGCCGTCAGAGTAACGTTTTAAGATGCGCGATGGAGGACGCAGCCTGTTCCACCGTGCCGCACTCAACCGAAAATACAATATCGCGAGGCGCGCGGCGGCAGATTTCGATGACCCGTTTCCAGTCGATCACGCCTTCGCCGCAGGCGCATCCCACCGGGGTTCCGGTCACTTTCCCCCGCTCGGCTTCCGACTGGACAATGGAGATGTCTTTCGCGTGCAGGTGCACCAGCCGGTCCGCCACCCGTTCGAGCCAGGCGTAAGGGTCCTGGCCGGCAAGGTAGGAGTTGCCGGTATCAAAATTAATGCCCACCGCCGGGCTTTGCGGCAGCGCCTGGATGCGGTCAAGACCATCCGGCGTCTTGCTGTACTGCTGGTGCGGCTCGATTCCGATCAGGATGCCCCGGGGCTCTGCGACCCTGGCCGCTTCACACAGGGTATACCGCATCAGCACATGGTCTTCTTCGACGGTAGTCCAGTCCGGTTTCGGCCCTTCATCGGTGTTGACCACCGGCGCGCCGCACTCAGCGGCAAAGCGGATCGCCTGTTTAAGGTATTCCACGCTGATCTCCGGCTTGCACAGCGGACAGTGGGAGGACAGTCCCGACAGTTTTACCCCGTATTTTTCACAGGCCCTGCGCACCCGCAACGGATCATCCAGCATGCTTACGGAGTGGAAGTAACCGGCTTCGCTGAGCAGTTCACGCCCCCAGTGCACCATGGGTTCCACATACTCGTAGCCCAGCTCGGCGGCTTTTTCCACCCCCCATTCGAAGGGTTTGTCCGCGTGACGCACAAACTCCAGGTTGATGCCGATCGCAATCTTTCCCATGGCAAATCTCCTTTAAGGTTTTCGATGACTTAACCCTGTTTATTATCAATGTAACACTCTTCCCCGGCAAAAACCAATCGGCTGAATTAAAACCTGCGGATTCTAACAATAAATGCAACACCTGCTGAGTGTTGGTTTGAATAAGGTGGGTGGCCAAAACGCGGGACTCCCCGATGCGCGCCATGTAGTGCATTTATTGTTAGAATCCGCAGGGGCAAACCGGAAAACCGGGGGATTTGCAACTTCCCGGAAGAGACTGATAAAATAAGCTCCCCGCTGGAGTGTGCCGGAATTCCGTGGTTTTTCAGGACGGGGGCGCCAATTCAGCGGTGGCGCTGTTCGCACGGCCCGTTTGGGGCGTCGCCAAGTGGTAAGGCACCGGGTTTTGGTCCCGGCATTCGTAGGTTCGAATCCTACCGCCCCATCCACACAGGCAGACCAGGCGGTACCGGGGCATGCTGTTGCCTGAATTCGGATACAACCGGAACTTAAGGGCGGCTGAGATGAAAATTTTCTGCGGCAACGCAAGTCGGGCACTGGCCCAGGGGATCTGCAATCACCTGGGCGTGCCCGTGGGCAACGCTGTCGTGAGCACCTTCAGCGACGGCGAAATCCGGGTCCAGATCCTGGAGCATGTCCGCGGCCGGGATGTGTTTCTGATCAACAGCACTTCGCCGCCGGTGAACAACCACCTGATGGAGCTGCTGATCCTGATCGACGCGGCCCGTCGGGCGTCGGCCGGCCGCATTACCGCGGTGATTCCCTATTTTGGGTATGCCCGGCAGGACCGGAAAGATAAGGCCCGGGTGCCGATCACGGCGAAGCTGGTGGCCAACCTGATTTCCGCGGCCGGGGCGGACCGGCTGCTGACGGTGGATCTGCACTGCGGACAGATCCAGGGTTTTTTTGATATTCCGGTGGATCATCTCAATGGCGAGGTGGTATTCCGGGAAACCCTGCGCCGGGAGGGTCTGCAGCAGAACCTGGTGGTTGTTTCGCCGGACATGGGCAGCGTGGCGCGGGCGCGGGAATTTGCCAACCGCCTGGGCACGCCGCTGGCGATTGTGGACAAACGGCGCCCGCGGGAAAATGAATCGGAAGTGATGAACCTGATCGGCAACGTGGACGGCATGCACGCGCTGCTGCTGGATGACCTGATTGACACGGGCGGCACGCTGGTCAAAGCGGCCCGCGCGATCAAGGAGCACGGAGCCCTGAGCGTGCGCGCCTGCGCCACCCATCCGATCTTCAGCGGTCCCGCGCTGGACAACATAGAGCAGTCCGTGCTGGAGGAGCTGCTGGTGAGCGATTCCGTGCCGCTGAGCGATCGGGCCGCGTCGAACTCCCGCATCCGGGTACTCACGCTTGCGCCGCTGATCGCGGAGGCCATACGCCGCATACACTACAACGAATCCGTAAGCAGTCTGTTTATAAACTGAGGACGGCGGGAGTGCCGTTCCACCGACTTTTTGGGAGCGCGAAAGATGCAACTCAATGAACTGATCGTGACCCGGCGTGAAACCGGCACCAAAGGCAAGACCCACGCCCTGCGCAGAACGGGCCATATCCCGGGCATTCTGTACGGCGGCCACGACACCAATGTTGCCATAAGCATTGACAAACGGGTATTCGACCGGCTGCTGCAGCACGCGGAGGGCAACATCCACCAGATCGTTTCACTGAAATTTTCGGACGGCAACGACCAGTGGAACACGACGGCCCTGATCAAATCGGTCGATTTCCACCCGATCAAAGGATATCCGCTGCACATCGATTTCACCCGGGTGCGGATGGATGAGCGGGTGCGCACGACCGTGCCGGTGGAACTGAAGGGCCAGGCCAAAGGGTTCATGTTCGGCGGAATCGCGGAACAGCTGCTGCGCGAAGTGGAAATCGAATGCGTGGCGGCCCAGGTTCCCAGCCACATCACGGTGGACATCACGGACCTCGGCGTGGGCGAATCCATCCATGTCGGCCAGATCACGCCGCCCGAAGGAGTAACCGTCGTGGAAGATCCGGAAAAACCGGTGGTCACGATCGTTCTGCCGCGCGGGGCTGTGGCCAGCGAAACCGCGGCTGAATCGGCCGAACAGAAAGCAGAGCCCGAAACCGTCAAGAAGGGCAAAGAAAAAGACAAGGAATAATCCTGGACCCCTCTGGTCCAGGGAGGCCTGGATAACACGCTGGCCGCGTGACTTCCCCAGGAAAGGCGCCGCATGTGGAAACTGGTGGCCGGTCTTGGCAATCCGGGAGCCCGGTATGACCGGACGCGGCATAATATGGGTTTTATGGCGGTTGATGCGCTGGCTTCCCGCCTGGGGGTCAGGCTCGACCGTGAAAAAAACGAAGGGTTATACGCCGAAACAAATATCGGCGAGTTGCGGATCATGCTGGTCAAACCGCTGACCTACATGAACCGAAGCGGGGGATGCGTGGCAGCCTGCTGCCGAAACCGGATTGTGGATTATTCCAACGTGCTGGTCATTGTGGACGACGTGAACCTCCCGCTGGGCCGGCTGCGTTTGCGTCCCGGGGGCAGCGACGGGGGGCACAACGGGCTGAAATCCGTCACCGAACGCCTGGGAACATCGGAGTATCCCCGCCTGCGGCTTGGCGTGGGCCGGCAGGACGCCGACCAGGACCTGGCGGATTACGTGTTGTCCCGGTTCACCCCGGAGGAGTGGCCCGCCGCGGAAGCCCTGGCCCGAACGGGATCCGAAGCGGCGCTGTGCTGGCTTCAGGACGGGATCCGGGAAGCTATGAACAGGTATAATGGGTCTAAATCAGGAAAGGCATCCACGGATGAGTAAAAAACACACGATCAGCGTGCTGGTCCATAACCAGTTCGGCGTGCTGGCCCGGGTGTCGGGCATGTTCAGCGCGCGGGGATACAACATCATCAGCCTGTGCGTGGGTGAGACGGAGGATCCCCGGTTTTCCTGGATGACGGTAACGGTGCGGGGGGATGACAACGTGCTGGCGCAGATTATCCAGCAGCTGAACAAACTGGTGGACGTCATCGAGGTGGACGACCTGACGTCCACGCCTTTCGTGGAGCGGGAACTGGTCATGGTGAAGGTCAAGGCGGGCAGTAAAAAACGTAATGAGGTGCTGGAAATCGCCCAGATTTTCCGGGCCCGGGTAATCGACCTGGACCAGCACACCATGACCGTGGAAGTGACGGGAGCGGGCGGAAAGATCGCAGCGTTCATTGAAATGATGCGCCCCTTTGGCATTCGCGAACTGGTCCGGACGGGGGTGGTCGCAATCCGGCGTTCCGCCGCGGAAAACCATGAGGATGAGGATGATAACGGTTGACAGAATCCGCAGCTATCGCGGGGAGGCTCCGTTCGTCTGGCGCGTCAGCGCTTTGGCGGACGGGAGGCGTCCGGAATGTATGCCCTTGCGTCCGCTGGTATCAGGCGCGGCCGGTTTTAGGTCGCGCCTTTTTTATTTCAGGTGTTGGGTTGCGTTTAGACCGACGTTAGGAGGCCCCTTATGCGCGGCATGATTGAGTTACAGGATCTTGATCTGCATATTACTGAACTGGAAGAGCGGAAACGGGAAATCCCGGGCCATAAGAAAGCGTTTGCCGAAAGGCTTAAACGGTTGGACGATGAACTGGCGGAAAGTGAGCAGCAGTTTAAACAGCTGGCGTTGAACCTGAAGGAATGCGAGCGTGAGATAGAAACCCTGAAGGGCAATATCCTGAAAATGGACGCGCAGCTGAATACGATCAAAAAAAATGACGAATACCGGGCCATGCTGACCCAGATCGACCTTGCCAAAAAACAGGTTTCCCAAAAGGAAGAACTCGCCATCAAGCTGATGTGCGACCTGGATGATGGCAAGCGTAAACTGGAAGCGGACAAACAGCGGATCGCGGAGGAAAAAAGACGGGTCCAGGCCCAGGCGGCCGCCGTTGACGAAGACCTTGCCCGGCTGCAACAGGAACTGGACCAGCTGACGGCCCAGCGCGCGGAACTGGCTAAGACACAGCCTCCTGACCTGTTGCGTCACTATGAGCGCGTCCGGAGCGCCAAAAAATTTCCCGCCATCGTGTCCCTCAAAGATGAATCTTCATGCGGGGGCTGTTTCATGAATATGCGTCGCCAGGTGGTCAATGAACTGATCCAGCGCGCCGAGTTCAAGTCCTGCCCCCAGTGCGGCAGGCTGCTATACTATCCCGGTCACCTGGCAGCCCCTGAGAGCGGCCCGGCCGGAGAAGCGGAGGCGTCCTGAACATGCCCCTTTTCCGAAAAAAGAACCTGAGTCCGCCCGAGACGGAAAAGAAAGCCATTCCGGACGGGTTATGGATGAAATGTGACGGATGCGGACAGACGGTTTTCAAAAGCGAAGTAGAAGAAAACCTCCGCGTGTGTCCGCTGTGCGGGTACCATTACCGGATTACCGTAGCTGAACGCATCCGCCTGGTTTTCGACCCGGAGTCGTTTCAGGAGACCCGCGCGGAACTGGCGAGCACGGATCCCCTGGGTTTCTCGGTAGGCAAGGAAACGTACGCCAAACGGCTGCAGCGCGCCCGGGAAACGTCCGGCAATTCAGAGGCTATGGTCACCGGTTTTGCGACCCTTGAAGGCATGCGCCTGGCCGCAGGGATTATGGATCCGGATTTCATTATGGGCAGCATGGGCGCGGTGGTGGGAGAAAAATTCTGCCTGCTTGCCGAAGACGCTATCCGGGAACGCGTCCCGGTGCTGGTTTTTGCGGCGTCCGGAGGCGCGCGGATGCAGGAAGGCATTGTTGCCCTGATGCAGATGGCCCGGACCGCGGAGGCCGTGGCCCGGCTCAACGAAGCCGCCATCCCCTACATCTCCGTGCTGACCGACCCCACAACAGGCGGGGTGTATGCCAGTTTCGCTTCCCTGGGCGACCTGGTGATCGCGGAGCCGGGCGCGTACATTGGGTTCGCCGGTAAACGCCTTATAGAAGGAGCGCTTAAAACGACGCTGCCTGAAGGGTTCCAGCGCGCGGAGTTTCTGCTGGAACATGGGTTCCTGGACGCCGTGGTCCGCCGTTCAGAACTGCGTTCCTGGCTGAGCCGCGCGTTCAGCCTGCTTGCGGGCGACCGCCAGTATCCCGGTTTTTCCCGGTGCCCAGCGTATCCCCCGCTTAAATTACAGGCGCATGAATAATCTTCCATGAATGAACGGGATATTGACGTCCGGGACGGCGCGTGGCACCGCGCCTGGTTGGCTTCCCTGATCCAGCACGGCGTCAAACTCGGACTGCAGAACATCCGCGCGCTGACGGCACGGCTGGATTATCCCCATCGGCAGCTGCGCTGCGTGCATGTGGCCGGGACCAACGGAAAAGGCAGCACCTGCGCGTTTCTCGATACCATGTTCCAGGCTGCCGACCTGCGGGTAGGGCGGTATACCAGCCCCCATATCCACGATGTCACGGAACGGATCCAGATCAATGGCGTCCCCATCCCGGAAACGGCTTTGAGCGAGACGATGGAACGGGTTCGGGTCGCGGCCGATCACCTGCCGCATCCTCCCACGTTCTTTGAAGCGCTGACTGCCGCGGCTTTTGACTGGTTTGCCCGGGAAAAAGTGGATCTGGCTGTGATTGAAACGGGGTTGGGCGGACGTTTCGACGCGACCAGTGTGCTGGAGCATCCTGTCCTGTCGATTATTACCGGAATCGCCCTGGAGCATACCCGGCATCTGGGCACAACACTTCAGGCCATTGCCATGGAAAAAGCCGGTATCCTGCGGGCGAAGATACCCTGTCTGGTCGGGGACTGCCCTCTCGAGGCCGCCAGCGTGATCGAGGCCCGGGCTGCGGCCGTGGGGAGCCCGTTATCGCTTGTCGGACGGGATATCCATGTGGCGCCGGAGGGGAACTTCTGGCATCCCGCCGCGCGCGTGTGGATCGACGGCCATGAATACCAGTCGCCTCCGCTCCCGCTGCCCGGCATCCATCAGGCATGGAATGCCGGCCTGGCCATCTCGGCCGCCCACCGCCTGCGCCGTGCGCTCGGCATTTCGGTCTCTCCTGAAAGGCTGATCGAGGCGCTGGCCCATACGCGGTGGCCCGGCCGCCTGGAAAAAGTTTGGGATGATCCCCCGGTTTACCTCGACGCCGCGCATAATCCCCAGGGAATTGGGGCAATTCTTCCAGCCCTGGAAAACAGTATTGTCGTGATATCTGTCGCGGCTGACAAGGACGCGCGCGCGATGGCCTCCCTGATTGAGTCGGTTCCCTGCGAGGTGGTGGTGACGGCGTTTCAGGGCTCCCGGGCCATGCCCGCGGAGCAGCTGACCGGTTATTTTACTCGCCCATTGTCAGGCATATTTCCCCAGGTGCAGGCGGCTCTGGGCCATTCCATGGATCTTGCCCGCTCCCGATCATGCCGGCTGGTGGCGCTCGGTTCCATCTATGCCATAGCGGAGGTCCGCGCCTTACTGGCCGCGGACGGGCCGAGTGGCCCGGGGAACGTATGAGCCAAATCCAGACCTTAAGTTAAGTACAGTGCCTCCCGCTATCCAGCATGAAAATAGGGTACGGCCAGCTATGTCCAAAGTGGTGTCTCGCAGATCGGTAGATCCGGCAGGCATTGCTGGCTGAGCCAGTTGATACGCTTACTGTGTCCATGCTCGTATGCGGCGCTGGAATATGCGAAATAAATCTGGGGCCGGACTGTCATACGGTTTATTTATTCGTCCTGGCTTATGGAGTGGACCGCATTCCTGAGTTTCGTCGGAGATTCGATCATCGCGGAAAGCTTGTTCATTCTTTCTCGCGGTGGGGCTGGAAGGTAACGGACAGCTCCTTTACTGACTCGACCCTTAGCCAGACAATGAGATCTGTACTGGTCAGAGAATGTCTATGACCAAAGCGAAAAACCTTAGCTCGCTCTGCGTCTTTGTCATCAAGTTTTACCCAAACATCCTCGTCACCCCAGTTTCGTACGACAAATACTGGGTTGATAACGGGATGTTCCTGATCGGCTGAAAGGCTGAATGTGAGCGGTGCGATACCTGTTCCGGTTTTTTCCAAATAATATGCCTTTTCAGATTGGTTATATCCGATCGTGTTGTAGTCTCCGGAGACAGCCTTTAATTCCGGCGGGTTTTCCCAAGATTTGGCCAGCGGTACGAGTTTAGTCACATCCAAGTCCGTCATGCCGTGCAGCATAATCTTGGTGTGCCGGCTGGAACTCTGCTCATAAAACGGCCAGAGGTCGTCTCTCTGGTGCGCAATGTGTAACAGGGAAGAATGAGATGGCCGCTGTGCCGATTCTGCCAGTCTGCCATCAGATGCATCGGCAGACACGGGCCAATGGTCCCAGAAATTGAAGATCGATCCTTTTCCATGACCCTCATACGGAGTAATCACGGGGTCTTTGGATGCTGTACTGGTCGGAATAATGATAAAGGGGCTCTTACTGGACCTCAGGTTTATCTTGATTATATTGGAATGTACGGGCTGTGTACGGAAGCTGGGCGCACCCTGTTCGGTCCACGTGAAAGTCTTACTTTCTCCCTTTATGTTGGCTGCAGACACCGCTGCGCGTTCAATATTATCTTCGGGCATGGTTCCCGGCTGATTTAGCACGATGGCCTCCTGCCACTCGATCCACTTTTCCGGTTTTGAGCTATATACGGTAATTTTGCGGGTGCCTGTTGCATCCGGATACAGGTAGTAGTATTCATCCACCCAATCGCTCCAACCCGTTTCAGGGTCGATAAAGGGATGGTTATAGTGGACATCCACAGGGGCGTAACGCCAGTGGATTACCGCACGGGCGTCTGTATTCTCGATGATGCGGACATGGGAATAACGGCACTGCTTGTCCGACATGGGTTCGCAACATCCCTGGGTATTCGGTGAATCCTTGCCACTGCGTTCAACAAACGCGTTGGTGTACCAAACACCATTGTCCGTAACCCAACAGGGGATATAACTTGTGCCACGCCAGAACACAAATTTTTGACCGCCGGTGTCAAAACGCACAACGACATCCGCATGTTCCCCTGTTCGCCACAGATCGTCCCAGGACTTTTCAAATTCAAGTGTAGTGTAATACGCGCCAAACCGTCCTGGCAGATTTGGACCTGAAGGCATTTTAACCGGGGTATTCGATTGCGCCGAAGCAAGATTCTCAAATACAACTGCCAACATAATCCCACAATAAGTAAAAAAGGGGAGCTTCGACGTAGGCCATTTTCTTATCAGTGTCATGGCATGTTCCGTGTCGACGATGCCAGCAGGGCGAGAGTTTGTATATGGGGAAAACACAAATAACCGAAACTATTGCGATTAAACAAGATTTTGTCCACGGTGTAGGCTGAACCGCTACCGCAGTAAGATATCCAATGTCTCATCCTCATTTTAGCCCGACAGAACAGGGGAAATCCAAGCATCGATCCGTACGGGAGCTTCAGGGGGAATGGCTCGGTAATTTTAAACTGAAGAGCACAGGGGACATGATAGATTTAAGAGTAACTGGTTTCTGAAAACCGGTTTTATCTTTCTTTTTATACTATATTAAATTGCGAATGATGTATGTTTACTGTATAGCTAAGAACGGGCTAAAATTAGTGCTGTCTCAATAGAAAAACTTTGAGATTTTGTAACACTGGAAAAGGCAAGAAAGTTATGGACATGAAAGAAAACATCGGTCAGACTCAGCGTGCATATACCCTCCGACTTCGGGGGGGGGACCCGAAGGATCAGGCATGGCGGGATGCGCTGTGGCACACGCATGCAGCGGTAAATCGGGGAGCCAAAGTGTTTGGCGACTGGCTGCTTACACTGCGCGGAGGATTGGACCACAAACTGGCCGACAAAGACCGTAAAAGTGAGAAGTCCAATCAAGACGACACCCACAGACCGCAAAAGAATCGTCGAATCCTTTTGGCCCTGTCATGGCTCTCTGTGGAGTCTAAACTGGGGGCTCCGCAGAAATATATTGTCGCCGAGGGACATGAGGAGACAGAAATGCGAAAAAACAATGTTATTGCGGCCCTTGAGAATATCCTTAAAAAGAGAGGTCTGCCTGAAGGTGATATTGACGAGTGGAAAAGGGATTGTGGACCATCTCTTAGTGCTAACATTCGCAGCGATGCCGTCTGGGTCAACCGGAGTCTAGCATTCGATGATGCGGTGCAGAATGTCGGCAACTCACTTACGCGCGATGAAGTCTGGGACATGCTGGAGGGTTTTTTGGGTAACTCAAGTACCTACCTGGCCCCCAAAAAAAGCTCTGATGAGGAAGTGTCTGATGAAGATTCAGACAGTAAAGCCAAAGATTTAGTCCAGAAAGCGGGGCAATGGTTAAGCAGCCGGTTCGGCACCGGGAAGGGTGCAGACTTCAAAAGATTGGCCGAAGTTTATCAAAAAATCGCAGAGTGGGCTGAAACAACTACGCCCAATATGACCGGAAGTGCAGCTATCGAATCTCTCGCGGCGACCCTTAGGGAATTCTCTCCCCCATCAAACGATCTACAGAGCGTCCTTAAACTGATCAGCGGTCCCGGCTACAAAAGTGCCACGCGGAATCTGCTTAACCAAATCAACAGAAAACCTTCAATTGATCAGGAAGACTTAACCAAACTAAAAAAAACAGCAGAGGAAAATCGGAAAGAAAGTGAATCTAAAATTGGATCCAAGGGACGACGGCCATATGCTGACGCAATTTTAAGAGAGGTTGAGTCGGAGTGTGGATTTACCTATCTGCAGGATGAGGGACCTGCCAGACATGTGGAATTTGCTGTCATGCTCGATCATGCGGCACGTCGCGTTTCACTGGCCCATACATGGGTGAAACTGGCTGAGGCAGAGCGCTGCAAGTTAGAAAATGATGCAATTAAGATTGAACAAATACCCGAGAAGGTAAAGGCATGGCTGGATCGGTTTTGTGAAGAACGATCTGATGAGTCAGGAGCTTTGGAAGTTTACCGAATACGTCCACGTGCTGTGGATGGATGGCGGGAAGTGGTTGATGTATGGAGTAAACCGGATTGCAAAACAGAGGAAGACCGAATTGCTGCTGCCAGGATGCTTCAGGACAATCCGAATATCCAAAAATTCGGCGACATTCAACTGTTTGAAGCGTTAGCTGCAGAGGATGCCCTGTGTATTTGGCACAGAGACGGTGACCTTGAAAAAGAACCGGATCACAAGTTGTTACTCGATTATGTAGATGCCAGAGATGCCGAATTCAAAAAACAGCAGTTTAAGGTCCCCGCTTATCGCCATCCTGATCCGCTTCTGCATCCGGTCTTTTGTGATTTCGGAGAATCCCGGTGGAAGATTGATTTTTCAGTTCACAGGGCTGTTTCGGATTTGGAAAACACAAAAAAGAAGGTCGCCCAGATCGAAAAACAGGTCGAAAAAGAAAAGAAGTCTCTGCAAAAAGTTTCTGAATCGGCGAGAACCGCCGCACAAGAGCGACTGAGTCTTCTGGAGCAAGAACTGAAAAAAGCAAAAGAAGAGCTGGACTGCCTTACCGCCAAGAATCGAATGACCATGACCCTTTGGAATGGCAAGATGATGCAGCAGACGCATCTGTGCTGGCAGTCCAAAAGATTGGCGAAGGATATCGGACTGAAAAAAAACGGAGAGGGGCAAGACAGTATGGAGGTAACCCGCGCGGACAGATTGGGACGGGCGGCCGCAAAAGCAGCACCACATGCCCCCGTCAAAATTGCTGGACTTTTTGAGCAGAACGAATGGAATGGCCGATTGCAGGCTCCGCGGACACAGTTAAATCATATTGCCCGTTATGTGGAAAAAAACGGCTGGGACCAAAAAGCAGAAAAGATGCGTAACGCAATTAAGTGGACCGTTACATTCTCCGCAAGATTGCGGCCAATGGGTCCCTGGTGCGAATTTGCTCGGAACGCTGGACTCATACCCGATCCCAAATCCCACCCGCACAGCGGGATGAACAAGGAAAGAAAAGGGCTTGCCCGGCTGATACTCTGCAGGCTCCCCGGGCTTCGGATTTTATCCGTGGACCTGGGGCACCGTTATGCCGCGGCATGTGCGGTTTGGGAAAGCATGAGCGCCGATCAGGTAAAACATGACTGTCGGGCTGTTGGCTGTGACGGGCCAACAGAAAATGATCTTTTCCTGCACCTGAAAAAACGGGTGAAAAAACAACGTAAAAACTCTGAGGTCGAAGTGACGGAAACCACCATTTACCGCCGTATCGGCCCAGACATGCTTCCGGATGGAAAACCGCATCCAGCACCCTGGGCAAAGCTGGAAAGGCAATTCATTATACGGCTTCAGGGGGAAGAGGAGGGGGTACGCGAGGCGTCAAATGAGGAAATATGGGCGGTACACCAGATGGAGACTCTTTTGGGAAAACCAAACCCTCTGATCGACCGGCTGGTTGCTTCCGGTTGGGGGAATACCAAAAAACAACAGGCACGTCTTGATGCACTTCGCGATCTCGGTTGGAAACCGGTTGAGAAAGCAGCAATCCAGCCAGATGCGCTTGCGGAAGAGGAAGAGGGAACCTTCAGACCTTCTCTGGCCGTGGATGAACTGATGTTTGCGGCAGTTCGGACCATGCGCCTGGCGCTCAGACGGCACGGTGATCGGGCTAGAATCGCACACAACCTTATAACTGATTTTCAAACCATGCCCGGCGGCAGAAAGTGCGCTCTCAATGAGAATGAGCGTATCGAACTCTTGAAGGATACGCTGCAGGACTGGTATGGGCTGTTTTCATCCCGAGTGTGGAAGGATAGCGAGGCAGAACAGCTCTGGCAAAACTATATTCGGGACCTGGCGGAATATAAAGCGCCGGAAAATCTGGTACAGAACACCACTGGAATGGACCATGGAAAAAAGAAGAAGCTGGACCGTGAAAAATTCCGCGATCTGGCCTGTCTGCTGGCCCGCGATCCAGACCTGCGAAAAAAACTTCACGATGCCTGGAAAACGCGCTGGGAAAAAGACGACGTCCGTTGGAGGGAATTGTTGCGTTGGTTTAGGAACTGGATCCGCCCCCGTGGAAATTTCGGCGACAACCCGGCTATTCGGGGAGTGGGTGGGCTTTCTCTGACGCGGATCGCCACGATCACTGAATTTCGGCGAAAGGTACAGGTGGGGTACTTTACAAGATTGCGTCCTGACGGATCCAGGAATGAGATTAGCGAAAGCTTCGGACAGGGTATGCTCGATGCCCTGGAACATCTGCGCGAGCAGCGGGTGAAGCAGCTGGCCAGCCGCGTTATTGAAGCAGCTCTGGGTGTCGGAAGAATGAAGCGGATGCAAAAGAGCAGGGATCCCAGGCGGCCGGTCGCACCGGTGGACAAACCATGCCACGCCGTCGTCATTGAAGACCTCACCCATTATCGACCGGAGGAAACTCGCACCAGACGGGAAAACCGTCAGCTCATGAACTGGGCCTCTGCCAGGGTGCGTAAATATTTGCAGGAAGGTTGCCTGCTCTACGGGCTCCTGCTTCGTGAAGTCAATGCGGCATATACTTCCCGACAGGACTCCCGAACGGGCGCACCGGGTATCAGATGTCAGGATGTGCCGGTCGTTGAGTTCATGTGCTCGCCGTTTTGGCGCAAACTGGTCGATAGGACAGCTAAAAAACTGCCTGCGGATGAGGAAAACGCTGACATGCGATTTCTAAGTGCAGTTAAAAAAAGATGGGATGGTAGGACGCTGAGCGAATTGCGAAAAGCAGGGGTTGTCCGGATTCCCTTAAAAGGTGGAGAGGTATTTATCTCAGCAGATCCGCAATCCCCGGCCGCCCATGGAATACAGGCGGACCTGAATGCCGCTGCCAACATCGGACTCAGGGCGCTCATGGATCCCGACTGGCCGGGGAAATGGTGGTATGTCCCTTGTGACCCAAAAACCTGCAAACCCGCCAAAGAGAATGTGCAGGGAAGCGCGGTAGTGAATGTCGACCAGCCGTTGTGTCTTTCGGCTGTCATCACGGAGCTCAATCGAAATGGTCAGAAATCCAAAGGAAAAAGCGAAGGAAAAACAAAAAATATCATTAACCTTTGGAGGGATATTTCTTCTTCTTCTCTCGACTCTGCTGAAGCCGGCGCATGGCAAGACTACAAAAACTATTGGCAGCATGTCAGGGTGCGGGTTCTTCATATATTGGAAGAGCAATTAAAACGTCGGGATCCGCTGTGGCCTGGCCATTCTGAAGAAGAGGATCTTCCGTTCTGAAAGAGGGCTTTCGAATGGATGAAAATCTATGGCCAGTGCGGAACATTGCCGAATACGCCTATTGTCCGCGCCTCTTTTATCTCATGCAGGTTGAGGGAATTTTTCTGCCCAGCAGTGACACTGAGTTGGGGGTTGCGGTGCACGGTCGGGCGGACCGCCCCAGCGCTGTAACGGAAACCAGTAAAACGGGGGCTGAGGATCCGGATCGCCCGGTAACGTTGCGAAGCCTTACACTCTCCAGCGAATCTTTAGGTTTGATTGGAAAACTGGACCTGACAGAATGCTGCGGCAATCGTGCGGTCCCGGTCGAGTATCGCAAGGGACATCCTCGGCGCATTGTCCCGAATTGCTCTGAGGACAGTTCGGAACAGCATGACGCATCACGCCCCATTGATGCCTGGCCAACGGATCGGGTCCAGGTGGCGCTTCAGGCGATGCTACTGGAGGAGGCCGGCTATACAGTTGATGAGGCCGTCATTTACTATGCCGAGGAAAAAAGAAGGCTTCATTTGCCTGTGGACAGCGCGCTCAAAGCTGAAGCGCTTCAGGTGCTGGAGAATGCTAAAAAATGCGCGCAGGGAGCGCGGCCTCTGCCGCTGGTCAATGATCCGAGATGTCCAAGATGTTCCCTGATGCCCGTCTGTCTGCCCGACGAAGTGAACGCTCAGCGTCATGCGGATGGCGAAGCGCACGCTTCTCCGCGGAAAATTTGGCCGCCCCGGGATGACGGCATTCACCTTGTAGCCCAACAGGAGGGAGTTAAAATCGGCGTACGCGGTTCGGAACTGCAGGTATCAGACAAAAACGGAACCGTAATCAAAACCATTCCGCTCATTCACCTGGAGAGCCTTTCTGTACTCGGATCGGTGCAGGTATCAACACAAACCGTACACGCGCTGGCCGAACGAAACATTCCTATTGCCTTCCTGTCGCCGGCGGGACGCCTGGTGGCTGTTATAGACCCCATGGATTCAGTCAGCGCTCAGGTGCGGCAGGCTCAGGTCAGAAAATTTGACCGAAATGACGTGCGCTTGGAATGGGCGCAGGCTTTAGTTGCCGCTAAAATCCTCAATCAGCGGACGCTGCTGCTCCGCAATCACCCTGCGCTGCCCGCCAGCGTAGTAAACGATATGGCTGACCTGGCAAAAAATGCGGCCAGGGCTGACTCCGTTGAATCGGTAAGAGGACTGGAAGGGCAGGCCGCCGCCCTATACTTCCAATATTTTCCAGGAAT
>JAKOTZ010000106.1 GCA_029776995.1 Candidatus Hydrogenedentota bacterium
CGGATTCCCCTGCTGGACCGGCTGGTCAGCCGCTACGGCGATTTGGCGTTTATGGCGAAAAGAGGCGCGGACCAGGCGCAGCAGCGCCTCGCGGACCGCGGCATTCCGGAACAGCTGGCTGCCGCGGTCCAGTACGCGCGAAAACATATCGGCGTGTGGCTCGACTACAGCCTGCTGACCGCCGGAGACATCCCGATCACCCCCCGGAAACTGCTTGCGGCGGCGGTAATCCTGGTTATCGGCCTGGTGCTCGTCCGCCTGGTGATGGGCCGGCTGCGGGCGGGGCTCTTCCAGCGGATGAAGGAGCGGTCGCACGGGGCGTACGTCGCGGAAACGCTGCTGCACTACGCGCTGATCCTGCTGGTGTTTTACACCACGCTGAGGTACCTCAATATTCCTCTGACGGTCTTCGCGTTTCTGGGCGGCGCGGTAGCCATCGGGGTGGGCTTTGGCGCCCAGAACCTGATCTCCAATTTCCTGAGCGGGCTGATTCTGATGGGGGAACAGCAGGTCCGGCTCAATGACATTGTCGAAGTGGACGGCCTGATCGGCCGGGTAACGCATATTGGCGCCCGCGCGTCCACCATCCAGACCTTCAACGGGGTGGACGTGCTGGTGCCCAACAGCAAATTCCTCGAGAACAACGTGGTGAACTGGACCCTCACCACCAATAAGCTGCGCTTTGAGATTACGGTGGGCGCGGCCTACGGAGCAGATCCCAACCAGGTGATTGAAATCCTGGAACAGGCGGCGGCAAGCCACGGCAAGGTGCTGAAAGACCCGCCGCCCCTGGCCGTGCTCCACGATTTCGGCGATAACGCGCTGCTCTTTACCCTTTACCTGTGGGTGGACGTGAACAGCGCGGACAGCCGGGTGGTGCGCAGCGACCTGCGCCGGAAAATTTACAAAGACTTCAACCGGATGGGGATCGAAATCGCCTTTCCGCAGATGGACGTTCATCTGCGGGACGTGCCCGAAGGGTTTCTCCGGACCGCAAAGCGCGCCGAATCCGAAGATTCAGACCGGAAGGAGGAAACACCCCAGGAAAAAACATTGGGAGAGAGAGGAAAAGCACCATGAAATCCCTTCCATTCGCCATAACGGTTTCCGGGCTTATCTGTGCCGTGCTGCCGGGGATTGCCGCGGGGGACCAATCCTCCCCCTGTCCAGCGGCCACCGGTTTCCTCACGCGCGCGCAGGAGGCGGGCGGGAAACAGGTTCCCTACTGCCTGTACGTGCCGCGGGATTACGACCCCGCGCGCCAGTGGCCGCTGATCGTATTTCTTCACGGCGCCGGTGAACGCGGCAATGACGGGCTCCGGCAGACTGAAGTGGGGATAGGCCGGGCCATCCGGCGGAATCCGGAACGGTTTCCCTGCCTGGTGCTGATGCCGCAGTGCCCCGAGGAGCAGTTCTGGGACCGGATATCCGACGCCATGGACGCCATGATCGCTTCGGTCCGGCAGGAGTACAACATCGATCCGCGGCGGATTACCCTGACGGGGCTTTCCATGGGCGGGTACGGCACCTGGACCTGGGGCGCCCTTCGGGCTGACCTGTTCGCGGCATTTCTGCCCATCTGCGGCGGCGGCATCCCACAGGACCTTACCCGGATCTGCAGCGATTTTGATCCGGAATTTTTTGGAAAACTGGAGGACCGGGTCAGGCAGCTGGCCCGGCGGCCGATTCGCGCCTTCCACGGCCAGCGGGATAAAACCGTGCCTCCCGCGGCGTCCACGCTGATGGTGAACCTGGTCAAAAAAGCCGGCGGTGACGTGGAACTGAAAATCTATCCGAAACTGGAACACAATTCATGGGATGAAACGTACGGAGATCCGGAGGTCATCGCGTGGCTTCTGGACCAGCGGCTGCCCGAGAACGAACCCGTTAAGTAGATTCCGGGGAAAGTCTCATTCCGTACCGTGTTCCCAGACACAGACCAGCGCTTCAGCCGGTCCCAGGCGCAGATCGAACGGCTCGCCCGGTTCGACGCCGGGTTTTTCCGGCGCGCCGACTCCCCGTGTTACGGTAACCGATGCCGGGTTCGGCAGTTCCCATCCCCACGCTTCGGGGTCCGCGCGCAGCGTCCGGGGCTCATCGGTGATGTTCACGGCCACCAGGGCGGGTTCGCCCTTTTTATTTTTCCATCCCGCGCACAGTACGGGCGCCGCTGAAATGGCATATTCCCGAACGCGGCTGTCCCGGCCGGCGTAAATGGACAGCTGGGATACGATCAAAGGGATTCGGTCATTCATCAGCGGAGGCGGCAGCATAGTGCCTTCCCTCAGGAACGCAAGCGACGCGGCGCGCAGCCTCACGACCTGCTCAAAAAAAGCCATGGCTTCCGGACGGCTTTCATACAGTTCCGGGCAGTAGTTGGCCAGCGTCGGCTGCTGTCCCCAGGCCAGTGAACGGGCCTGTTCCATCCGGAACTGGAGGTCAAATTTTCGGTCCAGCAGGGCGCCGGGCATGGACGGCGCAGATTCTTTCGGCCAAAGCGGATCATACGGGGGTTCCACCAGGGAGGCGTAATTGCCGAACAGGCAGGCTGTTCCGCCATATACCGCCTGGAAGAGCGGCACGGGTACCCATCCGTCCTGAGGCATAAACCGTTCCCGGCTGACCTGAAGGCTCAGCATCAGATCCAGCGAGCTCAGCCAGGCTTCCCCGCATCCTTCGCCCGCAAGGGCCACGTTTCCGCCGCAGCGCTGCCGGATATCCCGTTCCAGGGCGTAAAACCCCTCAACCCACCATGCACCGCCGCCGGGCGGATGTTCATGGCCCGGATCCCAGCACGCGCATGAGGCGCAGGCCTGGTCCATGTAGATTCCCGAAGCGCCCAGGCCCATCACCGCTTTTTGCGCCATGCCGGCGTACCAGTCCCGCCAGAAAGCCGTGCCCATGCACATCGGGACACAGGGCGTCCGGGTAAAGATGTTATACACCTCCGGGTGGATGGCGCCGTCGGGCCCCTTGACGGCCCACCGTTCAGCGTGTTCGGCTTCCCAGCTCGGCGTGGGCATGCACCATAACCGCTGGTTCATGTAGAGCAGGGCGTTTACGCCTTTCCCGCGGGCGTCCTGCAGCGCCTGACGGAACGCGTCTTCGCCTTCGCGCGGGGGAAAATACTCCGGAAAACCGGCGTCGTACGGGCAGTGGTGCCACCAGTGCCACAGCACCGCCACCGGAAGACCAAGCCGCCCGGCCAGGTCTGCGGCCGGTTCCAGCACCTGCGCGGAGGTTCCCCGGTTCCAGACCCAGGCGGCGATGTCCTGCTCCCAGCTTCGGCTGCCCGACGACCGCAGCCGATACTGTTCCCGCCAGTGCCGGGCTGATGCCGTTTCCCGGTACGAGGCCGCCGCCCCGAACCATCCCCCCTCCGTATGGCGGAGGGTTGCCGGAATCTGCGCCAGGGAAAAGGTTTCGGTCTCCCGGGGGTCCGGTTCATGAATCACGTCGAGGACCATGCCTCCGGCTTCCGTCCGCTCCAGGTGAAACTGCCGCCGCAGGATGGACGGGGATTCGAAAAGCGCCATCAGTCCCTGATCTTCCCGTATCACGGCTACCCAGGGCATGGACAGGATGCCGGGATATTCCCACGTCCGCCGCATGGCCGGGCGTGCCCCGACCGCGTCGGGAGATTCCATGATGCCCATCCATTCGGGAACGCAGGCCGCGGCATCCCCGCGAATTGTTCCCAGCCTTGGAAAACGCACGGAACGCAAAGCCCTGCCCGCAAGCCCGGTGACTTCCAGCCAGGCGCGGATGCCGTTTTCGCGCTCCTGCAGGATGACCGTGACCCGCAGTGGCGTATGCAGAGCGAAACCTGACCAGGACAGCCGGACCTCTTTTCCCTCGCGCTGCAGGCTGAACAGGGTTGCGTCCGTATCCCGGCAGGAGGTACCGTCCGCGAATTCCAGCAGCCACAGTCTGGCCGGGGATGCGTTCGGTTCGAGCCAGTTACAGGCGGATGCCTGCGAGGTGAGCCCGATTAGTTGTCCGGCTTCCGGACTTACGGACACGCGGAGGCCGCCTCCCGAGATTTCTTCGGCCCGGGGCCAGCCACAGGCAAGCGCGACAAGAATGAGTACCCGCGGAATTCGGCAGCCCATGAACAGCGGCCTCAGGCTTTCCAGCCGGCCCTGGTTATCATCTCCCGCAACCGCGGCACGGTTTTCCGGATCTCCTCAACCATGGCATCGTTGGAGGGCGTTTTGTACTCGATGTGGATGGATATCGGGCCGGAGAAACCGCCTTCCTCCCGCAGAATCCGGAGCGACTCCACCAGATCAACGATACCGTCTCCCAGGGGGACCCACTCCGGTTCATCCTTTTTCCAGACAAAATCTTTGACGGCGCACATTTTGGTTATGGGCGCTGCCCGCCGGGCATGCAGCCGCCAGGCGTAAAAACCGCCCTCGACCCGGGCGTGTCCCACGTCAAAATTCAGCCCCAACCGGGCGCTTCCCGCCTGTTCCACGGCTCCGGCGAGGTCCCAGAGCGCGGCCCCGAAATTTCTGGGGCCGGAATGGTTGTGGTAGCCCATGGTGACGCCCGTCTTTTCCGCCGCGGCGGCCAGCCCCCGCAGGTCTTCGGTGAAACGCTGGATCTGGTCCGACAGCGGACGCTTCTCGTCATACTGGTGGCTGCCGATCCGGACGTACGGAATACCCAGCCGGGCGGCTTCGGCGCACACCGTATACACTTCATCCGATGCTTCGGTGTAGCGGGTTGTGATCATGTGCACGTCAAGCCCTTCCGCGCGGATGGCTTCCACGGCGGCGGGCAGATCCCGGGTGACGTTTTCCGGCAGCACGTGCCCGCCGCTCCGGACCGTCAGGTCCACGCCGTCCAGCCCCAGTTCCCTGCAGGTTTTGGCCAGTTCCCGGTAATCCAGGAACTGCAGGTACTTTGAAAAGATGACTACCGGTGGTTTGCGGGACGTATCAGCGGCTTCCGCCCGCGCGGCATGGCCCGGGGAAGCCTTCATCATTACCATACCCGCGGCGGCCATACCCGCGGCAGCCAGAAAAGCCCGTCTTCCGTGCACAGTGAAACTCCTTTCCGGTTCCGCCCGATGCTGTTCCCGGCCGTCGGGTCAGGGAGCGGAATCCGCCTGGTTCGAGTCCTGATTTTCGTCCGCGGAGGAATTTTCCGAAACGGGTTCCTCCGCATCCGCGGTTTTTCGGGCGCGACGGCGCGGAGCAGGCCTGGCGGCCGCCGGCGCATCAGATTCCATCGGACCCTGCTCCGCCGGTTCCGGTTTCGCCGCATCGGTTTTCCCGGAACCGGAGCGGCAGGGGTGCGCGGCGAACCAGTCGGCGATGGGCTGGAAAATTTCTTCCTCGCCCCGGACGCTGAACGCAAGGTCACAGTGATTGTAATCTTCAAAGAACCCCTGCGCCCGCCCGCAGACGACCATCTTTTTATCCTTGCTCTGGATGTCGGATATGAACCGGTCGGCCTGGGTCAGGGACACGAAAGGATCGTGGGCGGCAAACAGGGCGAACAGAGGGATGTTGATCCGCGGATAATCTTTCGTGATATTGACCGCGCCGTTCCGCAGCGTGATCTGTCCGTCGCGGGTCCACCGCAGGATCTGCCGGTGTACCTCGGGAGCGGGGTCGTCCAGCATGGAATACAAATCCGCCAGGCTCATGCGGGGATGGATGTTGGCGGGATTCACCGGGAACGCCTTGGCCAGCGGCGGGATATTGCGCGCGAAGGGCAGGAGGCATCGGACCATTTCGCCGCCGAAACGGGGGAGGCGGGAAGCCAGCTCAAACAGCCAGAGCGGCACGTTCCGGACCGCATCCTCGAAGGTCACGGGCGCGCCGAGGGTAACGCCCGACGCGATGCGGTCCCCGCCATGGGCCAGCACGTACATATAGAGCAGCGCGCCGCCCAGGGAATGGCCGACCCAGTGTACCCGGTCCGCGCCCGTCTTTTCCCGGATGTATTCCAGCGCGGCGGGGATGTCGTAATACACGAAATCGTCAATGGTGATTTCATTTCGGCTGCGGCCCTCAGGGGGCGAGGTATAACGGGTACCCCGCACGTCGATGACCCAGCAGTCATAGCCCCGGGCCGCCAGCCAGTCCACCATGGAACAGCCCACAGGACGGGTAAAGTTGTTGCCGTTGGCATTCAGCCCGTGCACCAGCAGGACCGGTTCGCCGTTTCCGCCCGCCGGAGGGAACCGGCGCAGCCGTATTTTCCAGAAGTCAAGGGTTTCGACGTAATGTTCTTCGCCGTGTCCGGGCGGATCCACGCAGCGCGCCGCCAGGGCAGCCGAATAGGCCATGCCAAGGAATGCCACCAAAAGCGCCAGCAGTATCACCCACATGATCAGCGTCAATAACACGGCCATGACAGGTCCTCCCGCGTTGAGGGTTTAACCGCGTTCACCCTTTCGTTGTAAATGTTCGGCGATGGTCCGCGCAAGTTTTTCGCTGATGCCGGGGACCGCGGCCAGGGATTCGACGGACGCGCGGCGGATTTCTTCCACGGAATGGAAAGCGCGCAGCAGGGCCCGCGCGCGGACAGGCCCCACGCCGGGAATTTCAGCTAGCGCGGTCGTGAGGGCACTTGTCTTCCGGCGTTTTCTGTGGTAGGAGACGGCGATACGGTGGGCCTCATCCCGGATCCGCGCGAGCAGGCGCAAACCCGCGGAGGTTTTTGGCGGCGTAACGGGATTGGCTCGGCCCGGGATAAAAAAACGGTCCTGTTCCGCGCCGTCCTTCCCGGATCGTTCTTTGGCGATGGCCGCCAGGGGGACGCGGTCCGCGATGCCCAGGTCCTCCAGCGCGGCAGCCACCACGCCGAGCTGCCCTTTTCCGCCGTCAATCAGGGCCAGGTCCGGATAATCCTCTTCATCCCGGGCGCGGCGGAAACGCCGCAGGGCGGCTTCGCGCAGGGCCATAAAATCATCTCCGGCCGCCTCGGCGCTGATGATGTAACGCCTGTGGCGGGAAGGCGCCGGTTCGCCATGCTCGAACACCGCCATGGCCGCGACGGTTTTATCCCCCTGGAACGTGGATATGTCGAAACATTCGATCCGCTCCGGGAACCGGGGCAGCCGCAGGAACTGCCGCACCTCCTCCAGCGCGGCTTCGGCGGCCTGCCGGCTGAGGCGCTTTTCCAGAAAGCGTTTTTTGGCGTTTTCGTCAGCCAGATCCGTCAGTTCGCGTTTCATGCCCCGCCGGGGACAGTGTACGGTCACCCGCGCGCCGCGTCGCTCCGAGAGGGCTTCTGACAGGGATTCGACGTCGCTCACCGGGCGGGAAATCAGCACTTCGGCAGGAATAACGGGCGTCATTTCGTAGAATTGCAGAATCAGCCCCGGCAGGGCGTCATCCAATTCCAGGTCCCGCAGGTCCACCGCGAAATCCCGGGACGCCAGCAGCCTGCCCGCGCGGTAGTGCAGCGCCAGCAGTTCAGCGTAACGGCCTTCCACGTACGCGCCGAATACGTCCCGGTCTTCCGGGTTTGCATCCAGCACGGCCGCCTGGGGCTCAAAGGTTTTCCGGAGGTCCAGCAGCCGGTCCCGCAGCACAGCGGCCTCCTCGAAGCGCAGTTCGTCAGACAGCGTTTTTATGCGGTCCAGCAGTTCCCGCTCGAGCTGGGCGTTGCGCCCTTCCAGGGCCAGCAGGCACTCCTCAACCAGCCGGCTGTAGGCTTCCGGCGTGGTCAGCCCAACACACGGCGCCACGCACTGGCCCAGCTGGTGGTACAGGCAGGGACGCGTACGGGAACGCAATACATGGTCCGAGCAGGTCCGCAGGGGGAAGAGTTTCTGGAGGCGCCGCAGGGTTTGCCGCGCGGCCCGGGCATCATGGAACGGGCCGAAATACCGGGCGCCGTCCCGCGCGAACCGGCGGACCAGCGTCAGCCGCGGATAGGTTTCCCCAGGATGCAGGCGCAGGCAGAGGAAATTTTTATCATCTTTCAGGCGGACGTTATACCGCGGGCGGTGCTCCTTAATCAGGGTGTTTTCCAGGAGCAGCGCCTCCTTTTCACTGTGCATCACAATGTACTCAACCGAGGCCACCCGGCGCATCAGAAACCGGACCGAAGGGCGGCTGTCCGTTTCGTTGAAATAGGCCCTGATGCGGGCCCGGAGGTTGCGCGCCTTGCCCACGTAGAGCACCCGGCCCTGGGCATCCCGCATAAGGTAACATCCGGGGTCCGTCGGCGCGGCGGACAGGTCCAGGCCTGCGGACGCGTCGTGGAGCACCTGCGATTTTGCGGCAGCAGGAAAATTTTCCGGCGCCGGATCCGCGCCGCGCGTCGCGCCCGGTTCCGCAAAGATGGGGCCGGTATGGGGTGACTGGCCGTCTGACCGCTCTTTTTCCGGTGCCATCAGCCGTTCTTGCTATTTCCACGGGGTACAGACCATAAGGCCGCCCGCCGTTTTTTCTGCCCGCTCCGTCAGGAACCGCGCGAGGGTTCCCGTTTCTTCCCAGATTTCCATGGGCAGCGCGGCCGGAGCGGGTATGTCCAGCAGGCCCTGCAGCCGTTCCACCCACTGCCAGTACGCGTTCCGGCCAACGGCGTTATGCGGTACAGAAATTCCCATATGATAAGCCGAGGCGTTAACCGTGCCCCCGCGTTCTATCACCGCGGCCAGGGCCAGAGGAAACGCCGCTTCATCCATGGAGAAAAAGCGCGCGGATACGGCGGGATCCTCATTGGCCGCCGCGCGCACGGTGATTCCCGAGCGCCGGGTAGCCTCCCGCGCGCTTCCCCTCAGCCGAGTCAGGATCGCCACCGCGGTCTCCAGGGTATGCCGCGGATCTTCCGACGTTTCCCCCAGCAGAAGCGCCGCGTCCCACAGGCCGTCCGCGGCCAGTTCAACGCACGCATTCCGCGGATCGAGATGAACCGGACAGCGTTCCCGGTCCCAGGCAATGCCCAGCGGACCGCTTCTGCCGCGATCCAGCAGGGCGTCCAGAAACGCGGAACGGGATTCTCCCACCGCGGCCGCCAGCATGGCCATCCGGTTCAATTCGGCCATTACTTCCCGCTGGGAACCCGCGTGCATGGCCAGCCGCGGAAGATTCAGGGTTACCCGGGCCAGGCAGTCCGGCCGTTCCGCGGGCAGGGGTGGAATATCCGGGTTGCCCGCGGGAATTCTGTCCGCTCCGGCCAGCCGGAATACGATTTCCCCTCCTCCGGACGCCAGCCTGCAGGCCGCCTGTTGCGCGCTGTTATTTTGCGTCGGCCAGTCCATGGAAATCGCCAGGCCCGGCAGGGAGAGTCCTTCGTCATCGCCTTCCGCCAGGCGGCTGAGGAGCGCCGCGCTGAAACGGGGTCCCCAATCTCCGGACAGCGTCAGGCGGATTCTGGGGGATGGCGCGTTGCGCTGCCGGGCGGGGCCGATTTTGCGGTGCGCGAATTCATAGGCCGCCATCAGCGCCAGCGAATCATACCCGGATTCTTCCCGGCCCTCCATGAAACGGTCCACGGCTTCCGCGGCGTCCGGCCAGCACAGCGCTTCCACGGAAAGCGGTTCCAGCAGCCCCTGCCACGCAATCCACTGGCTCAGCAGGGTATGGCCGTATTTTGGGGGTCCCCCGAAAGCCCTTCCCGGCAGCGCGCGGAAACCATGTTTTGCGACGCGGTCCAGGCGCGCGCTTAACCGGTAATATCCTTCCGGCCGGTTCAATCCGTGGATGTGGCAGGATCCGCCCCGGTGGGCAGCAGCGGCTTCCGGCGGCAGCAGTTCGTCCAGCGTAAAAGATTCTTTAATGGCAGCCGCCAGGAACAGGTCAGAAGCAGACGGGGAAAAGATTTCCGCCGTCGCGGTATTTCCCCGAATGATTTCAGTCACTGCCCGCGCGGGCAGGCCGATGACCCGAAGTCGCGCGGCATGGTCCGGCAAATTCCACCCGCGCAGATGCCACGCCGCCCATTCTCTCAGAAAAATCTCCGTGAACCCGCCCCGTTCCCCATCGGCGCGCAACAGTTCCTGTTCCATGCAGTCGGTCAGGCGGCGGGCGATGTCCGCTTCGAGCCCCATTTCCTGGATCCACCATGCCTCCCAATCGGCAGTTCCTTTCCGGATGACCGCCTGTCTTTCCTGGCCCTGGGAGGCGGCTCCGGCCAGGGCAATACGCGCCTGCCGCTGCTTCCGTTCCGCTTCGGCCCAGTAACGGCGGGCTGCTTCCGCCCAGCCTATCCGCGCCAGCCCTTCCCGGCAGATTTCAGCCAGCCGGGCAGAAGGGACCGTTGCGATACCCATATCCGCCACGAGCAGCCGGACGGCCCGGCCGAGCCCCTGCGCGTCGGCCAGGGGAGGGGGGTCTCCGCCGGCGGCGGCGGCAAGCCACAGGCTGCGGGTCAATTTGTCCAGGGAAAAGGGCTCCACGCGGCCGTCCCGCTTGCGCACCCATGCGGGCCCAGACCTGTCATCCCGAAAGTCCGGGAACAGTTGCCCTGATGCGTCCGGGCTGGTATTTTTTTCGTTTTTGTCCGGCATGCTGCCTGGTTTCCGCGGTTGTGAGTATACGATATTATAATGGATGCGGTTCACGCATTGGAAGGAACCGGATATTAAGGGTGACGCAAAAGGGAAGTTTGTGCACGCTATTGGAGCGACGCCACTTTAATTTATATCTTTTTAACCATTAAAACCGCATATTACGCATAAAAAGCAATTAAAACTATATTAAAAATTTGAATTTACGGACTAAAGTTTTTGTGGTACAATGCCGATAAAAGAAATGTTGAAGTCCGGCAAGGTGTTTAGGCGGACAGACGGAAAGCAGTAAAAGGAAATCAGGTATGGCAGGTGGCATATCCGCAAGCGGACTGATCACCGGAATCGATTCAAACGCGCTGATCAGCCAGCTGATGCAGCTGGAACGCCAGCCGATTACCCGCCTTCAGAACCGGATTACGGAGCTGAATACCCAGCGGACCGCGCTGACCAACGTCACCAACACACTGCGTACTTTGCGGAGCCGCGCCCAGGATTTCAGGCTGCTGGATCCCTTTAATAAATACACCAGTTCTTCCGGGGATGAGGATGTGCTGACCACGTCCGTGTCCGGCTCTTCACCCCTGGTGGGCACGTATTCCGTACAGGTAATCCAGCTTGCAACCGCCACTAACGCCGTGGGAGGAGGACGGGTCAGCCAGGATATCGACCCGAACGCCACCCTGGAAAACAGCGGTATATCAACGGGCATTACGGCGGGCACCTTTTCCATAAACGGGGTGGAATTTACGGTGGACCCGACGACCGACAG
>JAKOTZ010000001.1 GCA_029776995.1 Candidatus Hydrogenedentota bacterium
AGTTCCGCGAACCGGATGCCGCCCTGATCCTGGGCATGAGCCGCGGCGTGTTCTACAGCCTGATCCTTCCTGTTATCGGAGCATTTTTCTGGTGGCGGTCTAGAAAATTAACCCTGCAGTGGCAGGCTGTCCGACCTCTTCAGGATTCCGTTCAACAGGTTCCCAAAACACAGCGTTTACCATCGGGACATAAGCGGCGTAAAAAATAAATTCTTGGCAGTATATATGGAAGTTACATTTTTTGTAAAATTAGGTTATAATCAATACGACAATTTGTACTTCACAGAGGGGCATAAATGACACCAGGTAAACCGGTAAAGGACGAACCAAAAAGGCCGGAAGAGGAATATTGTCTTGCCTGCATGGAGAAGTTCGGCCGGAGGGAGCGCTGTATCCACTGCGGGGCAACCAGGCAGGATGTTTCGTGGTCACCCCCCCGTCTGAAACCGGGAACCATTATCCACAGCCGTTACCTCATTGGCAGGTGTTTGGGACAGGGGGGGTATGCGATTACCTACCTGGGGCTTCATCTGGGCCTGAACCACCGGGTCGCCATCAAGGAGTTTTATCCATCCGATCTGGTGGACCGCAAGGAAGACACCCTCCAGGTCATGCCGCGGGCGAACGCCCCGTCCGGCGATCCCGCCACGCTTTTCAAACACGGGCTGGCACGCTTCCTGGAAGAGGGACGCAGTATTACCAAGTGCCATCAGCCCACCCCACACCCCAACATTGTCCGGGTAACAGATATTTTTGAAGAAAACGGTACGGCATACCTAGTCATGGATTACCTTGAGGGCATGTCCCTCGAAGAACAGCTCCGGAAGCAACCCAGCGGGTGCATTTCCGAACGGGAGTTGATGGAATATATAAAGCCTGTTCTGGAAGGGTTGAAGGCTGTACACCGCCAGGGATTCCTGCATCGGGATATAAAACCCGGCAATATATACATAACGAAAGAGGGCAACGTTCTGCTGATCGATTTCGGGGCCGCCCGCGAAACGCTGGGAAAACAGCAGCAGACCCTGACAGTTACCCTGACTCCAGGCTATGCGCCGCCGGAACAGTACTCCGGAGGAAGCAACCAGGGTCCCTGGTCAGATGTGTACGGGGTGGCGGCAACCATGTACCGCTGTGTAACCGGTGAAACCCCGCCCAGCGCCATGGCCCGGTTATCCGGAACGCCAATGAAAGCCCCGAATGATTTCGGGCATGTCCGGCTCAATGGACGGGTGGAACGGGCAATCCTGGGTGGACTGGAACTGGATCAAAATAAACGAATCCAGTCTCCCGAGGAAATGGAACGGGTTCTGGAAGGAACCCGCATGGACCGCCTCCTGGAAACCGCCCTGCCAAGCCAATTGTTCAGAAAACTTCCCTGGTGGGCAATCCGGCTGGCCATTCTGGCTGTAGTGGTTGCCTATGCCGTTTATATTGTTCCCGCCACGGTTTCACCGTACATAAGCGATTATCTAACACGGAAAGAAACCAATCCAAACCGACAGAAACAGGTAAAAACAGAGCAAAAAGGCGAAACCAAGCCAAAAGAGAATGAAAAGACCGAAGAAACCGGCAATCAAGCAAAAGAAGAACAACCATCGGAAAAACCAACCGATGCACTAAAGCCTGCCGCTCCCGCTGTTACGCAACCGGAACCTGACTCCTCTGACTTGAAATCTCTGGCCCAGTATACGGCATGGACCACCGCGCGCGGTGAGGCAGATACTCTTCGGGAACAGGTCAACTCGCTCGGTAAAAATCAGACTCCGGAAGCCATTCAGGCTGAAACACTTTATAACCAGGCCTCCAGTGAGTCCGATCTGCGGCGGGCCACTTCTCTTTATCGGGACGCCGCTTTGATCTTTAAAGCCGTAATCGAAAATAAGCCGCTGAAAGAAATCATGGCTTCACTATGGGAGCCGGCCCCAAACGAAACCATTGAGCCGGGAACCTTGCGTACCCTGACACTGGGTGACGGTGTAGAAATAGATTTTGTCTGGATTCCGGCTGGGACCTTTACCCGCGGCAGTTCCCCAAATGATCCGGATGCCCGGCCGGATGAACAGCCTGCCCGGACAATACGGATCTCCCGGGGATTCTGGATGAGCCGTTTTGAGATTACGGTCGCCCAGTTTTCCGCCTTTGTGCAGAACGCTTCTTACCGCACCACGGCGGAATATACCGGGGGGGGATGGATCCTTACCCCATCCGGAAAGCGGGAATGGCGCCGCGATCTGACATGGATGAATCCACTTTTTCCCCAGGAGCAGAGCCACCCGGTAACCGTTGTGTCATGGGACGATGCCAAAGCCTTTTGCTCGTGGCTTTCTGAGCAGTGTGGTCGAGAGGTGCGCCTGCCCACGGAAGCTGAGTGGGAATACGCCTGCCGGGCCGGAACGACAACCCGTTTCTGCTGGGGGGACAACATGCTTGACGGTGCGGCATGGATGAACGGGGCTGACATCTGCCTGCAGCGGCGGTTTAAGGACTGGCTGGTGGCTTCGTTCAATGATAACTACGTCTATACTGCTCCCTCGGGTTCCTATCAGGGCAATGCCTGGGGCCTGTACGACATGCACGGAAATGTGTGGGAATGGTGTGAGGACTGGTACAGCGAAAAATATTACACCTCCAGTGCGGACACGGATCCTGTCTGCGACATAGCGGAAAACCGCCGGTGCATCCGGGGAGGATCGTGGCTGTGGTATCCCGCATTCGCGCGTTCCTCCATGCGGATGAAATATGCCCCGGCATATATCACCAATGATATCGGTTTCCGGGCGGTTCTGATCCCCAGGTAAAAAGCCCACCTTTTCAAACCAATCTTGCAAAGTGGTATAATGATGCATATGGGGAGCGTTCTGATGTCTTCACCTGATGTATCCGTAGTAGTTCCCTGCTACAACGAAGCGGAAAATATTCCGCTGGTTTACGCGGCTGTCGAAAAGGCGCTCGGCAGTACCGGCTATGCTTTTGAATGCATTTTCATCAATGACGGCAGCATCGATGGCACCCGGGACGTGCTGGAGAAGATGACGGCCAACTACCCGGAAACGATTCGCCCGATTCACCTGGCGCGCAATATGGGGCAGTCCGCGGCTATGCTGGCAGGATTTTCCGCGGCCAGGGGAACCTACGTGCTGACCATAGACGGCGATCTGCAGAACGATCCGGCGGATTTTCCCCGTTTCCTGGAGCTGTTGCGCGAATACGACTGCGTGTGCGGTTACCGGGAAAACCGTCAGGATTCACTGGTGCGAAAAATATCCAGCCGGGTGGCAAATATCGTCCGAAACGGCATGCTGCATGACGGCATCCGGGATTCCGGATGCGGCATCAAAGGATACCGGAGAGAATGCCTTCCCCACATTCCGCCTTTTAACGGCGTCCACCGGTTTATCGCGGTCTTTATAAGGCGGGCGGGGTTCCGGCTCGTTGAATGCCCGGTCAGACATCATCCCAGGCGCCACGGCGTCTCCAAGTACGGCATCGGAAACCGGCTGTGGCGCGGCATTTTTGACCTGGTCGGCGTGGCCTGGCTCCGTAAAAGGTTCATAGTCCCTGAAGTGGAACCGGCTCGGTACGCCTCTTCAGATTAGTGCAGGTAAACATCCCAGCCCAGGTATTTTTCGAACGCCTCTGCCACAGCCTCCGCCACTTCGGAGAGGTTACACGCCACATGGTGCTCGAAGCCATTTTCGCAGATATACGCCAGCAGTTCCTGCAGGCCGGGAATTTCGACAACACCGTACCCGCCGAACGTGGACAGCGAATCTTCCGTGAACCGGCCCTCTCCCACGTAGGCCAGAACTTCCCCTTCCACATCGTCCGTGGTAATCCTGCAGAAGGTAAAGGGTTCCGGCCGGATGCGGCCGACGATGGTGCCGTGGGTATTTTCCTTTCCGACTGTTCCCGCGATAATCTCCTGATAATCCATGCTGTGTTCCACGAAAAAGGACCGGGGAAGATTGGAACAGTGGAAAAGCACCGCTTTGTCGGGATTGTCTCCGTAATTATTGTTCCAGTCCAGCAGGGCGGAGGGTTTTCCAGATGCGAACTGGAGGGCCATCATACCAATCAGCCCCGGGACATCGGTTTCACAGGCGCTCGGCAGAAGGTTTTCGGACATCATGCTCATCAGGGCGCAGGGCACCACGCCGTAATTCTCTTCCAGGGATGTCCAGCACTGAACCGCCGTAGCAGCGACTTCGGTCTCGCGCATCCATTCATCAAGAGCCACCCCCAGGCGCGCCATCCGTCTTAGGGCTTCAGACGGCGTTTTGGCGCACCGGGTATATGAGCACAGGCCGTCCAGCCGCGCTTTGACGCGGCTGTCTGAATCTTTCAGCGCCTGGGCGCGACCCAACAGTTCCGATAAATCCAGCGTTTCCACGGAAATGCCAAAAAATTCCAGCAGTTTCTCGCTGAACCGGACTGTATTAAAAGCTGCCGGCCGGGCCCCGACCATACCGATGCGGGCATGCCGAAGGCCCCGCACCACCCGGCATACCGCGCCAAACATGGCAAGGTCTTCCGCGAACTGATCACTTTCCGGGGAACAGACATGGTCCGTCGTGAGCGTGAAGGGGATATCGTACTGGCGCAGATTGTTACAGACGGACATCTTGCCGCAGAAACTGTCCCGACGATGGGTAATGGCCATGGTTGCCGGATCATCCGGAAAGGCATGCACCAGCACCGGGACATTCAGCCCGCTCCAGCGAAGGGTGTTGGCCACCGCGCGCTCATCACCGAAATTAGGCAGGGTTACCAGCACGCCATCAATCTTTTCCCGATTTCGGGCGAAAAGCTCCGCGCAGGCCCGGGCATCCTCCAGCGTTTCCACGGATCCGAACTTGCCTCGGTTTTCCGGCAGCACAACCGCATTCATGCCCGCCCGCCGCAATGCGGCCAGGACTGACTTTCTTCCGGCCTCACACAAATGATCGGGAAAGAACCCGCGGTTCCCGATGATCACCCCCAGCGTGGTTTTCTTCTGCTGCGCCATAACAGTGTCTCCTTGTTCTTATTGCATAGCCAAAATTCGCCCGCGCGGCTACACCGGCAGATGTCGCACTGACCATGGTTCACAGGAACGGCCTGTCAGCGATGACTGCACCGCAGCAAAACACAGGGCCAGCGATTCCAGGTTCTCCCGCGCGCCATGATAATACTGGCGATCCTCCTCAATGGCCACCGCCAGCTCGCCCAGGGTCCCCTGGAAACCCAGGGTATTCCAGTTACCCTCCAAATCGGGGGAATACACACTGTCTTCCAGGTACAGGGTTACCTGCTGGTGATTTTTGTCCGGTCCTCTGCTGACGATCATGCCGCGTTCGCCGGTGATTACCGTGTAATCATCAGTGCCTACCCGGGCTGCGCCATTCAGTCCAATGGCCGCCTGTCCGCGGGGATAAGTAATTACAGCCTGGGCCAGCATGTCCGGCAACCCATCCGGCGCGTTCCCCCTGCAGGTGGACGCGAATACCTGTTCCGCCCTTCCTCCGCCCATCAGGACCTGCGCCAGGTCAAACCAGTGGATACCGTATTCAAACAGGATCCAGTCCCGGCTTCCGCGAAAACTGGACGGCGTCTGGCGGTAATCCCAGTGCACCACAAACCGCACCGAAAACACATCACCGATCACGCCCCGTTCCACGGCGTGCTTCGCCCAGCTGAAATGAGGAGCCCAGCGCGCGTTCTGGTTCACCGCCAGTTTCAGTCCCTGGCTCTGGGCAAGTTCGACCAGCTGCAGCCCCCGGTCCAGATCCGTGACAAACGGCTTCTGGCTCAGCACATGGCGGCCGTCGCACAGCGCGTCTTCAATAATCAGGGCCCGCCCCTCAGGTGGAGTCGCCACGTCAACAATATCCGCGTCACAGGATTTGAGCATGGTCCGATGGTCCCTGAACACCTTCGCGTCCGGGAAAAATTGGTCCCGCAGCCGTTCCACTTTGTTTTGATTCACATCACAGAGGGCCGTAACCGGAAATCCCAGTTCGCGGCAGGCCGCCAGGTGACGGGGGGCTACATTGCCGCATCCGACCAACGCTATCCGGGGAATATACTTCCGCGGACGAGGCGGTTTGTAGGGTATCGCGTCGGGATGAACCGTTCCGTGGTCACGTTCGGCTGATCGTGGAGATCCCATATATTCTCCTGATTTGCGATAGGCCGTATCTTTTTAGATAATACGTTAGCAAGGAATTATCGAGCAATTCCATGGAGAATATGCAATGAATGAAGCCAACAGATCCGTTTTCAGGCCTATTAATCCCGGCCGGGCGGAATTGATCAAAACCTATCATTTTCAGGGGTATTTAAGACCAACAGCAGAGTTTCCCACTCCCTTGGATTGCCTGAATTGTGCCAGAGAGATTACGCTATCCTGGATTCAGCAAAAATATCCTGACGATCTTCCTGATGCCATGTTGGACGGCCAACCGGACCACATGGAAGAACATGGACAGGTCATCGAGACGGAAGCTTTTGAACAGCAATACTGGGCCCTGCGTAATGAAATGCCCGATAGCGGCATTGACAAAAAAATTCCGCCAGTTGCCGGACGCAGCTGGATTACCGAGATAGCGTTCTACCGGGAAGGTCCGGACGATGTCCGCGTTCATATGGCTGTTTACTGCCGCAATCTACCTATGGCCAAAGGAAACGAAATACATATCTTGCGGCCGAGAATTATACGGGATCTGATAGAAACCGGTATGGTCTGGGCAGATGGGCTACTACTTTCTCCGAGCCCCTGGCATATCAAAAATCGGTCCGACTTAGACGCCCTATTTCAGCTTGCCGTCAATCCGAATCGAAAAATGCCCCTTGTAATATGCGGTGAACGCACAGTCCCAAACATTACGACCGGTTTCAATCACGAAGAGTTTGCCGGTAATATTGCCGGAATTGCCCACTGGGTCGTACTGGACCACGCACAAATGACCTCCTGGAACTTACAGGTTGGCGCAACGGCCAGAATGGAACCGGGATGGGTCAGAATCTATTACCCCGGTTTTGAGCCGAATCATCCGCGGAATGAAGCATTACACCGCCCTTACACCAATCCTACGGATGAGACACAGCAGTTCGAGGATTATCACGGCATTCATTATGGCGCAGAGGCCTTTCAGCGATTCATAAAGAAACATTTGTGCACTTACATACGTCACGCGATATTAGACAGAGGCTTCGTGCCGTCCATCTCTGAGGTGCGCAACAGGAGAATCCAGCAGGAACGAGCCGATTCTCCTGCTGATGCCCAAGCCCTCGACTTGTACAACAAAGAAATCGAACAGCTGAGGCGCCAAATAGAAGAACTGAATCTGCTGCTGCAGGCCAGTGAAGAAGAAAAAGCGCTGTTAGCCCGGCAAAAAGAAGAAGAAGCCGGGAAACTGCATCAGGAAATTGCCCAGCTCAGGGGCCGACTGATCGCTCTTAATACAAAAAGGGCATCTGAACCAGTATCAGAGTGGAGAGATATGGTCCCACCAGAAGAAGAGTGTACCTGGGAGAGGCTGGTTGACTGGGTCAACACTGAACTCGCAGGACGGCTGATTCTGCTGCCGCGTACCCATAAGATGATCCGTGAAGCGGAATACGAAAATCCACGGCTGGCCTATGAGGCGCTGGCCCTGCTTGCCGGTCCATACCGGGACATGAATCTGGGCAGCAAAAGAGATCAGGCTCGAAAACAATGGGAAAACGGCCTAAGCTCGCTCCATTTGGCGGAAGAGCCTTCTCTGGGTGAGTCAAAAAAAGGGGGAAACAACGCAGAAGATTACCGGGTTAAATATGAAGATAAAAATTTCCTGTTAGAACGACACCTGAAGAAAGGAAACAGCTGGGAACGTCGATATTGTTTCCGGGTGTATTACTGTTTTGATGACAGAGAGGAACATAAAGTCGTGTTGGTCGGCGGAATTCCCCATCACCTGTCTACGGATTATTCCTGAGTGGCCAGGATCGCCCTGCAGCGTTCCAGATTTTTTTGAACAGGCTGTGACCAGGGCAGCTGACGTTTGGCCCGCTCAAAATAAGGCAGCGCCTGACGGTACGCGCCGAACCGGGAGCACAGGACGCCCGCGTTATTCAGCATGGCGCCGTCGTTCGGGCCATAGATATCCAGGCCTGCATCCAGAAGTTTCGCGGCTCTGCCGCGCCATAATTCAGCCTCCCCGGAACCTGGTTGCGTTTCCGGCCTGCAGCGCCAGAGGATTTCCGCGGCACGGGCAAACAGCAGGTCACACGCGATAAGGTCAGCGGTAAAATCCCCGCGCCTGTCCCGGAAATCCGCCCAGCGGTACCAGGCCCATGGATTCTCTTCCGGCACAGGTTCCCCCGGTTTAAGCGCCCGCCATAACAGTCCCCACGGGATCACCTGGATACTGGACTCCAGTGAAAAGATCGGATACTGCTCGAAAAACCAGGGCCGGTCGGAAACCAGTACCAACTGTTCGAGTATCGGCCATTCTTTGCTTCTGGGTAGATAAGGGTTAATCTGGCGGCGCCAGAAATCTGACAGCCGGTCTGTGTCTGGCGGGGTGAGGTACCCGTATACACGGGCGTTGGTCACATCCGGACGCAGCCCTTCCACGGCCTGCAGGTAGAGCACCGAAAAACTGCCATGGTCAGAGTTGGATACGTAAACCGCATCATGCGGCAATGCGCGCAGTATATTCAGCCCGTAATCCTTCGCCCAGGTAAATTCCCGGCGGTTCATGTCGGGGAGCCGGGCTGCCAGCAACGCCAGTACATAACCGGACATGGCAATCACCACGGCCGTCCTGCCCATCCTGATTCTCCAGGCCTCCCGGATTCCACGGGAAAGCAACGCCGCCACACAGAAAGTTGCCGCCATATACGCAGGAATGGGAAAAACGCCCATGACGAGCCGCCATTCCCGGGTAGGCTCGGGATTCTGCCAAAACGTAAAACCAATAACCACAACCGCGGCACACCCTGCCAGGTATATGGCCCATCGGCGGCACGCCCGCCATATGAGCGCAAATCCCAGCAGATCCAGCGGGAACAGCCCCTGTTCAAGGTAGAGCGAAAACATCAGTTTCGCCTGGGCGACAATCCTGGGCCAGGTTCGGGGCTGCGCTGTCACCATAAAGTCATACTGTTCGCGGCGGATATGCCTCCACCAGGAAGACCAGGTTTCCGGATTTCCCCAGTCCAGCGGCGGATCAGCCAGCGATCGGATCGGAATATAAACCTGCCACACGGCCCAGCAGCATAAAGCCATCAGGATACAGCCCGCGTACGTTCGCCATGGCTGCGCCCAAAAACCAGGCCTGGCCACAACCGCATGATTCCGGTAGAGCACAAACAGCGCCGTGGGCAGCGCCAACAGCATAAACGTGTTATGCATCGCCAGCCCAAGGCCGGTTATGACGGCGATTCCCCACAACCAGCCACGCCGGCCGGTCTGGTCAAACCCATCGACAGCAAGCCACAGCATTACAATCAGCAGCGCCGTGGGGGTATATACCTCGGGAATCAGGGCGTGTTTCCAAAAAGCGGGCGTAACCGCAAAAAGTGACGCCGCCAGCACGCCGGCCGTTATACTATGAAACCGTTCAGCGGCCAGCACCGCGAGCAGCGCCACTGTCATTGCCGCGCATAACGCGGAAAACAGGGCCACCCCCGCGGCGGGAGTCAGGCCGGGCAGGCGGCTGAAAGCTCCCGCCAGCAAACAGTAAAGGGGGTATCCGGGCGGGTGCGGCACGCCCAGCGTCCATGCCGCCGTGATGAACTCTCCCCCATCCTCTCCGGTAACTTCACGGGCCATCATAGACGCATACAGCGCAAAGGTGACGGTCCCCAGTCCGACGGCCGCATACAGAATTTTGGGCAATCCGAGGCGGAAATTCTCCGGACCTGGCATTACTCCGGCTACGTTCACATCTTCCCGCTCGACGCTGGCATCCGTATCAACCATTGGTCAGAAGATACGATTTTCTTTGCCCTCGATAATCCGGCGGATATTGGTCCGATGTTTCCAGATTACCAGGGCAGCCAGCAGCGGCGTGACTATTTTTACCAGTAGAGCCATACCCGGCAGGACCAGAACGGTGACCGCCAGCACAGCCGCCGCGCTGATGGATCCCACGCTGACCATTCGCGTCGCACCGCAGGCAATCGCGAACACAACCGCCGCGATAAGCGTGGGCATGGGCGCCAGCGCCAGATAGACACCGGTTCCGGTGGCTACGCCTTTACCGCCGCGGAACAGCAGAAAGATGGAGAACGTATGCCCCAATACGGCGGAAATGCCGCACAGCAGGGGCAGCCACGGCCACTCGGACGCCATAAACTGCAAAGCCAGGGTCACGGGGAACCAGCCCTTAAGCGCATCCCCGACCAGCGCCGCCAGCCCAAACCCCTTTCCCAGCACGCGGAACGTGTTGGTTGCGCCGATGTTGCAGCTGCCCTGCTTCCGGATATCCACGCCGCGAAAATAAAGCCCAAGCCATAACCCCGTTGGAATTGATCCCAGCAGGTACGATCCCGCCATACACAGGGCGGGAATAAGATAAGCTGACCATGTCGCGCTCTGGTCCATTCAGCGGGTCTCCTCGCGCAGTTCAATACGAATGGGCACACCTTCAAATCCATACGCTTCGCGCAGCGCGTTTTCAATATACCGCAGATAACTGAAATGAAACAGCCGTTTCTGGTTCACGAACAGCACGAAGACCGTAGGCTTCACGCCCGTCTGCGTGGCATAGAGGATTTTGGCATGTTTTCCTTTCTGGCTGGGAGGATTGTGCCGGGCTTTAACCGCCTCCATGAGACGGTTCAGCTCCGCGGTGGCAATCCGTTTCCGGCAGGATTCAGCCACGCGGTTCACGTGTTCCAGCACCGCAAACACGCGCTGCCTCGTGACATTGGATATGGTCACGCGGGGCACAAAGCGGATTTGCGGCATTTCCCGGTCGACAATATCGGCCAGCTGCCGAAACCTCCGGTCCTTATCCTCCACCAGATCCCATTTTGTCCAGGCCAGCACGATGCCGACCCCCTGTTCCATTGCGTAACCGATAATCCGCTTATCCTGGTCAGCCAGTCCTTCGGTGGCATCCACCATTACCACGCAGACATCCGCCTGTCGGATGGCCCGCAGGGTTCGGGCAACGCTGAATTTCTCCACCTCTTTGCGTATGCCTGCTTTGCGTCGAAGTCCCGCCGTGTCCACCAGCAGGTAGTTCCGGCCCTGCCAGGAAAATTCTACGTCGATGGCATCCCGGGTCGTGCCGGGCACGGTGGATACAATTACGCGTTCCTCATTCAGCAGCGCGTTGATGAAAGACGATTTACCCGCGTTGGGACGGCCTACGATCGCGACCCGAATCAGGGCATCGGCGCTTTGACTTCCTTCTTCCGACGCAACATCACCCTCCAAGAGCCCACCTGACGGGACTCCGGAAACGTTTTCTCCAGCCAAAGCCCCTTCTGCTTCCGGTCCGCCCAGCGCCTCGCATACGGCCCGCATCAGATCCTCCACACCCCGGTTGTGGGTCGCGGACACTGCAATAGGGTCCCCAAGGCCTAAGGCATAAAATTCCAGGCGCAGCGATTCCTGCGCGGCATTATCCAGCTTGTTGGCCACCACCAGCACGGGTTTTCCCAGACGGCGCAGGGATTCGGCAACCACGTTATCGGTCCGCGTGATCTCCGCCCGGCCATCCACCACGAAAAGGATGGCGTCCGCTTCCCGCAGCGCCGCCATGACCTGTTCCTGCATTTTCCGGGAAATCTCGTCCACCGGATTTTCCATAATGCCGCCGGTGTCCACCACCCGGAACTGCCGCCCAAACCAGGATGCCGTCCCGTAAAACCGGTCCCGGGTAATTCCTTCCTCGTCGTGGACAATGGCCCGCTGTTTGCCGGTAATACGGTTGAACAGGGTTGATTTGCCCACATTGGGACGGCCGCAAATGGCAATAACAGGCATTTTTTTTTCAGCGCTACGGGTCACAGTTTATCTTTCCATCCAGGACAGTACCGTTTCAGACATACTCCGGCAGAAAATCTTGGTGCGCGTCGAACAGCGCGTCACACAGTGCCACGATTTCGTCGATGGACAGTTCCGCCGCGGTGTGCGGATCGAGCATGGCCGCCTGGTAAACCCAGTCCCGGGAACAGGTCAGGGCCGCACCCACAGTCAGTTCCTGCACATTTATGTTGGTGCGGTTCAATGCCGCGCATTGCGGCGGCAGCGGGCCGGCATAGGTCGGCGTTATGCCGTTCCGGTCCGCCACGCACATCACTTCCACGCAGCAGCCTCCCGGGAGATTGGGTATCAGCCCGGTATTGAGCACATTGCCTCCGAAGGTATACGGAACGCCCGTCTCTATTGCCTCCAGAATATAGGAAGCATATTCATGGGTCCGCTCGTGCTCCATGGCCTCCGTCGCCAGCAGCGATTCCCGCATCCGCTGCCACTGGGCAATCTGTTCCCGGCAGCGCCTGGGATACTCATCCAGCGGAATGCGATACCGGTCAATCAGTTCCGGATGGGTGTTCTTGATGAACCATGGCACGTATTCCGCGTTATGTTCGCTGGATTCCGTGACGTAATATCCGAAACGTTTCATAATTTCAAACCGCACGGCATCCCGGCTGCGATAGCTTTCCAGCTGGGCGCGACGCCGGATTTCCGGATAAAGATCCTCGCCAAACCGGGAGATTTCGAGGAGCCATGCCTGATGGTTGATGCCCGCGATGCGCCATTTCAGATTATCCGAAGGCAGGTCAAGTTCCTCACAGAGGTGGGAAGCGCACACCTGCACGCTGTGGCACAGCCCCACGCACCGTATAGATGTAGCCCGGAGCACCGCCCAGGTCAGCATGGCCATCGGATTCGCGTAGTTGAGCAGCAAAGCATCCGGGCAGACTTTTTCCATGATCCGGCAGTATCGTAACAGCACCGGAATGGTGCGCAGCGCCCGAAAGATGCCGCCTATACCAAGCGTATCCCCGATCGTCTGGCGCAAACCGAATTTTTTGGGAATTTCAAAGTCCCGAACCGTCGCCGGTTCATAACCGCCGACCTGGATCGCGTTGATCACATAATCCGCACTCTTCAGGGCGGCTTCCGCGTCCTCAGCCAGCCACGCTTCAATATTGAATCCCGCTTTAAGGGACGCGTTCAGACGCTCCACCACCAGCCGGGAATCCCGCAGACGGTCCGGATCGAGATCCACCAGCGACACCGTGCTGCCCCGCAGGGCATCCGCGCGCATACAGTCGCCCAAAACGTTCCGCACAAAAACAGTGCTGCCCGCGCCAAGAAAACAGATTTTAGGCATAAACGTCATTCCCCGGAGAAAATAATACCCATAAGGCAAGAACAAAGATATTTTATCGGAAACAAGCTTGGCGGAGGAACCCCCTTAATCTTCCCCAACCACCTGTTTCAACGCCGCCAGCATCACCTCGCCGGCATCCCTGCCCGGCGACATGCTGATGAGGTAATCCGCAAATTTGATTTCCGAGGTACGGTCAAAATAACGAACCGGGACAATGTAACCCAGATGATCCAGGCCAAGGCCTAAAATGAATTTTGGGCCCGAGGTGCGCATCATCTTCCGGGTTGCCTCGGCGAATTCCGGCGCAGTTTCGCCGGGATGGGTCGCGAATTCCGCATCGCCGATCCGAAACCACGCGACCTCCGTTTCCACAGTCTCGCCGGAAAGGTCGCGCGGCGACAATCCCAACTGCGTCATCTGCCTGAAGGTTTCATTCCGTAGCGGCAGCTTCACCGTCTGTCTCCTGACCGCAATGCGGGTACCTTCGAGAGGACGCGGCTGCGCGCCCAGGACAGCGGCAGCCAGACTTTCTCCGTACTTCGCGCAGCGTTCAAAGGTATGATCCGGCGTTTTGGGCTGAATCCAGGCGCCGATTGCCCCCTGAAGAAAAAGGTGTTCTCCCGGAAGTGACCGGCTCATCGCCGTGTAGAATCCCCAGACCCAGTCCGCGCTTATCAGTGTATTGTCCCCGTCAAGGACAGTGGGGTGTGCCGCAAAATTGGTCAGGGTCGCGACAGTTTTCCCCTGTTCATTCCGGACCTCCAGAACCGTAACCGACGGATCGAGGATATCGGGCTCACTGTCATTATCCACCCAGCCCCGGCATTCCGCCTGACGCCAGTACAGGGATGACGGACCCCTGTTCTCCCAGGCGGATTTCACCGCATCCGATGCAGCTGAAATGACACGGTTGACATAGCCCATATCGAGCCCGCTATGCGTCGGATCCGGACCGTATATGCCGGTGAGATCAGGCGCCGCGTGGGTATGGGTGGCCTGCACAATGACATTCGAGGGGGGTAACAGGGCGCTGTTAACTTTTGCGCTCGCTTCTTTGGCAATCGGCTGCGTGATAAAAGGCTGTACGCTCAGCGCGTCCAGAACCACCAGGGCCAGGGCTGTTTCGCCATTTTCGAATACCACCGCCTTGGCGTACAGATCGTCGTGTGTGCCCGTAGCGCGCCGGTTATAGTCATAGCCGCCCAGAAATATACCCGGTTCCGGAGTTATGGTCACGCTTGCCGCGCCAACACGAAGTGCACTGCTCATTTCATCAGCCCCCATAACTCCTGAAGTGAAAATGGCCAGCAGCAGGCAAAGTGCTTGTCCGGTTCGGAAGAGACTTGTTTCCATAAGAACCTCCAGCTATAAGACCGGGAACATGTCGGGTATGATACGCTAACTTTCGAATTGGTGACTTCTGATATTATACGCTTCGGTTCCTGCGGGAATTGAAATCCCGGTTCCAAATGTTGCATAAAGAGACACCAGAGAATATAAACTCGATTTTTTGTAAAATAAATAAAAACAATAACTGGGAACCCTAAACCGAGAGGAGAACGCCCATGAGCAACGCCAGGTTGATTCTGGACGGAAAAGAGTATGAGTTCCCCACCTTTACCGGCACGGAAAACGAACTCGCGATTGACATCAAAAAACTCCGTGATACGACTGGCGCGGTCACTTATGATCCGGGCTACGGCAACACGGGGTCCTGCAAAAGCGCCATCACCTATATAGACGGAGACGCCGGAATTCTGCGCTACCGCGGATATCCCATCGAGGAAATTGCCGGAAAGGTCCCGTATTCCGCGGCCGCTTATCTGTTGCTGTTTGGGGAACTGCCCACTCGGGAGGAGTTTCTGCAGTGGCGCGATGACCTGACCCGAAACAGTTTCATTCATTCCGGCCAGGTCAATTTCCTGGACCACTATCCTTCCCATGCCCATCCAATGAATATCCTTGGGTCCATGATCTCATCCATGTCTTCGTTTTATCCCCATGACTCTGAAGACGAAGAGCATGTGCTGCTGAACGTGAAACGCCTCATCGGACAGGTCAAGACCATAGCCGCGTTTTCATACCGGAAATCGGTGGGGTTGCCTTACATTTACCCCAAGGCGAAACTCAGTTACGCGGCGAACTTCCTGCGCATGATGTTCGCCACGCCGGCCGAGGAATACGAAGTGCATCCCCTGATGAAGAAGGCGCTGGACATCCTCTTGACCCTCCATATGGACCATGAACAGAACTGCAGTACTTCCACGGTCCGCATGGTCTCGAGCTCAGGCGCCAATATCTACGCTTCCGTGTCTTCAGGAGTAAACGCGCTGTGGGGCAAGCTTCACGGCGGCGCCAACGAAGCGGTGCTCAACATGCTCAAGACGATATATGAGGACAACAGGGACTATAAAAAATACGTGGAGCTGGCCAAGGATAAAAACAGCAGTTTCCGCCTGATGGGATTCGGGCACCGCGTATACAAAAACTATGATCCCCGGGCTAAGCTCCTCCATGCCTTGGTGGAACAAATGTTCACCGAACTCAAGATAACGGATCCCCTCCTGGATATTGCCCGGCATCTGGAAGAAATCGCGCTCAGCGATCCCTACTTTATCGAGCGGAAATTGTACCCGAACATCGATTTTTACAGCGGTATTCTCTACCGGGCGCTCGGGATACCCACCAACATGTTCACTGTGCTGTTTGCCATCGGTCGGATGCCGGGGTGGATCGCGCACTTCCTGGAAATGCGTCAGGACCCGGACCTGCGTATCCAGCGGCCGCGCCAGATTTATACCGGCTATACCCTGCGGCATTACGTGGATAAAGGAGATTACGCTCCTGCCACCTGATATCAGATTCGAGCAGTCTAAGCGTAATGTTGCCGGACAGTCTCAGGATTGTCCGGCAATTTTTTAATAAGCCGGAAGATTTTTACCCCCGCCTGGCTTCCAGTTCCGTCCAGCGTTCGTACAGATGGGCGATGCTCTCGCGCAACTGATCCATCCGGGCGAGTGTCTCCTGTACCTCCCGATAGTCCCGGGTATAGAAATTCTCCTGACCGATTATCCCTTCAAGATCAGCTAACTCCCGTTCCCGCTGTTCTATCAGCTCCGGAATCTGTTCCAGTTCCCGCTGTTCCGCCCAGGTCAGTTTTTTACGGCCGATTTCACGGCTCTCTTTTTTCTCATCGGAATCGCGCGTAACGCCCCGACCGGATAAGGCAGTTTCGGAAGACGCGTCCTTTACAGAAACAACGGAAGGTCTTCGTTCCCGCCACAGCAGATAATCATCATAATTGCCTGTCACGATTCCGATCGTTTCACTGTCTCCCAGGGAGAGAATATGGGTGCAGACCCGGTTGAGAAAATACCGGTCATGGCTGACTACCAGCGCGGCGCCTTCGAAGGAGAGAAGGGTTTCCTCCAGCAGCCTGAGCGCGTAAAGGTCCAGGTCGTTGGTCGGCTCGTCCAGTACCAGTAAATTCCCCCCGCGCATCAGTTTTTTCGCCAGGCATATCCGCGCGCATTCTCCCCCGGAAAGGTTTCCCATGGGCATATCCACACTGCGCCGCTCAAACAGGAACTGTTCCAGGTAGGACGGCACATGAAGCCGTCGCGCGCCCACATCAAAAAATTTTGCCCCTCCGCTTACAAAATCCAGAATGGGTTGCGCCGGGTCCACCTCCTCCAGCTGCTGATCCACATACAGAAAACGCACGGACGAGCCGATCAGCACTTCACCCTCCCGGGGAACTTCCGTTCCCATCAGAATCCGCAGCAGCGTGGTTTTTCCTGATCCATTCGGTCCCACAATGCCCACCCGCATCCCATTCTCCACCCGGAAAGAAAAATGCCGGAACAGCCATTGGTCCCCCCACCCATGCCCGACGCCCCGGGCCTCAATCACGTCTTTTCCCAGTCGCTCCGGCTCGGGAATCGCAAAAGCATATTCCTTGTGGGCGGGAGGCGGTCCCTCTTCCACCAGGGATTCCAGGCGCTGAATGCGCGCTTTCTGTTTAGTAGTCCTGGCTTTGGCGCCCCGGCGATACCAGGCCAGTTCCCGGCGAATCAAAGCGAGACGGTTAGCTTCCGAGCGGATCTGCGTATCTTCCACGGCGCTTTTATATTCAAGAAACCTGGAATATCCCCCGGGAAAAGAGTACGTCCGGCCGAACTCCAGTTCCACAATCCGCGAAGCCACACGGTCCAGAAAATAGCGGTCGTGGGTCACCAGCACGCACGCGCCGGAATAGGATTCCAGCCAGGATTCGATCCAGGCGCTGCTTTCGGTGTCAATATGATTGGTAGGCTCATCGAGCAGCAGTACATCGGGACGCCCGGCCAGTTGCACTGCCAGATCAACGCGGCGCAATTCGCCGCCGGACAGTTCTCCTAATTTCCGTTCGGGGGCAGGAAGCCGCAACGCGGTAGAAAAGGTTTTTAACAGCGGCTCGACCCGCCAGCCGTCCCGTGCTGACAGTTGGGATTCCAGCTCATGGGCCCGCTGCTGCAACTCCTGATACGCCCAGCATTCGCCCGGCGTTTCGGCCAGGGATGCCAGCGTGTCGCGGTACTCCTCTTCAAGCGACCGCAGGTCAGCCACCGCCGCTTCCAGCGCCTGCTGTACCGTCCATTCGGGATTCAGCGGACACTGCTGACGCAAAAAACCGACCCGAATGCCTCTTGCCCGAACAATCTTACCAGCGTCCGGGGTTTCATCTCCGTACAGCAGGCGCAGCAGGGTCGATTTTCCGCTGCCGTTGCGGCCGATCAGCCCGACCCGGTCTCCTTCATGGATGGTCAGGCTGACTCCGCCAAGCACCTCCTGCGCGCCGTAGGCTTTGCGCACCGACTCCGCGCTCAGCAATGGACGAGCCACGATTCCTTCACGCATTGCCGGCGCCCATCCGTTTCCAGATTGTCCTCAGAGCCAGCGTTCCAGCCAGTCGTCAGCCGCTTCCCGGGATTCATGGGTGAATGCTTCCCGGGCGGTGTAATGATACTGATCCAATGCGCCCTGAGCGCCCAAAAGCTTGTATACCCGGTCGGCCAGCCGCACCGCTTTCTGGCAGCTTTTCGGATTGGCATGTATGGCGTTCGGGGTAATCACCAGGGTAGCCGTAGGCGCCGCCAACGCCAGTATGTGTTCCCAGTCAAAGGGCGGTAACCCGCCGTCCCGCTGCTGTATGGGCCAGAGCGGCAGCGGTGGGTCCGCCGGCCAGAATCCCGCGAGCTTATCCGTTTCAAACCGGGTAAAACCGCCGCTGGCCACGCATACCTGCACCCGTTCATCAAACGCCGCAAGCAGCAGCGCATTGAATCCGCCCAACCCATGCCCCACCACGCCGATTCTCCCCGTATCCACGGGGCCGCATTCCGCGAAGACCCCAAGAGCAGCACGGTGATCTTCGAGCATTTTGCCGCCCAGCGTGTAACCGGGCGCCACTGCCGCAAACGACTTTTCGTCCCACCCGCCTTCCCGCCGCAACGGCCTGTCCCCCGCACCTATCGTATCCACAGCGAGGGTCACATAGCCGTTGCGGGCGTAATACAGCGCCATGTCCATGTACTTTCGGGCATCTATACCCGCAGGCTCATCCTTGCCCTGCGGCACCCAGTCGTGGCAGCAAAGCAATGCCGGCAGATCCTTCTTTGCGGGCGGGAAAAACAGCCAGCCCATTACCGTTTCCTGGCTGGGAAGGACAAACACAATCTGCTGCCTGCGCACATTGGACGGCAGGTCATCCTCCGCCACCACACGGTACTGCACAGAACGCGGCGGATCAATAACAGGGCCCAGGTAATTTCTGACCGCCCGGTTAATCTCAGGAAGCATCGCCCGCCACTGAGACAGTGATTTCACTTTGTTTAAATCAAACGAGGACATCTTGATCACTCCATGTATCCATACGATCTCCTGTCCCGGCCTTCTTATCCCTTCCACGGAGTTTAAAGTGTATCCGGAATGCCCTCCCGTATCAAAATATTTCAGAAGGCGTACATCAACGCGGATGCATTTTGCCGTTATGGCTTAATATTCTGATCCACCCGCGCCCGATCATCAAATGGCTTCTCTTTCCGGAAATCCGGCACGTAATGCGAACTGCTGGACATTTCCTGCACCAGCACATGCTCGAATCCAAGCTTTTCGGCGAAATCAACTACATCATAGTACTCTTTTTCCGTAATCGGCCGTCCCAGCTTTGGATCCCCCACCGCCCGGTAATGCGGGGCGTACTGGCTCATCAGGCTGAGGCAGCAGGACTGCATACCTTCGTCCGCCAGCCAGAGCAGAAAATCATAGGATCCCGACAGATATTCCGGCAAGACCAGATGGCGGATAATCATCCCCCGAACCGCCCTGCCTTTCTCAACCACCAGAGGGCCGCTTTGACGCCACATGATCCGGATGGCCTGCCTGGCCACCTCTGGATAATTTGCAGCCCGGGCGCAGTATCGGGACGATTCCGGATCCCAGTGTTTAAAATCAGGCAGCCATATGTCTACTATGCCGTCCAGAAGCTGAATGAGTTCCACGCTGTCGTAACCGTTGGTGTTATAAACCAGCGGCAGGTTAAGCCCTTTTTCAAACGATCTCCTAAGGGCGCGCAGAATGCCTGGCATCCAGTGGGTCGGCGTAACCAGATTGAGATTCTCAGCTCCCTGCCGCTGCAGGCGAAGCATAACCTCCGCCAGGACCTCTGGATCCGTGTCCTGCCCATCCCGCTCATGGCTGATCTGCCAGTTCTGACAGTACCCGCACAAGAGGCTGCATCCCGAAAAAAATATGGTTCCGGACCCGCCCGATCCTACCAGCATCGGCTCTTCGCCGTGATGGGGTACCGCGGCAGCCCATCGGATGCTGCCCCGCGCAAGCTCAGGACTGCGGCAATATCCCTCTCCCTGTCCGCGATCCGCGCGGCACTGCCGGCCGCACAGTCTGCAGGGCATGGCTAAACGATCCACTTCGTCCAGCCTGCTCTCAATCAGCTTTACCCGCTCGCGCGGATTAACCGTAACACGAAAATCGTCCGACATTTTGCATGTTCCACACGCATTTGGAAACAGGCTAAATCATATCAGAACTAACCGTATGGCCGGTCTGAACACAAGCCCGCTGTAACCCGATACAACAAACGGAATGCGTTTTCTTTCGCAATAGGCCTGAGTGAAATTTTCAGGCTGTCAATTACTCCAACATTCTGGCCAATGCTGATGTTGTATTTTTTATCAGGATGGTAGAAACTTTTAAAAAACCGCCTTAGCAAGTTGAATATTTCTTAAAAATCTGTTAGATTGTTGTACAAGTAACGGCAGGTTTTCTGATAGAAGACCAATTGGAGACAAGTGACATGATCAAATCAAAAAGTATTTTCTTAAACATTAATGTCTTCATGTTTTTATTTTTATCTGTCTTTTTATTAATTTCAACCAACTCCGCAGCGCATCCTTACATGTATGGCGATTATTGGCCATCCCTCCAAGGTCTGGCCAATGATATGCCCAATCAGCTGAATGGCCTCATGCAACAGTACGTGGGATGCCCGCTGTGGAGCACCAGCTGCAACAGCCAAACGGCTGTCTACCTGTCCGTCGCCGGGCAGGACAGTCCAAACTGGACAGGCGCGGACCACGGAAACAGCGGAAGCCCAAACTGGACGTACACGGGCACCGGCGTTCCGGAAAACGCGGAGATGGCCATGCTGGACGCCATCCTGAACCCGGGGGCATGCATTGACGGCTTACCGATGACGACCGTCAACGCAATCCGCAATGCCTTCGCGGCCAACCGGGCCGTACCTATGCCTGAAATCACGGTCAATCAGGTACGCATCACCGGAAACGTCAATTACATCATCAACGTGAGTGTGGATGAAACGGTCACCATCCGCACCGGCGCCCGGAACCAGCTTTGCGCCAACGCCCCGATCATCGGGCGCACCTGCTTTGACGTGGATGTCCCCCCCATGGAACAGCTGCTGGATGATGCTTACGCGTCCATGGACGAGGCGATCCGGAATATGACCGCGGCTTACTTCACCATCGGCGACAGCCGGGGTGTCAATTACTGGTACGCATTCATGGGCAGGCTGGGCTTCACCTTTCTCAAGGAATTGCTTCCCGGACTGCTGAATAACCTCAAAGATGACAGCGGAGAAATTTATATTCCCACGTCAGATCCGGGCGAAGCCCTTTGGGCTGCCATTCTGCTCGGATTTGCGTCTGGAGATTTGCTTGCTGATGAAAAAGGCACGGTTTCCTGTGCCCCATGGGGCACGGTAACGGACTTTGACACGGGTCCCCTCCCGCGCATCAATTTTGACGGCGGATACGTGGACAACGCGCGGGTGCGGATACCGGGAGAATACGTCTGCTCGGCGATCAGCTCCTGGGCCGCCAACTACACCTCCGCTTCCGGGCGGTACCAAAGCCAGGCGTCCCGGCTGGCCACGGCTTCTTCCGGGCCGAATGGCGGTGACCTCAACGGGGACGGTACCCGCAACCTTGCCTCCTGGCAGGCTTCCGGCGGCAGCGCGGCGGCCTACCTGGCCAGAGAGAATGCCCAGGCGCCGGCCAGTTTCAGCCTGAGCCAGGATCTGGTATCCCCCGCCCAGCCTGTAGGAGCTGCCCAAATCACCTGGACCGTAGGGGTGCCCTATCCCAATCTGACCTACACCTATACCTGGCTGATGGGACAGAATCCGGCCAACCTGCAGCCGGTAGATCCACCCGTGAATGGTCCCAGCCTGACCGCCACGATGACCAGTCCGGGAGCCTGGTATTTCCAGTGTGTCGTCACCGCGGTATGTTCAGGAGCCCAGGCCGCCAGTTCCGTGGCACAAGCCAATTACATCCCGATCCAATTTATTAAGCAACCTCCGGAACAGACTTATGTCCAGGCGGACAACCCGGAAACCCTGACCGGACTGGTGGAGGCCAAAGTTTATGATGACTCCCCCGTAACGTACCAGTGGTACCGAAAAGTCGGCGGATCTCCCGTGTTTGAGGCCTTCGGACCTTCAACCCCCAACGGCAACCTGACCTTCTCCACGGTGGAGCCCACGGACGCCGGGTATTACTTCTGCCGGGTTACCTCAACGGTATACGGCCACTCCGTGGACAGCAACCAGATGTTCGTGTTCGTTTCCGGCGCGTCGCTGAAAATCTATGACGCATTGGCCGGCCAGGGTCCCTATCAGGGGGAACTGATCATGAGCAGCGGCACGATGAATATCAATACCAACGCCGCAACCATGGACGTGAATGGCACCACCTACTTTGGCGAAATCAATTCCGGCGTCTGCGTTTTCCGCTTCCAGTTCGTATCGGTCAACGGAGGCGTCTGCAACGTCACCGGATCGCGACCGCTCTCCATTACTTCCGCCAGCGACTTGCGGTGGTCCATTCCCATTACTGTTACGCCGGGGACGCTCGGGGGCGGCATGGGCGGTTCCGGCGGCGCCAAGGCCCCGCTTCCCGGCTCGGGCGGTGAGGGACAAACCGCTTACGGCGGCGGTGGAGCCCGGGGTATGTTTGGCGCGAAAGGCATCGACAATACCGATCCGGACGGCAAGAATGGGACGGCCGGCGGCAACGGCGGAAGCGGCGCCAATGGACAGGACGGCACGGCCGGCTACGACGGCTCTGACGGACAGCCCGGCGTGGCCGGATATGGCAACAAAGGGTGGGCCGGAACCGCCGGCGCCAAAGGAACCGGCGGTGTCCGAGGGACCGGCGGCGGCGCCGGGGCGGCCGGCCAGGGCGGTTCCGCCGGAGCTGGCACCGGTCGGGCACAGAATGCCAATACTTATAAAGGGTGGGATGGCGGCAATGCCACTTCCGGCGGTAATGGCGGCAACGGCACTCCAGGAGGAAATGGAACGGCCGGCGGAAATGGTGGAGATGCGTCATTCCAGGTGGCCGCGGATGACCTGACCCTGGCGGCCGGCCATGGTGGCGGTGGCGGCGGTGGTGGCGGAACCGGCGGCGGCGGCGGTGGCGGCGGATCCGGCGGTGGCGGCGGCGGTGGCGGTGGCGGCGGCGGCGCGGGAGCAGTCCTGTGCACTCAGGCCGGAACGGGCTGCGCATTCCAGGGCGCCAACGGTTATAACGGCGGACTCGGTGGCCAGGGCGGACAGGGTGGCAGCGGCGGAAACGGTGGAACCGCCGGTCCTGCCGGCAACGGCGGCAAAGGCGGAGACGGCGGCGGCGCCATTATCCTGGCCGCCCGGGGACTGGTCAGGCTTTACAGTTTAATTGACGTGTCTGCAGGCGCCCCGCAGTTGGGACAGGCCGGAAGCGCGGCCAACGCGGGCGGCAGCGGCTCACCCGGAGGCGCGGCGGATAATTCAAATCGCCAGCCTGAAGAGGGCAGCAATACCGCATATCAGGCCTACTGGCCGAGTGTGTGGAACCCTTGCGGTGGCACCGCCCGCTATTACCCCGGCAGGATTAATTACGTAGGTGGACAGCGCGGCAGCGGCGGATGGGGCGGCGAGGGCCGAAATGGCGGAAGCGGCGGAAACGGCGGTTCGTCGGGCAGCTCGGGCGCCGGCGGCTCGGGCGGATACGGAACGCCCGGCATGGTCAAAATCATGGGTTCCATCGCGGAACTTCAGGGCGGACAAATCATCGCGTTGAACGGCGCGTCCGCCAGCCCGGAACACGGCGGACGATTCACCATGATCTCTTCCATGACCAATGCCAATATGACCGCCCGCCAGCCGTCCTTTACCGGCAATGTGGTCAGAGGCACGGAGCGGGATGACGCCCAGCCGCTGCTGGCCGGTCAGAACCCCTACACGGGCACCATCACGCCATTCATCGGCCAGTTTGAAGGCAACGTCAACGCCAATACCCGCGGCTGGCTGAAAGCTTCTTTCTGGAACATCACTACCGCGCAGGCCGCATCCTGGACACTGGTAGCCAACGGGCTGGAGTACACGGTCCTGCGGTCGTCCACCGGTGACTCGGTGTACGAAGGTTACGACCAGGTCTTCGTGCGGAATACCGGTTCCGGCACGCTGAATAATATTGCGCTGAGCGTAAACGGGCAGGCTGCCCGACTGCTGGAAGGCGACAGTTATCCGACAGCCGGCGAATTGCAGGCCGGACGCTACTGGACAACGACAGTTCCCGCAGACTCAGTGGTTAAAGCCAATTTCGAACCGGTCATCAGTGAGATTCCCGACCAGACCGCCCAGGACGGCAACAGCTTTTCGCTGACCCCGACACTGGATCAGGGAAGCGATCCGTCCTCTGTGTGGTCGCTGGTGGAACCGGCAAACCTTCCATCCGGAATGACCTTCGATACGGCAACCGGCCAGATTGTGTGGTCGCCGGTCTATATGCTGCAGGGTCCCCTGGCGTTCACGCTGCGCGTCGAGACGCTGTTCGGCGCGGATGAAGAAACCTTCACCCTGACTGTACTGCCTACTCCGCCGTCCGTGGCGCCGCTCAGCAACTGGACCGCGGTTCCGGGCGTGCCCTTCTCGGCACAGGCAACCCTGGCTGGATACGCCACGGAACCGGTCACATGGTCGCTGGCCACCGCGCCGGCCGGCATGACTATTGATGCCGCTACCGGCGTTATTTCCTGGATCTCCGCCTACACGACCGGTTCTCCGGAAACCGTAACTGTACAGGCGGCCAATATTGCGGGTACCGCACAGACTTCTTTCACGGTACTGGTTACGCCGGCACTGTCCGTCAGCCAGCCCGGATCGGCCGTCCGGTACCTCGGCAGCGCCAATCCAGTCACGTTCACCGCGATCGTCAGCGGCGGCCTGAATCCTTCCCAATATGTGTGGCGTCAGCGCGACGTGGCCACCGATACGGTGACGGATATTGCGAGCGGCGCCATCACGGGTTCCGAGGTATCCTGCACCGTGGATCCTTCCACCCTCCCGGCTGGCGTGTATGAATATACCGTTACCGTTACGGATGAATACACTCCAGGCGGAGACACTTATTCTGTTAACTCACTGCCTGGCCAGCTGCAGATCGCGGGACACCTCACCGTAACGCAGGATATCGCCGACGCCACGGTTATCCGGGGGACTCGGTTCGAGTGGCAGGTGCTCGTGGACGGAGGACTGGGAACCATCCGCTATCAGTGGCACAAGGATGACGGAAGCAAAGCATTCATTCCGCTTACGGATGGCGGTGGCATCGTGGGCACGGACACCCATACGCTCGTGTTCACCAGTTTCCAGGAAAGCCAGGCGGGCACTTACGACGTGGTCATCAGTGACGACTTCGAGTCGGTGACCGCAGGACCGGCCACGCTGTACTATGACCAGGGCATCCCGGCGGGCGGCATGGCGCTGTACAGCCTGCTGGGCGCCGCGCTGGCGCTTTCCGGAGCTGTTATTTCCAGCAGGCGAGCCAAAAATAGTTAAGCATTAAACCCGAAAACCTGGCAAACGGCGGAGGTTCTCCAGAACCTCCGCCGATCTTTTTTAAAAAATCAGGTTACGTTACGTCTTTTGACGCGGATAATTAAGCGTCCCCGGAGCAGACTGCTGCCTCCGTTGTTGAAATCTAGACAGAAACCGGGCGCATAAGGTATCAAAGGGACACAAAATCCCCGGAGTGAACAACACAGGAGAACCGTCAAGACGTCAGGCAGATTTCTGAGAACCCACAATCCGGAGCAGCGATTCCACCATATCACTCAGTTCCCGGGCTTGCCCGGAAAGCTCTTCACTGGCGGCGGCAGCCTGTTCACTGCTAGCGGCATTGGCCTGGGTTACCTGTTCAAGTTGTCCCACAGCAGCTGTTATCTGTTCGATTCCTTTGGACTGCTCGTCCGATGACCGCGCGACTTCCCGAATAAGTGTGGACAGCTTGGCCACCCGATCCAGAATCGCCGTCAGGGCTTCCTTCACTTCCTCCGACACCAGAACGCTCTGGTCGGCTTTTTCCCGGGATTCCTGAATCATGCCGGAAGTGGTCTTGGCCGCTTCCGCGCTGCGCTGGGCCAAGCGCCGCACTTCTTCCGCCACCACGGCAAAACTTTTGCCTGCCTCCCCGGCCCGGGCGGCTTCGACCGCCGCGTTCAGCGCGAGCAGATTGGTCTGGAACGCGATCTCATCAATGGTCCGCACAATGCTGGCCGTCATGTCAGACGAATTTTTCAGTTCCGCCATGGCGCCGCCCATCCGTTCCATGGCTTCCCGCCCCCGTTCGGCGTCCTGACGGGCCTGTTCCGCCAGACGGTCCGCCTCGGCGGCGCTTTCAGCGCTTCGTCGGGTCACCGAGGCCATCTCGCTGAGGGACGCGCTGGTTTCCTCGATCGAAGCGGCAGATTCCGTTGCGCCCTCAGCCATGGCGCCGCTGGCATCGGCCACCTGTCCGGCCGCGCCGGCCACCTGGGTAGCCCCTTCCCGCAACTGATAAATCAGCGCGGCAATGGGTCCCTCAACTTTATTCCGGATAATCCGCATGATCAGGAAGGTGACCAGCGTCAGAATAATAATTCCGACCGCGACAGCCAGAAGCGCTTTCCGGACGCTTGCGGCAATTTCCTGGTCAGCTTTTTCCAGTGACAGAATGACTTCGAACGCTCCGTGGACTTCACCCGCCTTCCAATTCTCCATTTTGCCGCCGGTTGGATCCAGCCCCTGGTCATTGCCCCACAACGCCTGAGAGGTTGCCGGATCCCCATGGCAGATCAAGCAGGATTCCGTCAGCTTAACCGGCCGAAAATACCGCACGGCATTCAGTTCACGGTCTACAAGGGAATACTCTGAAATATCTCCTTTTTCAAGCGTCCGCAGCACATCCGCCTCAATCGGATCCGGTTCATTTTTTGGGTTTCGGGGATAGAACTTCGGAACCTTGAACGTATACCCTCCCTCTTCAGCTTTGGCCATCGCAGTTCGCCAGGCTGTCACTATAGGCACCATGTCCAGGGCCAGATCCCTCTCGCCAGCTGCCATTTTCTCGCGTAACATATCCACGCTGAAAACACCTTTGGCCCATTTGTCTTCCATGCCCTCACGGACCGACTCCGTCATCAGGCAAATATCCCGGGCAGTCGTAACAAAGCTCTCTATTACCCTGTTGCGCATGACAATCGTGTGTCCCCAGATCAGCAACACCATAATCAC
>JAKOTZ010000004.1 GCA_029776995.1 Candidatus Hydrogenedentota bacterium
CGCCACCATAACCACCCACGCCGCCACCATAGCCGCCCACGCCGCCACCATAACCGCCCACGCCACCACCATAACCGCCCACGCCACCACCATAACCGCCCACGCCACCACCATAACCACCCATCATACCGCCACCGTAACCCCCCATGCCACCCATCATGCCACCCATGCCGCCCATCATGCCGCCACCATAACCGCCCATACCACCCATCATGCCGCCCATACGACCACCGGCACCTCCGAACCGATTACGCAACACCAGCTTGTAAAGGGTTTCTGAACCGGCGTTCCGCAACTCGTAATAACGGGTCTCCAGTTTTTCGAAAGTCTCACGGCGGATAATTTCCGGCTTGCTGATCCACAGGAATCCCGGCTGAATGGCATAGTCCAGACCCAACGGCCGCAACATGGCTTTCAGGGCTTCTCCCAGACTTACGTTTTTCATGTTAATGTAGGGGATAATCCCCGACGATTTCGGTCCATAAACAGCGTCATAAGAGGTTCCCACCGTCCCCTGGGCTCCGGGCTGCTGGGGACCGCCATATCCCGGCATGCCGGGACGCTGCGCTCCGGGGGCTCCGAACGCGGGGGCTGCGCCCGGACGGGCTCCAGCCGCGGCGGGAAAAGCGCCAGGCGCCCCCGGAAATGCTCCGGGCATACCCGGAGCTCCCGGCATGCCCGGCGCTCCCGGCGCTCCTAGGCCCGGCTGCGCCCCGCCCTGCGGGGGCTGCGCTTTGGCCGGGGGCTCTACCGCCCGGTTGTCAATCACGATATTGATATCCCAACTGTCCGAAATGAAATTAACCACTTCACTTAGGTGAATGTCTTCGAATTCGATGCTGACCGGTGATTCCAGAACTGTTTCAATAGCGCTCTTTTCTTTAGTTTCTGATATCCGCTCTTCAATTTCAGGCACGCTGAACTTGTACGGCTTGATCCCGGTGGCGTCAGCCCCTTCAGGAAGCCGTTTTGATTTTTCTATGTACTCACGGATCATCGCGCGGTCCTGCTGGATGCCTTTTTCTTCCTCTGCCACATTCTGGGCGCGCGCCCCCAGCGTAGCTTTGTGGAGCCCTTCTTTGGCTTCAGGATTGTTCGGATCAATAAGGAGGACATTGCTGTAGATTTCCACCGCAACTTTATAACGTTCCGCTTCCATATAGCGGGCAGCCGTATCCAGCAGGTTCCTGATCCGTTCACGCTTGACTTCACTGGCATTGGGCGGAATCGTTTCCCCCTGTTTCCGGATAGTTTCCGGGTCAATGGTTTCGAAAGACAGCGCGGGACCGCTTATCCCGGCCATGGTTTCCTGCAACCGGGCGTTGGCTTTTTCCTGGAACCTGCGGGCTTCCTCGTGATTGGGGTTAATGGCCAGCGCACGGTTGAATTCCGTCAGCGCCTCCCGGAAAAGGTCCTGCTTGTACAGCTCAACCCCGCGACGGTAATACTGTTCATCTTCCGGCAAGGCAGACGCGTCTCCGCCCGCAACCGGCGCAGACGCTGCCGCCGCATCCGTGGCTTCCTGCGCGGGAGGTGGCGGGGCCGCGCCGTCCTGGGCCACCGCGGAAAACATTCCGAGCGCCAAAGCCGCCAGAAGGGCCGAGACGCCCCCATAACCGATCCAGCGCTTTCCGTAAGTACTCATTATGCTGTGTTCCTCCCGCTGTTCCCGGGACCTGCTCCGGGCCGTTTCGGCTTGCATTTTCATCGCTGTGTTCATGAACATAAGCCTGTCTCACCGGTTCAGTTGCAGTGTAAAGTTACGACCGTATCTTTCCGAACGGATCTCCACCGTTTTGTCATCCGGATTGATCCGGATTACTTCAAATTCCTCAAACTGCTCCCCTTCGTCGTACCATTTGGTCGTGCTGGTTGTACGCAACCGCGCGCGCCATTTCCCCTGCACCTGCTGTATGTTAAGCAATTGGATATTCAGCTGCTCAACGGTAATTTCCTGCTCTCCCTGAGAAGATCCGGAGCCAGAATAATACCAGAATGGGTTTTTCTGATACAGCGAAGCATAGGGCTCCGGCACATCGGCCGGCGGTCGGGGTGACGGCACCGGAGGCAGTTCAACATTCTGTTCCGCCAGTTCCGAAAGGTCATCCGGAAGCTGCGGCTTAGGGGGCTGCAGCCTGGGCCAATTGGGCATTGGCGGCGGCGATACCAGCTGGTAACCCCGGTATCCAAGGATGACCAGCATCACCAGCAGTACCGCGCGTTCTTTGTTACGCCACAGCCACGCGCCTATTTTCTGCAGTTTGTCTACCAAATCGCCGTTATCCCGAGCGTTTCAACCCGTTTATGTGTTCAGTGTATATAAAGCACATTATTCTTAAACCACTTCCACGCCTTGCTGACAGCACTGGGCTCTTCCACCGGAGCCTGCTGCACCTGAGGACGCCCCGCCACGCCGGGAGGCATTCCCGGTCCGGCTGGACCGCCGGCAGCCGGCGCGGCGGCCTTTTCGCTCTGTTCCACCTTGCGTTTCAGGTAATTTGCCTGACTGACAATCATCGAGATGTTTAACTGAGGCTCCACATTGTATGCAATGTAGGGGTAGGTAATTTTGATGGCGTTGACGGAAAAATAGCGGTCCGCCGTGCGCATATCATCCATCAGCTTTGCCAGGTCGCGCATTGTCATCACGCACTCAATGCCGACGGTTTTCATGCCCAGGATTTCCGCGTGATCTTTTGAAATCCAGGCGGGCCAGAGTACCATATCGTTGACTTGCGTCACGTTATGCTCCAGCAGGAATTCACACATCTTCAGCCCGAAGGTCAGCTCCGACAGGTTATCAGCGATCTCTTTATCGGTTATGTCCCGCGTCTGATACTGCTGCTGACCCGGCGTATTAAACATATCGAGCGGATTCTTGGGGAACGCATTATAATTTCCCCGTTTGGCATACACTTTCTCGTAAAACTCTTTGACGATGCGGTTAATCTCGTCAAAATACCAGAATTTTTTCATCCGGCCTTCTTCGGGTTGGCCTTCGTATTTCGTCCAGTCAGCCAGATTGAAATACTTTGCCCGCTCTTCACGGGCATCCCGCCACGGCTGCAGGCTCCGCTGCCACAAATCCAGCATAAGCTCCGGTTTGTATCCCGCAAAGGTCTCACGCAATTTGTCCAGCGTTTCCTCCAGGGATTGCCGGGTGCGTTCATCCTGTTTGTACTGGTCAAACATGGGCTGAACAAACATCAGCCAGACGCCGCCCAAGGCGCCAAAAACCGCCAGCAGCACAACCACGCCGATAATGCCGACCGTGCGTGAACTCATGCGCCGGCCCCTCCGGGTTTAGGCTGCTCCTGTTGAGACGGCGGCTGCGGGGAACGCCGGAATTTCACCGTGACTTCAAAAGAAAAAATCCCGGCTCCACCCGCGCCCTGCTGCTGCCCGGCGCCGCCTCCACCGGCGCCTGCCAAAGGCGCATTGTAAAGGACATTCCACGGCTGTGCCTGTACGGAGGCTTCACTGTAAATCACATCCTGCACGGAGAGATACACGTTCGCGCCGATCTGCCGATAAATTCGCTTCAATTCGCTGATGAACTGGGTCAGCGCCGTATCCGTTTCCGCGTAGCCTTTGATGATCATGCCGTTGGGAATCGGCTGCGAACGAGTCTCAACATTTTGCTGCGCGCCCGGACCGGCCGGCGCGGGACCGCCCGGAGCAGCTCCCCCCGCGCGGGGTCCCGAGGCGGCCCTGGCAGCCCCGCCAGGGCCCTGGATGCCCGGAAATCCGCGCTGCATCCTGCCTGTATCCTGTCCGCCACCCCGCGGCTGGGGCGGTTGCCCCGGTGCCCCACCTGCCGCCGCATCATCCACCACGGTGGTTTCCACTGACGCGAACCATATCCCACCCGTAGCCGGCCTGGCATCCGCGACAAGGGAAAGTTCATCCATCCAGAACCGCCGCTGCCGTCGTGCCATATCCAGTGCTTTAACCTGATTTTCAACCTGCCGGACAGCCGCTTTACGCTGCGCCAACTGTTCGTTGAGGGTCGATACCGGCGGCGGCGATCCCGGGCGAATCCGCTGAACCAGCTCAGGATCATAGGCCCGGATAATATTTTTCAACTCCTCGATGCGCTGTTTTACCAAAATATTCTTTTTGTGTTCCGCGGGTACCATGGAGAAGAAAATAAGAATAACCGCGCACACGGAAAGCGCCCAGTACACCGCCTGTTCTTTGCGGCGCGCGGCCAGTACCAGCCTGGGTGGAATCAGATCAAAGGTCAGGGGAGCCGCCGCGGCACACCGTAACGCCAGCCCCAGCACCACAGCAGCCTGTTCTGCCACTTCCCGGATCGATTCGGCTCCGGGGGCTATCGAAACGCCATTCAGAACGTTTGCAACGCGAACCTCTATGTTCCACTGCCGCTGCAGGTACGCGGCCAGATTTTTCAGTTTCGCGCCGCCGCCGGCAAGCACCACGCGGTTCACGGTCCCCCCGCCCGGAAGAGACCGGAAATAGGAAAATGACCGCGTCACCTCCGTCACCAGACGCTGCAGCGCCTTCCCGATTACTTCGCCGCCCTGCCCATCCCGCTGGGGATTGCCGGTAGGCGCGAATGCCCGCTCCCGTTTCAGCTTCTCCGCCGTGGCGAAATCCATGTTAAACGCGTCGGCAATGGCTTTTGTGATGTCGTTCCCGCCAAACGCGATGGGGCGGGTAAACCGGAACTGCCCATTCCGTTCTATGACCAGATCTGTCGTCGACGCCCCGATATTCAGCAGCGCGACGCATTCAGAAGAAGACCCGAACTCTCCAGCCTGCCGCATCCAGTTGTACGCGGCCATCGGCACAATGTCGACCCATGCCACCGAACGTTTCAGCGGCGCAATGTTCTCCAGATGTTTATCCACCACATCTACTTTAATCGCCGCCATCAGAACATCGTATCCACCCTGTTCGCTCCGTCCCAGGACCTGGTAGTCCATGGCAATCTGGTCCAGCCCGAAGGGGATCTGCTGCTGGATCTCGTAGCGGACAATCTGGTTGACCCGATATTCCGGCACAGGAGGAAGGGTCCTGCTCCGCGTAAAGACGGACTGGCCCGGCACCGCCAGAACTAATTTCCCCCGTTTCGCGCGCGCTTCCTTGATTACTTCCTGAACGGTTTTGGTACGCAATTCCCGCCGCTTTTCCTCATCCAGCGCGGGGTCCGCATCAAATTCACGCTGAACAAAACGGGTCACCTGCAGTCCGGTTTTTGTTTTGGACAATTCACAAAACCGCACCGCACTGGATCCAATATCCAGTACCACTCTCTTTTTCAGCGCCGGCGCCACCACGTTTTCCTCACCAGCTGACCGTTCTCCATTTAACAGACCGGCAGGATAACACCGTCCTTACGGTCACCCTGACGGGTCCTAAATCCTCATTTGAAAATAAACTCTTGACAAGTATTGTATTAAACCTTCAAGCGATTGTCAAGACTTTCCTGCATATAAATTGGGATATTACGCAAAAATTTTCGCAGTTTTGCAAAAAAAATCCGGCAAAATTACCTCGCAAACCGATTTTAGAGCCATTAAGAACCGTCAGCGATGGGGGGCAGCCCTGGTTATAAAAATCTGATTGACTGGAATCAGACTGAATTGATAAACTTTTTGAGCCGGTCAAGCAGGGAGATGAAGGATCATCTTGCAACTTATATTTAGTATATAGGCAGTTAGTGTAGTGAGCGAATCAAGGTCAAAACGGTCCCGGGAATTTGAACAGCAGGTCCTCGAACACGTGGATATGCTGTACGCGGTGGCGCTCCGCCTGACCCGCAATCCCGCTGACGCTGAAGACCTGACACAGAATACGTTTGTCAAAGCGTTGCGGTTCCATGACAAATTCAAGGAAGGCACCTACATCAAGGCCTGGCTGCTGACTATCCTGCGTAATATATTTATTAATGAGTACCGGCGTAAAACCAGGCGGCCGGTCGAAGTGGAGCTCAGCGGATTTGAAGCAGCACCGGAGTCCTTCCCGGATCCGGAAATATTTATTGAACCACGTGAAAATAACGTGGACGAATTGCTGGAACTGCTGGACGATCCGGTACGCAACGCGCTGGAATCCCTGCCACCGGATTTCAGGAATGCCGTCATCATGGCAGACCTTCAGGATATGTCCTACAAAGAAATCGCCGACATCATGGGCTGTCCGCTGGGCACGGTGATGTCGCGGCTGTTCCGCGGGCGGAAACTGTTGCGGGATGCCCTGGGAGATTACGCCAAACAGCGCGGCGTCCAGGGCAATGGTCGGGAATAACGCGCCCGCCAACCCAATGGGGCGTTATCAGGAACATAACTCAATCTATCACGGAGCAACCTGCAACCGTTCCAGATTATGCGCAGCAAGTTCCGCATCCGGCGTTCCGGGTTTTGTCGCAATGATCTGCTCGTAAATCGCCCTGGCGCTCTCGATATCTCCCATGTCCCTGTAGGCGCTTGCCATCCGGGACATCAGCACGGAATCATCCGGTTTCTGCTGCAGGGCCCGTTCATACTGCTGGATCGCCTCCTCGTGGCGTCCCATCTGCTGGTAAAGGTTGCCAAGCTGCGAGAGGGCGGACGGATCATTCGGCTTCAGGTTAACCACCTGCTGGAAAGCACGTTCCGCATTCTGAAAGTCTCCGGCGCGCTGATAATAGTCACCGAGCATAATCTGGGCGCTGGGATTTTTGGGATCATTGCGAGCCCAGGTTTCCAGCATGTATTGTTCGGCGTCCGGTACGCCGATGCGCTGATACAGGGAAGACGCCATTGGGAATGACCGGGGATCCCCATTGGACATGGTCACGAACTGGTCCAGCCATTCTTTAGCCGTTTCAAATTCACCGTTTCTGGAATACGCCTCTGCCATAAAATAGCGGCTGGTCGGATCATCCGGCATGGCCTGCATCCAGCGCTGGTAGGTGCCTACCTCCTCATCCAGCATTCCCAGCTGGCGCTGGAGTACGGCCAGATCCTGATAGGCCTTTGGATTCTTTGGGTCGGTGCGGATAGCCTGTTCGTACAGGCGGAAAGCCTTGTCATAATCCCCACTTTTAACGGCAGCGCCCGCCTCTTCCAAAATGCCCCCACCGGGAGACACCGCGGCCGGTTTAACAGCGCCTTTGTTTCCAGCCGGTTTTTGAACAGGCGCAGACGGTTTAGGCGCGGGCGCCGGCTTGTTCTTTTTCGTATCGGTTGCAACTATGTTGGTCGGTTTTTCCTGGGGCTTTGTGGGGGCAGTGGCCGTTTTAGCGTTGGAATCTGTGATCGCTTTATCCGCGGACGCGTTGCTGTTTCCCGTATCCGCCCGATTCATCGGCCCAGGAAGGGCGGTGTCAGACAAATCCTGATTTACGGTGTTTTTGGCCGCGCTGCCCGTGTCCGGGCGGTCTGCCGCAGGCTTAACCTCCGGCGGAACAGCCGGCGGAATCAGCCTGTCCCCCATAAAAATCAAACTTCCCGCGGCAGCCGCAATGACCAGCACCAGCACCATAAGAATTAACTGACCTTTTGACATGGCACGTACTCCCAAAACAAAAATTCCCGTAAAAGTATAACGAACCTCCGAAATAATTTTATGACAGTTCAGCCGACGGATCATGAGGAGGATTTAGGCGGTTTGGGCGGACGCGGTTTTGGAGCCGGCTGGGCATTCTGCCGTTCTAATTGCCGCTCGAGCCGGGTAATATTCCGCTCCGCGTTGATCGCCGCCTCGGATCCCGGCTGGGCGGCGATAACCTGTTGGTATGCCGCAATGGCCCCTTCCATATTCCCTGCCCGCCGCTGGGCCTCGGCAAGCTGGCTGAGCAGGCGCACGTCATTGGGACGCATCGACACGGCTTCATCTAAGAGCTGCAGCGCTTCTGAATACCGCCCCTGCTGCTGATACAGCGCGCTGAGCCGCGCCCGGACTTCGGTATCTTCAGGACGCATCTGCAGCAAATCGGTATAGGTCTGCTCCGCCGCGGCGTAATTGCCCTGCCGCCGGTAGTTATTAGCCAGGGCGCCAAGCGCGTCCGGGGACTGTGGCGCCGCCGCAACCCACTGCTCCAGAATCGCCTGTTCCGCGTCGGGCATTCCCATACGGCGGTACAGATCCGCTGCCATGGGATAGGCGCGCAGGTCATCGCCGGCAAGTCCCAGGAACTGCTCCAGCTGCTGCAGCGCCAGGTCGTTCGCCCCATTTCTGGCATAGGCGTCAGCCATGAGGTATCTGGCCGTTGGGTCACCGGGAATCACGTCCGCCCACTGCTGATACGTGGCCAGTTCATCCTGGTATAACCCCAGCTTCTTCTGCAGCGTGCCGAGGGCCTGATAGGCTGTCCTGTTTTTCGGGTCTGTCTCGATGCTTTGCCGGTACAGGTCCAGCGCCTGTTCATAGTTGCCCAGTTTTTGCGCTTCCCGCGCCTGTTGCGCCAACTGCAGGGATCGGGGATCTATCGGAGATGCCTTAGGAGATTCCTTACGGGGAATGTTACCAGGCAGGCCATCCACATCGCCCCCGCCGGATCCCCCCGCATTAGCCCCCCCGGCCGATCCCGGACCCACTCCACCCCCCGCGCCGGAACGAATTCCCATATCCTGCAGCATTTCTCTTTTTAGCTGCCGCCTGGATTTGCGCGCATTATCAGCAACAGGATCCGCCATCATAGACGCCAGGGCATTATCCACCAGATTTTT